>CALKYE010000046.1 GCA_938003765.1 uncultured Planctomycetia bacterium
GGCGCCGCCAGCGGCGTCAGTTGGCAGCGCCGTTCAGTAGCGCCGGTTAGTAGCGATAGTGGCCCGGCTTGTACGGGCCTTCGCTCGGCACGCCGATGTAGCTCGCCTGATCGGGCGTCAGCTGGGTCAAGCGCGCGCCGAGGTTCGCCAGGTGCAGGCGCGCCACCTTCTCGTCGAGGTGCTTGGGCAGCACGTAGACGGCCTTGTCGTACTTCGAGGTCTGCGTGAACAGCTCGATCTGCGCGATCACCTGGTTCGAGAAGCTGTTCGACATCACGAAGCTGGGGTGGCCGGTCGCGCAGCCCAGGTTCAACAGGCGGCCTTCGGCCAGCACGATGATCCCGTGGCCGTCGGGGAACACCCAGCGGTCGACCTGCGGCTTGATGTTCACGCGCTTCACGCCCTTGGTGCGCGCGAGCGTCATCATGTCGATCTCGTTGTCGAAGTGACCGATGTTCCCGACGATGGCGTTGTTCTTCATCTTCGCCATGTGCTCGACGGTGATCACGTTCTTGTTGCCCGTCGCGGTGATGAAGATGTCCGCCGTCGCGACGACGTCCTCGACGCGCGCGACCTGGTAGCCGTCCATGCACGCTTGCAGCGCGCAGATCGGATCGATCTCGGTGACGACGACGCGCGCCGCCTGACCCGCGAGCGACTTGGCGCAGCCCTTGCCGACGTCGCCGTAGCCGCACACGACCGCGACCTTGCCCGAGAGCATCACGTCGGTGGCGCGCATGATCCCGTCGACGAGGCTGTGGCGGCAGCCGTAGAGGTTGTCGAACTTCGACTTCGTCACCGAGTCGTTGACGTTGATCGCGGGGAAGAGCAACTCGCCCTTGCGCTGCATCTCGTACAGACGGTGCACGCCGGTGGTGGTCTCTTCGGTGACGCCCTTGATGTTCTTGCCGATCTCGGTCCAGCGCGTCGGGTCGCTCTCGAGCGAGCGCTTGAGGCACTTGAGCAACTCGGCCCAGTCCTCTTGATCGTTCTTCTTCGGCGCGGGGACCTTGCCGGCCGCTTCGTACTGCGTTCCGAAGTGGACCATCATGGTCGCGTCGCCGCCGTCGTCGAGCAGCATGTTGGGGCCCTTGCCGTCCGGCCACAGGAGCGCCTGCTCGGTGCACCACCAGTACTCCTCGAGCGTCTCGCCCTTCCAGGCGAACACGGGGACGCCCTTGGGCTTGGCCGGCGTGCCCTTGGGACCGACCGCGACCGCAGCGGCGGCGTGGTCCTGCGTCGAGAAGATGTTGCAGCTCGCCCAGCGCACCTTCGCGCCGAGTTCGACCAGGGTCTCGATCAGGACCGCGGTCTGAATGGTCATGTGCAGCGAGCCCGTGATGCGCGCGCCGGCCAACGGCTTCTGGCCCTTGTACTCGGCGCGGATCGCCATCAGGCCGGGCATCTCCACCTCAGCGAGCTCGATCTCCTTGCGGCCGAACTCCGCGAGCGAGAGGTCCTTGACCTTGAAGTCCTGCTTGGATTGGGTCGTCGTGTTCATTGCGTTCGAATCGTTGTCGTTGTGGAAAACCAGTGATCTAAGCCCGGGGCGCGAAGCCGCGCACCAGGTAGAGCTTGAGTGACGCGCGCTCGCCGTCCGGGCGACGCGGCGTGTAGCGATCATCGAGCGGAGTGCTCGAGACCTGTTCAAGGCCCGCTCGTTCGAGCGCACGCACCACGTCGCGCGCGTCGAGCCCCAAGTGGTGATCGCCCATCGTCTCGCGCATCCAGTCCTCGCCGTGCGGCTCGAGTTCGAGCACGACGGCCGGTCCGCCCGGTTTGAGCACGCGGCGCAGTTGCGCGGCGGCGGGCGCGAGTTCGGAGAGGTGGTGGAGGACCATGCCCGCGACCAGCCCGTCGACTTCGCCGTCCGCGATAGGGAGCTGATCGAGCGGACCGCGGCGGAACTCGAGCTGCGCCTCGCCGGCGCTCTCGCGACCGACCCGTTCGCGCGCCTGGTCGAGCATCGCCTGCGAGCGGTCGACGCAGATGATCTTCGTGGCGAGTCCCAGCAGGCCCCGCGCGAGGTAGCCCGTGCCGCAACCGATGTCGGCGATGGTCATTTCTCGCGGCAGCAGCGAGGCCACGGCGCGCTGGCGGGCTTGCCCGTTCGCGAAGTCGACGCCGACCTTGTCCCAGTCGGGCGCGAGGCGCTCGAACAGCTCCGCCGCGCGGTGCTCGCGCTCCTCGAGCAGCGCGGACAGGCGGCGCCGATCCGCGTGGTGGTCGGGCCGCGTGCGCACTCGCGCCTGCACCGCATTCCACACGCCGCCGGACAGCTCGTCGGCGCTGGGGGCGAGCCGCAGGAACGTGGACGAGCCCGAGCGCCGCTCCGCGATGAGCCCGGTCTCGCGCAAGAGGCGCAGGTGGTTCGAGACGCGGCTCTGCGACATGTCGAGCGCGCGCGAGAGCTCGCCGACGCTCAGTTCGGTGTCGACCAGGAGCGCGAGGATGCGCAGCCGGGTGTCGTCCCCCAGGGCCTTCAGGACGGCCGAGACGTCGCTGGAGGCGATCACGGACGGCCTCCTTGGAAGCTCGGGGTGGACGCGCCCGCCCATTGGAGTCCGCTGCCGAATATCACGACATCATGATATGTCGTGGCTGAGCTTGGCTCAAGCGCGGATCGGGCTGGAAGTGCTCCGCATCAGGCTGGGGGGGACACCGGCGCCGCTGGCATTGCTGTCCTGAAACTGGGAAGGTCGGATTCTCCCGGGTGATCTACCCGCACGCGATCCCGCGGCCGCGGACAGCGTGGTGATCACCGCGGCGGCTTTGCAGCGCGGGAACGTCCGCGTTCGGGAGGCTCGACCTGAAAGCGCGCGGCGCTACTCTGAGCCGGTCTGTGCCGCGCGTTTTTTCCCCCCTCGCAGCGGGACGCAGCGGCCAGGGCATGCCCGAAGACTCGGAACAGGCAAGCAACTCATGGCACGACCTCCCCAACGGCACGCCAAGGCAAGCGAAGCGATCGTGAAGCAGGGGGGGGCGGGGCGCAGCGACGCTTCGACGACACCAGCCTCCGTGTCGACGCCGGCGGATCACGAGACGCCGCGCGCGGTCGTGGTCGGCCTGGGCGCGTCGGCTGGGGGGCTGGAGGCGCTGCAGGTGTTCTTCGACAGCCTGCCGAACCACACCGGCGCGGCGTACGTCGTGGTCCAGCACCTCTCGCCGGACTTCAAGAGTCTGATGGACGAGATCCTCAGGCGGCACACCGAGATGCCTGTCGTGCGGGTGGACGACCGCGCACCGCTCCTTCCAGACCACGTCTACCTGCTTCCACCGAGCACGAACATCATCGTCGACGGCGAGGAGTTGCGCGTCGAAGCGCAGGGCCCGAATCGGACCATCCCGCGCCCGATCGACGTCTTCTTCGAGTCGCTCGCCAACCAGCGCGCCGGGGCGAACATCGCGATCATTTTGTCGGGAACCGGCAGCGACGGCTCTCGCGGCATCCAGTCGGTGAAGGCCTCGGGCGGCATCGTCATGGTTCAGTCGCCGGAGAGCAGCGCGTTCGACGGCATGCCCTACGCGGCGTTGAGCACCGGGGTCGCGGACTTCTCGCTCGAGCCGTCGCAACTCGCTGAGAAGGTCGTGTCGCTGCTGGCGCATCCGTTCCTGCGCGCTGGACCGGGGCTGGGGCAGCAGTCGACGGACATCGGGCCGTACGAGTCGATCCTGAGGCTGTTGAAGGACACGACCGAGTACGACCTCTCCAGCTACAAGTCGGCCACGATCGTGCGGCGCATCGAGCGCCGAATGAGCCTGCGTTCGTTGAGCGACGTCAACACGTACGTCGAGGTGCTGCAGCGCGACCCCGACGAGGTCACCGCGCTCGCGCGCGACTGCTTCATTCACGTCACACGCTTCTTCCGAGATCTGCAGGCTTTCTGGGCTTTCCGTCAGCGGCTGATGGCGTTGATCGTGCAGTTCCACGAGCGCGCCGAGCCGCTGCGCATCTGGGTGGCGGGTTGCTCGACTGGCGAAGAGGCGTACTCGATCGCCGCGCTGCTCGATCGATGCCTGCGCGAGATGGGCGCGAAGTTCGACTTCAAGATGTTCGCCACGGACATCGTCGAGTCGACGTTGTCCACGGCGTCGGCGGGTCGCTACCCGATGTACGTCGAGTCCGATATCCCGCGGAACTACTTCAAGACCCTCGTGATGCACGACGAGGACGGCCTGCGCGTGCTCCCGGTCATCCGCAACCGGATCGTGTTCGCCAGGCACGACGTATTGCGCGACCCGCCATTCCCTCGCGCTGACGTCGTCGTCTGCCGCAACCTCTTGATCTATCTCCAACCCGACGCGCAGCGCGCAGCTCTGGAGCGCTTCCACTTCGCGCTTCGCCGCGGGGGGATCCTGTTCCTCGGGCCCAGCGAGACGATCGACACGATGCAGACTGACTTCCACGTGCTCGACACGAAGTGGAAGTTGTTCTCGAAGAAGACGGACTCGCGCATTCCGACGGGCACGTTGGGGTTCCCGCGCTTCGCGGCGACGCGCAATCCGCCGCAACGCGCCGCCGCAAAGGCAGTCGTCGAGCACCCGATGCTCCGCGTCGCCGAGCGCCTGATCGAGCTGTTCGCGGAGGCCGGAGTGGTGGTCTCCGAGTCGGGCGAGGTCATCTACACGTTCGGCGACGCCGGCCGCTGGCTCCGGATGCCGAAGGGGCCGGTGACGACGGATCTGCGGGACATGTTGCCCGAGGGCATCGCGCCCGCGTTGCTCGTGGGGCTGCGGCGCGCCCGCGCAAGCGCCGAGGTCATTCACGTCGCGCGCATGCCGCGGAGCGACACGAGCGACAAGGAACTGATCTCGATCGATCTGGTTCACCTCCCGAGCGAGGGCAGCCTTCCCGGTCTGGACATCGTCCTCGTCGGCAATGCCTCGGTGCGCGTCGTGCGCGAGGGACCGCAACTCGTCGACGTCGACGAGGCCGTCAATTCGCACGTCACGATGCTCGAGCGCGAGTTGCAGAGCACTCGCGAGAGTCTGCAGACGTCGATCGAAGAGCTGGAGACCACCAATGAGGAGCTCCAGTCGGTCAACGAGGAGTTGCTCGCCTCGAACGAAGAGCTGCAGTCGACGAATCAGGAGCTGCACTCCGTCAACGAGGAGCTCTACAGCGTCAACGCTGAGCACCAGGACAAGATCGCCGAACTCGCGCAGGTCACCGAGGACCTGCAGAACCTGCTGCGCACCACGGCGATCGGAACGCTGTTCCTCGACTCCGAGCTGCGCGTGAGGCGCTTCACACCGTCGGTGGAGATCGTGATTCCGCTGCGCGACCAGGACCTCGGTCGGCCCATCTACGACCTCGCCTCGCACTTGGATGGCGTCGATCTGGCTCAGGTCGCGCGCCAAGTGCTCGAGAGCGACTCGGTCCTCGAGACCCACGCCAAGACCAAGAACCTGGCGGCGGTGCTCGTGCGCGGCCACCCGCTCACGCTTCCGACCGGCGAGCGCGGCGGAGTCGTGTTGACCTTCGTCGACCTCTCCAACGTCAACCGCGCGTTCAACATCGAAGACGTCGATCGACGTACGCTCGAGAGCGCGCTGCAGAGCTTCGGCGACGTCATCTGGATCGCCGACTCTCTCAACCACGCCTACAACTACCTCAGCCCGAGTTTCGAGGCGATCTGGGGCCGCCAGCGTTCGACGCTGCTCCGCAATCCGGACGCCTGGTTCGACACGATCCACCCGGACGATTGCGAACGTGTGGAGCGCGAACTCGCTGCACGAGGCGACGGTCGGCCGAGCGAGATCGAGTATCGCGTCGTGCGCCCCGACGGCGAGGTGCGCACGGTGCGCGATCGCTGCTTCGGCAAGTCCATGAGCGACCTGAGCGCCGCGACTTCGTTCGGAGTGATCGAGGACATCACCGCAGCGCGGGCCGTGGATCGGCAGCGAAGGCGCACCGGCGAGATCCATCGCATCGCGGGTGAACAAGCGCGCGTCCCGATGATGTTCGTCAGTCCGGACGGCGCGGTGCTGTGGAGCAACCGCTCAGCGCGTCGCGCGCTCGAATGGCTGGACACTCCGGCGCCGGCGACGATTCAGGAAGTCCTTGCCTCCGCCGAGGACAACCAGACGTGGACCGAGATCACCGAGTCGGTCGCGCGCTCGTCTTCGCCTGAGGCTTCCACGCTGATCCGGTTGAAGACTCGCGCGGGGAAGATCTTGCCCTGCGATTTGGAGATCGCGTACTCGACGGACGGTGCGACCGGAACGGGTCTGATCGTGTGCCAGTGGACGGACATCTCCAGCCAACTGGCGCGCGAGCAGGAACTGGCCTCCAAGGTCGAGGTCTTCGCCGAGGAAGCCAATCACGATCCCCTGACCGGCTTGCACAACCGGCGAGGGCTCGAGCGCCTGCTGCGGCAGCAGTATCAGATCTCCAAGCGCAGCTTCGATCCGATGATGGCGCTGCTCGTGGACTGCGACAACTTCAAGCACATCAACGACGGGTACGGCCACTCGGCGGGAGATGTCGTCTTGAAGGAGGTTGCGCAACGACTGCGCAGTTCGCTCCGTCCCAGCGACCTCCTGGCGCGCGTGGGCGGAGACGAGTTCCTCGCGGTGCTCCCCGCGAGCCGTCTGGCGGAAGGCGCTCACGTGGGCGAGAAGCTGCGCCGCGCCGTGGCCGCTGGGCCGATCACGTATCAGGAGCAGCCGCTGAAGGCGACGATCAGCGTCGGCGTAGTGGCGGCGCCCGTTGCGGAGTCGACGGTCGACGATCTGGTCAAGGCCGCGAGCGGCGTGCTCAAGCAGAGCAAGGTGGCCGGCCGCGATCGGGTCTCCTACTCGGACGGCGGCGAGTTCAGCGGTGTTCTCTCGGCCATGGACTCCGCGCTGGAGCGACTGCTCGCCGGGCAGATCCGCGTCGTCGCGCAGGAGATCAACGATGTGCGCACCGGGGCGGTGGTGGGCTTCGAGTTGCTCTGCCGCGGCCCCGATCCGATGGTCTCGCCCTCGGTGTTCTTCGAGGCCGCGCGCCGCGCCGACTGCCTGGAGGAAGTCGACCTGGCGTGCTTGGGCCGCTGCATCGGCCGCGCGTTGGAGATCAACTCGGGCCGCGAGTTCCACCTCAACGTGTTCCCGACGTCGTTGCTCGACTCGCACGGCAAGCGCTTCGAGAACCTGGTCAGTCGAGTGAAGGACCGCTCGAAGTTCTGCATCGAGCTCAGCGAGCAGCAGTTCGTCGGCGGATCCGCCCTCGTGCGCTCTCGCATGGACGACCTGCGCGAGATGGGCTTCCGGATAGCGCTCGACGACATCGGGTTCGGGCACAGCGCGCTCGAAACACTGCTCGCCGTAGAGCCCGACGTGGTGAAGATCGACCGGGCGATGACCGCGCAGATCGATCAGGACGTCGGCGCGCGCCGCACTCTCCAGCGTCTGGTGTCGCTGTTCTCGTCGCCCGCGACGGAGCTCATCGCCGAGGGCATCGAGCGCGAGTCCCAACGTGAGATCCTGGTAGACCTCGGCGTCCAACGCGCTCAGGGCTTCCTTTGGTCGCACCCTGACAAGGCGAACTGAGCCGCGCGCGCGTCAGGCGGTTGACACAGCGTTCGCGGCGGCGAAGGCCGAGTAAGTACGGCTCGCTGCCGTGACGCGCGCTCGAGCAGTGCGCCGACAGTTCGGCGGCGCGTGTGCGGCGATTTCCCCGGTGCTTCTGAATGACAGCGGCGGGATGTACGCGCGGCGCAATGCCGTCGTTCGAGGGCCGGAAGCGTGGCGCGATGACAGCGCGGGCCAGCGCTACTCAGGACTGCGGCAGCGAACTGGCCCGCAGCCAGTAGTGGTCGATCAGCTCCACGATCTGGTGGAGTTCGTCGAGATCGCTGGGCTTCACCAGGTAGCCGTTGGCGTGGGCCTGATACGCGCGAAGCACGTCCGCGTCGGAGGCTGAGCTGGTCAGCACCACAACGGGGATTCGCCCAATGCGGTTGTCCGCCTTGGCGACGGTGAGAAACTCACGACCGTCCATGCGCGGCATGTTCAGGTCGAGCAGGATCAGATCGGGCAGCGCGGAAGGGGCCGTGTCGCGACGATCGCGCAGTTTCTCGATCGCTTCCATCCCATCGCTCGCGGTCAGGCATTCCAGGCTCGCGTTCCGCCTGGAGAAGCTCTCGGTCAACAGGGCGATGTCGTCCTGATTGTCATCCACGATCATGAGCCGGATCGGACGCATGTTGGATTCCTGCTGGGTCACGGTTCGACGATGGCTTCGGGTAGATCGAGGATGAACGCAGAGCCTCTGCCGACAGCGGATTCTACTCGAATCGACCCTCCGTGCCGCTCCGCGATCAGCTTGCACAGCGCCAGTCCAATGCCCGTTCCCGGATACTGCTGAGCCCCGTGAAGGCGCTTGAAAACGCCGAAGATGCGCTCGTGGTGCGCGGGATCGATCCCAATACCGTTGTCGACGACCCGGATCTCGAAACCCTCGCGGGTGCGCTCGGCGATGACCTCGATCCGAGGCGGGTGCTTGCCTCGGAACTTGATCGCATTGCCGATGAGGTTCTGGAACAACTGGACCAACTGGGTCTCGTCGCCGCGAAGGGTGGGAAGCTCGCCGTGGAGCAACTCCGCGCCTGCGTCTTCGAGCGCTGCTGCGAGGTTCTCCCGCACGGCGCGGATGGTCGAGTTCAAGTCGACTCGCGCGGGGCGCAGATTCGACTGGCGCAGGCGCGAGTACGCCAGCAGATCGGCGATCAGGCTGCTCATGCGCCGCGACGCGCGCACGCAGGTCTCGATGTACTGGCTCGAGCTGGCGGGAATCTCCTGACCGACCGCGGCCTCGAGCTTCTGCAGGTAGATCCGAATCATGCGCAGCGGTTCCTGCAGGTCGTGCGACGCGGCGTAGGCGAACTGCTCCAAGTCGGAGTTCGAGCGCCGCAACTCGTCCGTCAATCGAATCAGCCGGCGCTCGCTCTCCCGTCGAGCTGAGATGTCGCGCGCGACCTTGGATGCGCCGACGATCGCTCCGGTCGCGTCGTAGATGGGGGAGACGGCCAGGGAGACCTCGATGCGCGCGCCCGAGCGGTGCAGGCGAATCGTGTCTCGCGCCTCGCCCTTCTCACCGCGCTGGATGGCGACGATCAACTGCTGATGCTCCTCGCGGCGGTCTTCTGGGATGAGCTTCAGCACCGATTGCCCGATGATCTCCGCCGCGGTGTAGCCGTAGATCTGTGCGGCGGCGGCGTTCCAGCTTGTGACGACGTCGTCGAGCGATTGCCCCACGATGGCGTCCTGCGAGCCTTCCACGATGGCCGAGTTCTGACTCAGCTTCTCGCGGAGCTCGTGCTGCTCGTCGATGTCCGTGCACGAGCCGAACCACTTCGTCACGGCGCCGCGCTCGTCGGTGAGCGGCCTGCCGCGCGTGTCGAACCAGCGGTAGCGACCGTTGGCGCCGCGGATGCGGAACTCGACGCGGAAGTCGCTGTGCGCTTCGACGGCGGCGCCCCACTCGGTCGCGACCCGCGCGCGGTCGTCGGGGTGGAGTTGCGCCAACCAGGCCGAGCCGAGCTGGCTCGACGCGGGAATCCCCGTGTACTCGACCCAGCGGCGATTGAGGAAGTCGCAGGCGCCGCCCGGCTCGCAGGTCCATACCAGTTGAGGGAGCGAGTCGGCGATCTCGCGGAAGCGTCGCTCGCCCTCGAACCGCGCGAGTCGCTTTGCTCGCAAGTCCGTGATCGACGCGAGGACCGCGACACCTTCGTGGAACTCGACGGGAGTCAACTGAATCTCGGTCGGGACGATCTCTCCGTCGAGTCGCAGCGCGGGGATCTCGCGTGGCCCCGACATCCGTCTCGGAGTCGGGGACAAGAGGTACGCGTTGCGCAGCGCGACGTGCGATTCGCGCATCGCTTGGGGCATGAGTTCTTCGACGGAGCGATCCACGAGCTCTTCGCGTTGTCCTCCGAACAGTTCGCCCGCTGCGCTGTTCGCGAGCCGGACGCGTCCCGTGTCGTCGACGAGCACCGTCGCTGTCGGCGACGCGTCGATGACCGACTCGAGCATGCTCGCGAAGCGTTGCAGTCGGCGCTCCGAGTCCACGTACCGTGTGACGTCCCGGGCGATCAGCGCGAACCCAGCCAGCCGCTTGGAGCGATCCAGGATCCTCGAGACACGAGCGGAGAGGTGAACGGGCCGCTCAGAGGTCCCGCGCACGATCTCGATCGGCGCAGTGACGAGTTCACGATGGCTCGCTTCGAGCTGTCGGCGCCACTCCGCCTGCTTGTCGCTGTCCAGGAGTTCCGCGAAGTCGCGTCCGATCGCTTGCGCGGCCGGCGCGCCGAACAACTCCGTGGCCGCTGAATTCCAGGTCGTGATCCGACCGGACGTGTCGAGGCTCACGATCGCGTCCTCGGACGATTCCACCAGCGCCAGCATGTGCGCCATGCTCGGGAGCGTCATCACCGATGGCGTGACGCGCACGAGCGCGACCACGGTCGCCCACGAGACGAGCGCCGTCACGACTTTGAACAAGGCCGAGAGCCGATACCACGGCGTCCAGAACAAGGTCGCCTCGATCAGGTGCACCGCGCCGCACGCGAAGATGAACGCCGCGAACAACCACAGAGTGCGGGGGAATCGGACGTCTTGCCGTCGCCAGATCAGATGGACCAGCCAGGCCGACACGGCGGCGTACGCGCCCCATGTCGCGAGGTCCGCGACAACGTGAGTCCAGCCGTGCGCCTCGCTCCACACTCCACAGTTCCAGCGCGGCGTGAAGTCCGAGGTGTCGAACAGCTGGCGAAGAAAGTCGATCATCGCGAAGCCTCGGTAGGTGTTCGGGCTCGCGGTCGACCGCGCACATCGAACGCAACGCGTCGATGCTCCGCACCGGCTGCGAGCCGATGTCGCCGCGCCCGCGGGCTCAGTCCTTCTCCCGAGGCGATTCTAGCCAGAGGTCAACGGCGCCCACTCCCGCGGTGACTCGACATTTCCTCGCTCTAAGAGGGGCGGTGCGCCGCTCTTGGGCTGCGACTCAGCGCGCGATCCGGAGCGCTCGCCGAGGGGCGCTTGCGATCGGAATTCGCCGCGACCAACTGGGGGTCCGCATCGCGCGCCTTGGCTCGACTTCGGCGCGGTTCGGACGAGTTGCGATGCGAGTTCCTTGCGAGTGCGAACGTCGCGCTCGACCTCAGCGCTCCGGCTGACGCTTCGAGCCCAAGCCCGAGAGTCGGCGTCCGATGCAACTGAGCCACTCGAGGCGCGGCCGCGACTCGCACCGCTGGCCGGGGTGGCTCGACTCGGGGCTCCGAGCTCCCAAGAACAAAGCCCTCGGCTGCGTCGTCCGACGCGAGCCGAGGGCTTGTGTCACTGCGCGCTTCGGCGCCGTCCGCTCACAGGTCGACGGGCTCGACCGAGAGGATCTCGACCTCTTGCACGCCGCTGGGCAGCTCGATGATCGCGATCTCGCTGGCCGACTTGCCGAGCATGCCGCGCGCCAGCGGCGCCTTGTAGCTGATGGTCGAGTCGTCGCGCGCGTCCCAGGGACCGAGGATCGTGACCGTGTGCGCTTCGCCGGACTTCACGTCGCGGTAGGTGACGCGCGTGCCGGGGCACACGACGCCGTCGGGCAGGTTCGCGTTCTCGAGCAGCGCGGCCATGCGCAGTTCCTTGTCCATCTCGGACGCCGCGTTGGTGAGCTGGCGCTGCTCTTCGATCGCCTGCTCCCACTCGGCGTTCTCCGAGAGGTCGCCGTACGACGCAGCCTTGGCGATCGCCTCGGCGTTGGCGGGGATCTTCTTCTCCTTGAGCTCGCGCAACTCCGCGTCGCGCTTCTCGAGCCCGGCGCGCGTCGTCCAGATCTTGTCTTCTTGCCAGAAGGGCAGGGCGTCGGCGCGGAACACTTCGCTGCCCATGTCGATGGCGATGTCGGTCACGACGCTGTCGACCTTCTCGTCGACGCCGCGCTGCAACATGCCGCGGATCGAGCGCATCGCGGTGATGTCGGCCTTCTCGAGCAGCTTGGCGAGCAGCGTCGGCTCGCCGCGCGTGAGCAGGTCGGTCAGGCGCGCCTGCGCGCGAGTCATCACTGAGTCACCGCGCTTGCGCTCTTGGAGGAACACGCCGAGTTCGAGCAGCGCCATGCCGCGCTGGACCGGCGTGGGGAACTTGCCTTCGAGTTCGCCGCGTTCGGCGAGGCGCGCAAGTTCGATGAGCACGAAGGGCGAGCGCGTCGGACGCGCCAGCAGCGTCGTGTACCAGCGCGACAGGTCCTCGCCGCGATCCGCCTTGCGCAAGGCGTCGATGAGCGGCTTGGCGGCGCCGGGCGCGGCGTGCGCGAGGTGCTTGACCGATTCTTCGACCCAGGTGTCTCCGTAGACCTGTTCGAGCAGCGCGACGGAGGTCTCCTGCTCCTTGGCGCCCGGCATGCGCTGGAACAACGCCCACAGCGGCGGAGGAACCGCCGGGTCGGTCGGCGCGGGCTTGGCCGCCTCGCGCATGAGGCGATCCGTCAACGCCTGCGGCGTCGTGCCACGGTGCTCGCGCAGGAGCATCCAGGCCGACAGGCGGTGCTCGAGCGGCTGCTTCTCGTCCGCCACGAGGCCTTCGATCGCCTCGAGCGCCGAGTTGCGGATGTTCTCTTCGAGCTTGGCCCCGCCGAGGATGTCGCGGACGCGCGACAGCGCCACCTTGAGCGTGGGGGCTTGGAGCAACTGGCGGCGCAGGGCGTCGACCGGGTCGAGCGCGCGGCGCAGCAGTTCGATCTCGGCGCGCGCGGCGTTGCCCGACACGCGGAACCACTCGCTGTTCTCAGCCGCCAGGCGCGTCTTCTTCCACCAGTTGGACCACGCCGGGCCGTCGACACCGATGTGCATGAGCGCGTTGCGGACCGCGACGCTGCTGGCCTTGCCGCCGTAGCGCAGGAGCACCGAGCGCAGGATCTCGAGCGGCTCTTCCTTGAGGCGCTTCTTGAGGCCCGCGGGGTCCTTGACCAACTGCGCGCGCAGGTCGTGCTCGGGCAGGCGCTCGAAGATCTCGACCGCGGTGCGGATCGGGAAGCGGTCCTTGCGGCCCGACTGGAAGTGCACGTGCACCTCGAGGTCGCTGTGCGAGCACTCCAACACTTGCCCGACGCCCCAGCCCGCGGCGTGGAACACGATCGCGCCGACGCGGTACGAGCGCATGTCGTCGAAGTGCATCCAGGCCTTGCGCAGGTCGATCGCCTCGCGCTTGAGGCCCGCCAGTTCGCGGAACGGCTCCCACCACGGCTCGGCGCCCCAGGCCGCCTCGGAGTGGCGCAGCAGCGGTTCAGCGATCTCGTTCACCGGACCGCCGGCGCGCAGCGTGGTGCCCAGGATCAGCGCGGCCTCTTCGGCGCGGCCCGATTCGCCCAGCGCGTCGGTGTGTTCGCGCACCATCGGCAGGCAGCGCGCGATGCGGCGCTTGGCCCCGACCACTTCGAGCGCGGAGAGCAGCTCGTCGATCGGGCCGCTCGAGCGCATGAGCTGGTTCCAGGCTTCGTCGAATCCCTGCCAATTGTCTTCCGTTGCCAGGATCGCCAGGCTCATCGTTTCAGCTCCAAAAAGCGGTCAAGAACAGGGGGAGTCGCATGCGGTTGGACCGTCGCAGCGGTGGTCCCGATCGCACCCGGCGCGACGTTCGAACCGGGGGGCGATTTCAAAACCGACCTCTGCTGACGACCGCGCCCCCGCGCCACTGGAGGGCGGCGCGAGGGCGGCAGTGCGCGCATCCTAGTCTCCTCGCGGGCGCGTTGCACGCCCTCGCTGGTCGTCGAGTTGCGCGCGGCGCTCAGTCGACGGCCAAAAGCGCGCCCTTGAGGTAGCGCGAGCGTGCGAAGTCGGGGCGCTGGGGGTGGTCCGGACCCGCGCCGAGCACGTGCAGCAGGCGTACGCCGCGCCCGGCGCGCCGCGCGGCCTGGAACAGCATTCCGAAGAAGGCGGGCTCCTGCAGCAGGCCCGAGCACGAGAAGCTCGCCACGAGGCCTCCGTCGCGCACGGCCTTGAGCGCCAACGTGTTCAGGTCGCTGTACTTGTCGAGGCCCGCCTCGTAGTCGTTCTTGGTGGCGATGATCTTGTGCGGATCGACGATCACGACCGACGGGCGAGCGGTGCTCGCGGCCACCGAGCGCAGCACGTCGAACGCGTCCGCGTGCGTGAAGTCGATGCGCGCCTGATTGAGCGTCGCGGCCGCGTACGCGCGCTCGAGCACGACCTCGTCGAGGTCCACGGCTCTCACCGTGCGCGCCCCGGCCTTGGCCGCGTTCAACGCGAAGCCGCCCGCGTTGCAGCACAGGTCGAGCACGTCGCGCCCCGCGCAGTACGACGCGACGAGCGCGCGGTTGTCGCGCTGATCGCAGAACCAGCCGGTCTTGTGGCCCAGGCCGGCGCCCACGGGGTAGCGGACCCCGTTCTCTTCGATCACGGTCTCGCGGCCGCCCGACGACTCCGCGACGCGCAGGTCGGCGTCGCTGTAGCCCTCGGAGCGCCGTGCGCTCGCCGGAATGCGGTGGACCACGGCGCACTCGGGGTAGATCGAGCGCAGCGCCGACTCGACTTCGGCGCGCAGGCGCCAGAAGCCCAGCGCGTGGTGCTCGCACACCAGCACGTCGTTGAGTCGGTCGACGATCAGGCCCGGCAGGTCGTCGCCCTCGGCGTGCGCGACGCGGTACGCGTTGGTGCGCTCGTGCAGGCGCAGCGTCTTGCGACGGAGCCGGTCCGCGTTGCGGAGCAACCGCTCGAGGAACTCCCGCGGGCGGTCCAGGTCGTTCTTGCGCCCTCGCGACAACCAACGCAGCCGGATGTCCGAGGCCTCGTTGCACAGCGCGTGGCCCAGGAAGCGCTCGCTGCGGTCATAGACCTCGACCAGCTCGCCGCCTGCGATGGGCTCGCGCGGCGGGTCGACTTGGCGCGCGAACACCCACGGGCCGCGCGCGAGTTCGTCGGACTCCAGCCGCACGCTCGGACGGGCGCTGGGGGAGGGCGCAGGGCCGGAGCTCGCGGCGGCGGGCGTTTCGCGCCGGGGCCCGCGCTGTCCGGCATTGTCTCGTCCAAGGTCGCTGGGCATCGAACCCGCGATCATACCCGTCGCCTCCGCGCGAGCGTCGGAACTGGCGGTCCTCCGCGTCGCGTGGACCGCGCGCCCCTGTCCGTGCCATCATCCTCCGAATGTTCACCCTGCTCGTGGCCCTGACCGTGGCCGCCCCCGAACTGATCGCGCTCGTCGGCGGTCGCGTGCACACCCTCGCGCCCGGCGCGCAGCCCAAGGACGTCGCGATCGTGATGGAGGACGGCGTCGTCAAGGCGCTGTGCGGGCCTCTCGAGGTCCCGGCCGCCGCGCGCCGCATCGACGTGAGCAGCTTGCACGTCGTCCCGGCCTACGTCGACGCGCTCGCGTACCACGATCCGGAACACGATCGGCTCTACACGCTCGCCGGCGTCGGGCGCATCTGCGATCACGGGAACGATCTGGCGCGCATCCTCGACGCGCGTGATCCGGTGGCGCGCGCGGCGGCGTGGGGGCCCGAGATCACCACCGCCGGAGCGCTGCTCGACGGAGATCCGCCGGCCACCAGCGCGGCGCTCATCCTGCGCACGGAGGGCGACGCCCACGAAGCGGTCGAGCACCTGGGCGAGCTCGAGGTGTCGTTCCTCGCCACGCACGCGCAACTCGCGCCGGACGTTTGGCGCGCGCTGCTGAAGGAGGCCGCCGAGAAGTCGCTGCCCGTGATGGGGCCGCGCCCCAAGGAGCTCGACCTCGCGGCGGTGCTCGAGGCGCGACCGCGCGCGTTGGTTGCGCTGGACGCCCTGCTGCCGGAGGGAAAGACCTGGGTCACGCTCACGCTCGACGAGCTGCCGGCGATCGCGAAGGCGGTCGCGGACTCGGGCGTGTGGGTCATTCCGACGTTGTCGGCGATGAGCAAGGACCTCGACGCGGTCGATCCTCGGTCGCCCGATCTCGCATTGCTCGGGCCCAACTACGCGAGCTACTGGCTGAACGAGCTCCAGCAGCGCGAGGAGCAGAACACTCCTGAGTTGCGAAAGCGCCGCGAGATGGTCCACGCGAAGGCCAAGGCGCTGCTGACCGCGCTCTACACCGCCGGTGCGAAGCTCGTTCCCGGCAGCGGCGCGCCGCACCCGTGGTTGACGCCCGGCGAAGGACTGCACCGCGAGCTCGCACAGTGGTCTGCAGCCGGAGTCAGCGCGTACGACTGCCTCGCGGCGTGCACGCGCGGCGCGGCGGAGTGCTTCGGGCTCGAGAGCAACGGCGCGATCGAAGTCGGCAAGCGCGCGGATCTGGTGCTGCTGCGCTCGGATCCGCTGGCGAGCGTCGCTGCGTTGCGCGAAGTGGCTGGACTCGTGCGACGCGGGACGTACGTCGACGCGGTGCGCTTGAGTGAGCTGCGCGACGAGCTGAGCGCCTGGGTGGCGAAGGCGCGCGAGGAGTTCGAGCGCCCGATCGAAGTCGACGCGCCGGCGCTGCCCGAGGGCTCGGTGCTGCTCAGCGGAAGCTGCGAAACCATCAGCGGCGCCGGACGACTCGGGGCCGAGCGCTGGGCCGTGGTGCGCGAAGTCGACGACACGCTCACGTTCTGCGGGCGGCGCCGCGTGCGCGGCAGCGTGGGCGCGCCGCAGGTGCAGATCGACGTGCGCCAGCGCGTGCGCAAGTCGCGCTTGGAGAGCTTCGAGCTGCGCGCGAACGCGCAGGGGCGCGAGCTGGTGGTGCGCGGTGTCAAGGTCGGCGAGCAGTGGCGTGTCGAGCGCCGACTCGACGACAAGTTCGTCGACCTGAACGCGGCGCGCGAAGACCTGGCCGCGATCGACTGCGACAGCATCACCACGCCGATGCTGCTCGCGTTGACGCGCAAGCCCGGCGCGTTCCCGGTGATGCGCTTCCACGAGGGCCTCGAGCTCGAAGTGGTCCGCTGGGATCTCGCGATCAACCCCGAGGGCGACCACGGCTTCAGGACACCCACGGGACTCAAGGTCGCCGTCTTCGATCCCAGCGGCGCCGTCCGCGTGCTCGCCGAGCAACTCGGGACCTCGCAGTCGCAGACCACGCTGCTGGAGGTCGACACGCACGGCGGCGCGGGGCTCGCACTGCCCGAGGAAACGCTCGCCAAGCTGCGCGCAGCAGCGGAGCGCGCGAAAGAGGATGAGAAGCGCTGAGTGAGCGGGTTCGAAGCCATGGACGCTGAACCGTCTGCGCCGCCGGCGCACGACGATGGTCCGAGCGCTGCTCCGGTCGCGCCGGCGAGGCCCGCTGAGTTCGCGCCGCTGCGGCTGGGCGCGCTCGCGGTCTGGCCGCCCGTCGTGCTCGCGCCGATGGCCGGCGTCACCAACTATCCCTTCCGCTCGCTGTGCCGCGAGCAGGGCGCCGGCGTCTACGTCTCGGAGATGATCACCGCGCGCGGTTACCTCAACGGGAACCGTCGCACGGCGCTGCTGGCCAGCTCGCGGCCCGACGAGAATCCTCGCTCCGTCCAGGTCTACACCTCGGATCCGCGCGACGCGGGCGAGATGGTGGCGCGCCTGGTCGAGGACGGTGTCGACCACGTCGACCTCAACCTCGGCTGCCCGGTGCGCAAGGTGACCTCGCACGGCGGCGGCGCCGCGATCCCGGTGAAGCCGCGCTTGATGGCGCGCATCGTTCGCGCGATGGTCGCGAACGCCGCGGGCAAGCCGGTGACCGTGAAGGTGCGCAAGGGCATCGACGACGACCTGCTCACCTACCTCGACGCGGGCCGCGTCGCGCAGGAGGAAGGCGCCAGCGCGATCGGCTTGCACGCGCGCACGGCGGCGCAGTTGTATTCGGGCGAGGCCGACTGGAATGCGATCGGCGCGCTGAAGTCGAGCGTCTCGATCCCCGTGCTCGGCAACGGCGACATCTGGGAGTGCTGGGACGCGCTGAAGATGATGCGCGCGAGCGGCTGCGACGGCGTGATCATCGGGCGCGGCTGCCTCGGCCGTCCGTGGCTGTTCCGCGAACTCGCGGCGGTTTTCGACGGGCGCGAGCCGCCTCCGCCGCCGAACCTCGGCGGCGTGATCGAAGTGATGCTCGACCACGCGCGACGGCTGTGCGAGTTCTTCGGGCCGCAGCTCGGCATGCTCCAGATGCGCAAGTGGACCGCCTGGTACACCAAGGGCTTCCGGAACTCGTCGCCGTTGCGCGAGCGGTTGCGGCGCGTGTCGAGTTACGAGGAACTCGTGGCCGAGCTGGCGGGACTCGATGCGAACGAGCCCTTTCCTGTGCACGCCCTGCGCGCGCATCGCGGCAAGAGCGGCCGTGCGCAGCGCGTGAGTCTTCCGCACGGCTATCTGGAGCGTCGCGACGACGACACGCCGCCCTGCGAGCGTTACGACGCGGCCGAGGCCGAAGCGTACGACGGCGGCTGAGGGCTCGCGCGCGAGACGCGCGGCGCAGCGGAGCTCAGCGCGCGAGAACGCCGCGCTCGCGCAGCATCCCGACCAACGCAGCGCGGCGCTCGAGTGCGTCGCGCGCAAGCGTTTCGATGCGAGCGATGGCGCGCGCGCGACCGTCCTTCGCCGCGAGCATGCGCTTCTCGGCCGCGGCCAAGTGCTCGTTCCACTTCGCCGGGAGCGGGAGCTTCGGCGCCAACCGCGCCGGATCGCTCTGCTGCTCCTCCCACGCGTAGTGGAAGCGCTCCACGCACACGCTGTACAGCGGCTCGAGTTCGCCCGCGCCGTGGAGGTAGCAACGCGCATAGGCCGCGCGCAGTCCGCGGTGGCGTCGCGCGTCCTGGAAGATCTCGCCCACGCGCTGGTACAGCGCCTTGTGCTGACTCTCGGGCACGGGCGCCTTCCACTTCGAGCGCTCGCCGAGCACTTCGTGGACGATGCCGAGCACGTCCACGTCGGGCATCTCGAGCTCGGCGCCGGAACTCCACGCGTCGTAGAGCGTGATGCCCGGGTACACGTTGCCGACGCGATCGGTGTAGGCGTGGCCGAACGCCGCCAGCGCCTTGCGCTGCGCGCCGTCGTCGAGCGCGCGTTCCACCAGCGCCTCGGCCAGGTCCTGCAGCGGCAGCGCACCGACGAGCGCGTTCTCGAAGCGGCGTTCGCGCGAGGCCTCGTCCGGTTCGCGCACGACCTCGCGCAGGCTGTAGTCGTAGCGCCATCCCAACTGGAGTCGCCGCGGCGGCGTGCGACCGAGGATGCGCTTGCGCGCGGCCTGCGCAGCGCTCGAATCGTCGGCGAGCGGCGTGCGCGGGATGGGCTGCGCGGGCGCGTGCGTGAGCGGATCGAAAACGGGGATCGGCGGGCTCGCCGGCAAGAGACCGCGGTCGCGCTCGTCGAGCGCCAGCGCGAACTTCACCAGCCGCGCCGTGAAGCTGTCGAGGTAGTCCGCCTCGGCCTCGTACTGCTCGAGCAGGTCGTCCTTGGCCGCGTCGTCGAGCGCGCGCCAGGCTGCGCGGAGCGCGTCGTCGCTGGGGACCTGCTGCGCAGACGCCGCTCCGAGCGAGGCCCAGCTACTCAGGAGCAGTAGGAAAACAAGCCTCGCAACACCACGGAACATCGCCTCGCCCTCCGGCGCCCATCATGCCGGTCGGCGGCGCGCGTTGCGACGTGGCGCGGGCGCACGGTCGTAAAAGCGCAGCAGGCGACCGCATCGCACGGCCGCCTGCTACAGAGCCCCTCACCCGCGTCAGCCGCGGGTTGGCAGAGCCCTTCACCCGAAGGAACCAAACCCAAGAGAAAGCAGCGCGTCCGCCGCCCGTCGCCGCCGTCCCCGCGCAGGAACTGCTGCCGCGAGGCCGTTGGGCTCCGCAGCGCGTTCCAGGACGTCGGCGCCGCGTCGCGGCCGCCTGCACAACCAAAACTACCACGGGTTCTGGAGTGGGGCGGGCGACCCCAAAAAAACTGGAGCGGCGGCGCGAGCGCGCCGCGTCGCCTCACTCCTGCGGCTGCGCGGAGGACGTTTCGCCGCCCTTCGAACGCCGGCGGCCGCGGCGGCGCTTGCGGCGGCGTTCGCGCTCGACCTCGTCGGGCGAGGCGTTGCGCGCCTGCTCGTAGCGCTCGAGCCAGGACTCGTAGATGTCCCAGCCCTGTCCCCAGGCCATCGAGCGCAGTCGGAACAGGTCCAGCGCCTCCTTGAAGTCCTCGCCGCGCGCGAACAGCAGCGGACGGAAGCGCTTGCTGAGCGGCTGGGTGAAGCGCCGTTGCTGAACGATGGCGCGGATGGCCTTGCCCGTGTCCTTGCGCGACAGCCGCACGCTCAACGCGAACGGCTCGAGCAACTCGGAGGCGGCGCGCGCGAGCTCCGGTCCGGCGGTGTCGTGGTTGCGCGGATCGACCTTCGCCGCGCGCTCGATCACGCGCAGGAACAACGTGGCGATGCACACGCCCGTGGCCGGTGCGTTGCCCGCGTGCACGTCGGCGTCGAGCGCTTCGAGCAACCGCCAGAACTCGTCCGCGCGATCGTGCGCGGCGGGGTCGGGGTCGTCGCGCTGGCCCAGGTGCTCGTCGATCTGCGGCAGGAGCACGCGCAGCGCTCCGCACGCGCGCAGCATGCGGAACGCGCCGAGCGCCACGCCCGAGCGCATCAGTCGCAGGATCTCCTCGAGCACGCGCGGCTTCGCGGAGCGTCCCAGCTCGTCGACCGTGTCGACCATCGCTTCCCAGGTCGCATCGTCGATGCGCAGGCCCAGGCGCGTCGCGAACTTGATCGCGCGCAGGATCCGCACCGGATCCTCGGCCATGCGCACGCGCGGATCGCCGATCGTGCGCAGCACGCCCGCGTCGAGGTCGTCCAGTCCGCCGACGTAGTCGAGGATCTGGCGCCGCGTGGGGTCGAGGAACAGCGCGTTGATCGTGAAGTCGCGGCGACGCGCGTCCTCTTCCGCCGTGCCGAACTCGTTGTCGTCGGTGATGAGCAGATCGCCCGGCTCGTCCTCGCGCGGCGGCGGCGCGCGGCGGAAGGTCGCGGTCTCGATCACGTGATCGCCGTACGTGACGTGCACGAGACGGAAGCGCTTGCCGATGATGCGACCGTTGGCGAAGGCGCGTTTGACCTGGCGCGGGTGCGCGCTGGTCGCGACGTCGAAGTCCTTCGGGCGTCGACCGAGCAGGAGATCGCGCACGCAGCCGCCGACGAGGTAGGCCTCGAAGCCCTGGCGCTGGAGTCTCGAGATCACGCGCAGCGCGTCTTGGTCCAGACTCGCCGCCGGCAGGTCGTCGGCGGGTCGGATGCGCGGTGGGGTGGGGCGGGATCGATCCTGGAGCGCGTCCGGGTCGATGGGGGCTTCGGTCATGGGCCTCGAAAGATTGGGATCGCTACGCGCCGGGGCGAACTTGCACTGTAGCAGTCGGCGCTGCGCGCAGCGAAGTGAGCATCGCGCGAGCTTGCCTCGAGTGGACGGGCGACCTAACCTGTCTCGCCGCAACGCGCAGGGCAGTAGCTCCAACGGTTAGAGCGACTGATTCCAAATCAGTAGGTTCGGGGTTCGAATCCCTGCTGCCCTGCCAATCCCGCTCGCCTCTCCCCAGCTCGCCACCGTCGAAAAGAACTTCTCGGGCGCGCGCCCGGCGGCCCCGGCCCCAGGCGACCCGACGGCGCGACCACGCGTCGGACACGCCCGCGCAAGCCGCCAGCCATGACCCACGCACCGGACGCCGACAGCCCCGACCCCGAGAGTGACGGGCGCACGCCGCCCGCCGAGTCGCGGCCCGCGGGCGCGCCCGGTGGCGGACCTGGTGGCGCATCCGGCGGCGCACCGGGGAGCGCACCAGCGGGCGGGGGCATGCGGGGCCGACCCGCGC
>CALKYE010000047.1 GCA_938003765.1 uncultured Planctomycetia bacterium
CCGGTCTCTATGACCTGCGGTCGGGTCTCCTCGGCGCTCACTCCGCGAGCGTACACGAGCGTTGTTCACGGCCTCGCGACGGTCGCCGCGGGGCCGGGCGCAGATCCGATGGTCTTCGCGCGTCCGCTGCTGTTTGCGGTGGTCGTACGGCACCCGACTGCCTACCGGTCGATCTGCACGCGCTGCAGCCGCCGTCTGTCGATGGTCGCGACGGACCGTCCGATTTGAGCGCGGCGTCTCGCGCCGTCCGCGGGGGCGAACCAGCTCCGGTGGTCTCACCGGCCGCCCGTAGCGCCGAGGTTGCCGTGAGAGGCCAACTAGAGGTGAAGATCGGATCCTCTAGGGATCCACAAGCCGCTCACTCGCCGCTCATCACTTCGTACAGCTTGGCGAGCGCCTCGCGCTCGATCTGCCGCACTCGCTCGCGCGTCAGTCCGACGATCTTGCCGATCTCCTTCAGGGTGAGCGGCTCGGCGCCGTGCTCACTGAGGCCGTAGCGAAGGCGCAGGATCGTCGCTTCGCGCTCGTCGATCGCGTCGAGCAGCTCGGCGAGGCGTTGGAGCAGGTCCTCGTCGAGGAGTTCTTCGTCGGGGCTGCGCGTGCGCTCGTCCTCGACGGTGTCTTGGTGTTGCGTGAGTCGGTCCAGCGAGACCTGCGAGCCCATGCTCGAGCTGGAAATGGTGCGCTTGAGCAGCGGCCAGCTCTCGCGCGGGATGCCGAGCTCGAGAGCGACTTCCTCGACGGTCGGGCCGCGTCCCAGACGGAAGTTGAGCTCCTGGCTGGTCACGCGCCACTTGGAGATCATCTCCGCCATGTAGCTGGGCACGCGCACCGACTTGACGGTGTTGACCAGCGCGCGGCGGATGGACTGCTTGATCCACCAGGTGGCGTAGGTCGAGAAACGACACCCGGCGTCGGGGTCGAACTTCTCGGCGGCCTTCATCAGGCCGATGTTGCCCTCCGCGATGAGATCCTGGAGCGTCAGCCCGCGCTCGGAGTACTGCTTGGCGATGGAGACCACCAAGCGCAGGTTGGCGCGGATCATGTGCTCGCGCGCCTCGCTGTCCCCGCGGTGGATGCGGCGCGCGAGTTCGCGCTCCTGCTCCGCGTTCAGCAGAGGCGTCTCGTTGATCTCAACGAGGTAGGTCTCGAGGCAGCGTTCAGCGGAAATGGCGGACTCCTTTGGGGCCTGGCGCGCGGTGGCTCGCGAACCGTTGCGGGGCTGGATCGGTCCGGCCGATGACCGATCTTGAGGCGCACCCGCGCGCGGATGGCGGGCCGCTGCCAACCGCCCCGGCCGTCTGATAGCCTGACCTCTTCGATCCGCCGCCCCCCCGCGGTCCGCAGCCATCGTGAGCCCCGAAAGCCCCCTCGAAGAAATCCTCCCGGAAGCGACCTTCGCAGGCATGCTCCGGGCCCAGGGGCTGGTCTTCGCGCAGCTGACCAACGTGCTCGTCGACTTGCCGGCCGAGCGCTGGTCGAAGAGCTACTTCTACCGCCTGGCGTCGGAGGCCGACGCCCTCGAGTCGTTCCTGGACGACTTCGGCGCCAAGTACAACCGAACGTTCACGCTCACGCGCGAGCTCGTCGCCTCGACTCGCTGGCTCTCGCACGCAGGAATCAGCCTGCGGCACTTCGAGGGGCGCTTTCAGAGCTACGGACTCGACTCGTCGCTGAGCACCGAAGGGTCCGACGAGCTTCGCGCGTCACTGGCGCACTGTTGCGGACTCTTGGCGGAGGCGTCGCGCGCCCTGCTGCTGCGGCTTCGGGCCGAGTTCGATCGCGCCGAGGTCGGCTGGCCGTCGGCCCGGTTGCCCGAACACCAGTTCGCGGCCGGCGGGTCGCGCCAGGCCCTGCCCCGGAACGTCGATCACGACGAGCTGCAGGACGAGAACCAGCGCATCGCGGAGATCGCGTCGAAGTACATCGCGGCGTGCGCGATGCTCGGAGAGTTGGGCCAGAGGCGCATCGTGGATGCCGGCGAGCGGCGCCACAAGCTCTCCAGCGTCTGCCGCGAGGAGCAGGCTCGCGTGTACGAGGCGACGGTGCACAACCTCCAGTCGGCCTACGACACGTACATCAAGAACACGGTCATCGAGTCGCGCGACCCGCGCTTGTCGCGGTTGCGGGGCCACCTTTCCGGCGCGCTCCACCTGCTCGAGGCGGTGACCTTCCTCACCCACTTCGTCGAGCGCCATGACCAAGGCGTGCGGCACGAGGCCGCGGACAGAGTCATCGCCGGGCTCGTCGACCGGGCGGCGGTTCAGGACCTGATCCTCAACCACCTGCTGCACTGGGCCAACCACCTGATGCAACAGGGACGTTCCATGGCCGAGGAACTGCTCCCGACCTACATCACGCTCCAGGAGCTGCAGGTCCAGCTGCCCAAGAACGTGCGACTGCACGCCCGCCCGGCGGCGCTGATCGTCAACATCGTTGCCCACCACGGCACGCCCGTGGAGATGTGCGTCGAGGCGCACCGTTGCAACGCCGGCTCGATCCTGGAGCTGCTCGTGGCGGTCGGCTCGCACCCCGAGGCGCGCAGCTACGTCTTCCGCGGCGACGTGCACCCCCTGCGAGACCTCGCGCTGCTGTTCGAGTCGGGGCTCGGCGAAGACGGCCTCGAGAACCTCCCCGCGCAGCTCTCCTACCTGCGCAACAACTGAGTTGCGCGGGTCGGGGGCTGCTCAAACCCCCAGGTAGAGGCGGTCAGCGAGCATCCGCGGCAGTCCCGCGCTGCGAATGCGGTGGGCTTCGCGGTCGATGTCGTAGTCGAGGCGGCGGATCTCGACGCGGTTCAGCTCGGTGTCGAACAGGGCGTAAGCCGTCCGCGGGTCCTCATCCCGAGGCTGCCCCACGCTGCCGACGTTGACCAGAGCTCGCTGGACGTCCGCCAGGTCCACCTGGGCGTCAGGTGTGAACGCGGTCCGGGTCGGATCGTCGCGCAACCGCAACAGCATCACCGGAACGTGGCTGTGCCCCACGAAGCAGACCGGCAGGGGCATGATGTCCAGCGACGGGTCGGCGTCCTCGGTCGTCTGGATGTAGTCGAAGAGCTCCGGGCGGTGCAGGGTCCCGTGCGCCACCGAGCAGTGATCGAGGTGCCGAGTCAGCGGGAGCGCGCCGAGCCAGTCGCGTTCCTCTGCGGACAGCACGCGCTGCGTCCAGAGGACGGCCTCCTTCGCGTACTGGTTGAAGTAGATCATGTCGAGGCGGCCGATCGCCGCGGCGTCGTGGTTGCCCAGCACGACGTGCGCCCCGACCTCCCGAAGGCGCGCGATGCACTCCTTGGGCGCAGCGCCGTAGCCGACCACGTCTCCGACGCTGATCAGAACCTGGGCCCCGTCGCGCTCGAGCGCACCCAACGCAGTGTCGAGCGCGGACAGGTTGCCGTGAATGTCCCCCAGGATTCCGTACTTCATGCAGCCCCGAATCTAGGGCGCGCGGCCCAAAGTGCGCCGAGAAGCGACACAAACGCCGCCGCCAGAGGAAGAAGAAGGTCGTTCAACGCGGTTTCGGGGGAGGACTGGACGTCAGCATGGCCGGGGCGCATCGCGCCTGCCAGCACATCCCCCAGCAGCGCGGGCCCCACCCAGCCGAGGGCGAGGAACCAGACCACCAGCGGGCGAGGCCGCTGGGTTGTTTCGTAAAGACAGACGGCGAGGGTGGAGAGCAGGGCGCCGTCGATCAACGCAAGACCGGCCGTCTCCGGCCAGGAATGCGCACCGGCCGGAGAAACCGTGAGTGCGATCGCCAGCGCACCCACCACGGGGCCCGCCGCGGCCGCGAAGCTCGTCGAAAGAGTGGCCAGTAGCCCCCACCGACGCGTGCGAGTCGCCATGAGCGGCGCGAATCGGGCCCAGGCGCTGATCCAGCCAGCCACCGCGAGTAGCTGCCCCGCGCGCAGGCAGTTGGCCGGGTCCGCAGTGCTCGCCGAGACCTCGGCGCGGTCCAAGACCAGCAGGGAGGCGCTCAGCACCCCTCCGAGGGCGCTCCACAGCGCGAGACGCTTCACTAGCGGCCTCATCGAGCACCCTTTCGGACCGCCTTGCGTCGAGTTGCATGGCACCTCAGCGCTACATCTTGCGCTGCGAGAACCTCGGGACTCGACAGGTTGGGGGTCCCCCGGATACCCTCCCGACTGTTCCACGTGGAACAAATCAAAGAGGCAAGACCATGGAACGACGACTGGGCAAGGGTTTGAGTTCGCTGTTGGGCGGTGGGATCGACGAAGCCGCGGCGCACGAGATCGACATCGCCGCCGTCTCGCCGAATCCGTTTCAACCTCGAAAAAGCATGGACCCGGGCGGACTCGAAGAGCTCCGCGACAGCATCGCCAATCACGGCGTCATGCAGCCGATCATGGTCCGTAGGCACGGAGCTGGCTACCAGTTGGTCGCCGGCGAGCGACGCTGGCGCGCGGCTCGTCTGGCCGGCCTCGAGCGCATTCCGGCCGTGGTGCGTCAGGACCTCAGCGATCAGGACATGCTCGAGTTGGCGCTGGTCGAGAACGTCCAGCGACGCGATCTCGATCCGATCGAACGCGCCCGGGGCTTCAAAGCGCTCATGGAGGCGTTGGGAACCACGCAGGAGGGCATCGCGGCGAAGGTGGGCCTGAAGCGCGCAACTGTCGCCAACCATCTGCGGCTGCTCGACCTGCCCGAGCGGGCCCAGGACGCGCTCTCCAAGGGACTGATCCAGATGGGGCATGCTCGGGCTCTGCTCGGCCTGAACCGGCCCCAGGACATCGATGCGGCGCTCGAGGCCTGTGTCCGCTCGGATATGTCCGTGCGCGACGTGGAGCAGCTCGTTCGAGACCGAAACGCGCCGGCGCCGAGCGAAGGACCCGAGCCGGCGGGGGCGACGGTTCAGATCGCCAGCTGGGTGCGAGGCGCCGAGCGACGCCTCGAAGAAGCCCTCGGAGTGCCGGTGTCGATTCGCGTCGACGACAAGGGTCGAGGCGAGATTCGCCTGAGCTTCGCGACCAAGGACGTTGCGCACCGTCTGCTCGAACGTCTCTCGCCGGCGCCGGTGCTCTGAACGGCGCCGGGCGCATTCGCGATCGCGGACAGCGCGCGACATAGACCGAAGGGCCTTGGTCGCGCGCAAGTTCAACTCCACCGCCGCGTTATCGCCGCTGGGCGCTGACGACGCGGATCGGCTCCTTGGGCCGGCCCGGGGCGCTCGGGTCCGTCTCGGCGGCCGCAATCTGGCGCGCGACGTCGAGCCCAGACTCGATCGTGCCGAACACCACGCGCGTGTCGTCCTCGAGCAGGTTGTCGGCCACGATGAAGGAGAAGCGACTTCCTAGGCTCTCCTTCGGATTCGAGCCTTCCTCGGCGCTCAGCGCACCTTCGAAGTGGTGCAGTCCGCTGGTCTCGAAGGGCAGCACCACGTCGCGGCCGCCCTGACCCCAGACGCTGGTGTCTTCAGTCTTGGTGTTGGGGTCCCCAACCGAGGCGCTCTGGCCGGCAGCGACGGCGTGGAAGGCCATGCCGTCGAAGTGCTTCGCGTCGACCAGCTCAAGGAACTTGGCGACGTGCTGAGGGGCCTTTGACTGGTACAAGGCCACCACGATCTCACCCTTTGAGGTATTGAACACGACCCGAGGGTCAGTCGGATCGGGCTTGGGGTTGGCGAACAGCGTGGGGTGTGAGCTCTCCCAGGCTTCCCGCTCGCTGAGGCGCTGCTCGATGGTCTGCAGCAGGCTCGCCCCCTTGTCGTCTTCAGACCAGGTCAGCGAGTCCACGACCAGCGGGTGCTGCGGATAGTCAGCTCGCAGCTGCGCGATGGCGGCACGGGCCTCGTCGTACTTGCGGTCCTCGACCAGCTTCTGCGCCTGGAACAGGCGCGTCCAAGGACCTGCGTCACGCCCCTTCAGCTCCTGAGCGAGCGAGTCCCAGGTCGCGACGTCGGCCTGGAGGGCGCGCGAGAACGGATCGACCGTCGCACGCGAGACGAGAGCGTCCCAGCTCTCGGCGCGCTCGAGCCGCGTGGCCTGAGAACGCTGGTGCAGAGCGACGACGACACCCGCGACGACGACCGCGGCGATCGCCGCGTGCTTCCAGTAGCGCTGAACGAACAGCTCGAACTGGGACTTTTCCTGCAGCGGGGCGAGCGTCACCGAGGTGGCGCTCTTGTGTGCGGTGTTGGCCATGGGGCGCGCGAAGTGGGTGCGGAGCGATGGGGCCCCGTATCGAGGGCGAACCACGGAGTATAAGGACAGTGCCGCTGGTCAGAAAGACGAGCGCCGGCGGCCTCGCGGGGCGAGGTTCACGACGCAGAAGATACCCAGCTTCCCGTCGGCGCCTGCTAGCCTCACGCGCGACGGCCCTCGGCGAGCGTCGATCTCGATCGCCGCCCCCGCCTCGAGGGCGCCGGCCGGTGCGGAGCGACGCGCGCCGCCACCCCGTTCCTCCCCAACCTCGACCTATGTACATCACGCTTCGCCCTGCTCTCGTCCTGGTCAGTCTCGCCCTGCCGTTCGCGGCGCCCGCAGCGCTGGGCGCCTCCTCACCCGGGTCGCTAGCCGCGCAGGACGACAAGAAGGCCGAGTACGAGCGCCGCGTGGCCGAGGCGGAAGGTGACGCGGCCAAGCTGTGGAAGGTCTACGAGTGGTGCGACGCGAGGGGCATGGAAAAGGAAGGCCGCTCGGTCCTGCGCAAGATCCTCAAGATCAACGAGGACGATCGCCGTGCACACGAGCTGCTGGGGGAGGTCGAGTACGACGGGAAGTGGTTCCCCAGCGAGAAGAAGGTCGAGGAGTACAAGAAGAAGAAGCTCGAGGACGAGGCGAAGCGCTCGGGCAAGGCCGTCTACAAGGGCGAGCTCGTCGACCCGGCCGACCTACCTTTCCTCGAGCGGGGGATGAAGAAGACCGAGAGCGGCGAGTGGGTCAGCGCCGAGGACTTCAAGCGCATGAGCGAAGGCTGGGTGAAGCAGGACTTCACCTGGGTCTCGCCGGACGAGATGCCCAACCTCGAGAAGGGCCTGTGGAAGTGCGGCGACAAGTGGCTGCCGATCGCCGAGGCCGATGCATACCACTCCGAACTCGGCAAGTGGTGGAAGGTCCCCAGCGACTACTTCGTGATCTACAGCACCTGCTCGCGGCAGACCGTCGAGCAGATCATCGACGAGTGCAAGCGCGCCTACCGCGAGTTCAACCGAGTGTGCGGCAAGACGCCTACCGCTCGCGTGCCGCTGATCGTTCTCAACTCCGCCGAGCAGTACAACAAGTTCGCGCAGGGCGATGGCCAGCAGACGCCTGAGCTGCGCGGGTTCTCATCGCTACACGGCGCCGGCATCGCCGAGATCTGGCAGGAGCCGCTGCGCGAGGGCATGACCAGCGCCGGCATGACGTACTGGGACATCAGCAACGACGCCGACAACCGTCGCGGACCGATCTTCGTGCGTCACGCGGCCGCGCAGTCACTGGCCGAAGGACTTGATCCGAGCCCCAAGACGCTCGCTGCGCTCGCTGCGCAGCGCGCCTCGAACAGCATCGCTGACGATTGGTGGAAGGAGAAAGTCTTCCCGCAGTGGTTCCGCTACGGAGCGGTCAGCTATGTGGAGCGCTACATCGTGGATCAGTTCGTGGGCTCCGGCGGCGACGCCGATTGGATCCGCAAGTGGTCCAAGGAGAACCTCGTGCGCGTCGGCGGGCTCGATCCGCTCGACACGATCCTGGCCTGCGCGCTCGACCTGACGCAGCTCGATGCTTCCGCCAAGTTGCTCAACGAGAGCGGCATGCTCATGCACTTCATCTTGGATGGAAAGTGCATGCCGGTCGTTGAAGCGCACGGCGCACTGAAGGCGGCGCTCAAGTCGGCGAAGGATCCCAAGGCGGTCAAGACCGCGTTCACGGCGCTCGAGACGGTCCTGAGGAAGCACGAGCCCGACTTCCGCAAGTTCGCAGGAATCTGATCCGGCGCCGCACGCGCAGGACACCGCACGCGCAGCATCCGAATGATCACGCCGCTTGCTCTGGCGCTCGCTCTCGCTGCGCAGGACGCCGATCTCGCAGCGCATCACCCGCGGACGAGCGCGCTCTACTTCGAGTGCCCGGACGTTCCCGCAGCGCTCGAAGCCTATTCGCGCGCGCCGGCTGTCGTGATGCTCGGCGATGCGGCAGTGGGGGAGGCGTGGGAGAAGCTCTCTCGCGCGCTGGGCATCGACGCGCAAGGCGCTCTGCAGTCCGTGCTCGCTTCGCTGAACGTCGAGTTGTCTCCAGCTGAGCTGGCTCCCGCCGAATGGCTGTCGCTGGCGCGAACAGCTCGATCGTTCTCGTTCTCACTGGGCACGCATCAAGCAGCTCCTGGCGAGGCCCGCGCCTCACTCGACGCGCTGATCGCGAGCCTTGCGTCGCTCGATCGGATCGCAGAGCAAGTCGAGAAGCACGCTCGCGAGCACACCTCGCCGCCGGCCGACTTGCGCACGCTCGCCCTGCCCGAGGAACTGTCCCGCGATCCGTGGGGACGAGACTTCGTGTACCAGACGCTCGAGGACGGCTCGTTCCGAGTGTCGAGCCTCGGCCGCGACGGCGTCGCCGGCGGAGTGGGTGTGGACGCCGATTTGTTCCACGACTCCGACCTCGCTCCGTTGCTCGAAGCCGAGTTCCGTCGACGCCTCGAAGTCTGCGTGGTTGCGCAGTTCCTCTCGGCGGAACACGCACGCGCAGCCGCCGAACGACTCGTCGACAGCGCTCCGCCCAGCGATGAGCACGCGACGCTCGCATCAGGTTGGCGGCGTTGGAGCTGGAAGATCGAGGGTGAGTCCTCGCCCGCATGGTTCGCTCACAAGGACGAGTTGCTCGTGCTGGGCGCCGGGGCGAGCAACCTGGAGGCGTTCATCGCTCGCAGCGCTGACGCGACCCAAGGGCTTTCGTTCTCCAGCGCGCGAGCCACGCTCGAAACCGCAGGCGGCGCAGCGCGTGGAGCAACGATCGCTCGCGGCGCGTTCGACAGTCGCGCGCTCGTCGGACTCGAGCAGCTCGCGGAATCTTCACCCCGCGATGCGCTGAGCGGACTCTGGTCTCAGTTCGCAGGAGTGCACGGCGCCTGGCGCACTCAGCTCGACGGCGCGCGCTTCCTCACCGACGTGGTATGGACCAGCACTGCGAGTGAGTCGCTGTTCGAACTGATGGGCTCACAGCCCGCGCCTCGCGAGGCGTTCGCTGACGTGCCCTCTGACGCTGTCGGGTTCTTCGCCGCGCACTTCGATGCGAGCGAGGCTCGCGCGCGACTGGCAAGTCTGCTCGCCGGACCCGCGTCAGAATCGAGCGCTGATGCGCTGAGTCAGTACGAGCGCGAGTTCGACTTCAACTTCGATGCGCAGATCATGGCGAACCTGCGCGGCGGAGTGTGCGCGTACCTGCTGCCGTACACCGGGCTCGGTTTGCCTCAGATCGGGCTGGTCGCCGCACTCAAGGACCCCGCAGCATTCGAACTCGGCCTGCGGGGACTGTTCAAAGCGCTCGAGTCTGCGCAGGGCGAACGCATCCGCGTGCGCGAGAGCAAGTACCGCGATGCGCCGCAGTGGACGGTGAGCTTCGCCGCCGACGGCGCGAACCCTCAACTGGCGGCGTTCCTGCCGACACCGACTGTGTCGATCGTCGGTCAGCGCCTCGTCGTGAGTCTGACTTCGCTGCGCGCGAAGAAAGAGGTCAAGCGTCTCCAGGGTGAGCCCGAGAGTCTGCATCCGATCGCCGCTGACGCAGCCCGCTTCCCAAGCGACGCCGGCTTCGCGGGTTGGATGGACTGGTCCGCGACGATCAACGGTGTGTGGAGCGTGGCGCGCAGCGCGCTGGCGATGTTCGGCGGGCAACTGAGCCTTCCGGTCGATCTGCCCACTTTGATGACGGCGCTGCCCGAGAGCGCGAGCACGTTCACGCGCTTCTTCGAGCCGACGACCCTGACCGTGAGATCCCTCAACGGCGGCTTCGCGCTCAGGTGGGAGAGTTCGTTCGGGCCCGAGACGCTGATCTCCGAACTCGCGCTCGCCGCTGGCGGCGTGAGCCTCGGTTCACGATCGACGACTGCGCCGACGACGCAAGCAGACGTGAGTGAAGAGGCAGCGCCTGCGGATGACCAGCGCGCGAAGGCGCTCGAGGCCTTGCGCTCCTTGAGTGCGCGCATCGCGGTGTTCCGCATCGATCAAGCGCGGTTGCCGACGAGCCTCGCCGAGTTGTCGCAACCGACGACGAACTACCCGCGGGGCTTCCTCGAGGGACTCGACGTCGAGCGCGACCCGTGGGGCGCGGCCTACCGCTTCGAACTCGCTTCCGACGGCGCAAGCTTCCGACTGTGGTCGACGGGGCCCGACGGCGTCGACGCCGATGGGCGAGGCGACGATCTCCTGGCGCCGTGAGCCTCGAGACTCCGCAGCGCAAGCGCGCGCCCAAACTGGTTCGGCGTGTGCGCCGCAAGCTGGGCGGCTTGTTCCTGCGCTGGGGCGGACGGCACGTCATCGCAGCGTTGTCGCGCTCGTGGCGCGCCGATGTCGAAGGTCAGGAGCACCTCGACGGCGCCTGCGCAGGCAGTGGGGGACTCCTCTCGATGTGGCACGGGCGCATGATCGTGCCCGTGGCGCTCTTCAAGAACCGCGGGATCCACGTGCTCGTGAGTCCAAGTGAGGACGGCGATCTCTCCGAGCGTTTGCTCGAGGGCTTCGGCTACCGCGTCGTGCGAGGCTCGTCGAGTCGCGGCGGCGCGCGCGCGCTGCGCACGATGCTCGAAGTGCTGGACGCCGGCGGCGTGGTCGTGATCACTCCCGATGGTCCGCGCGGTCCGCGGCACAGTGTGAACAGCGGGCTCCCGTGGATGGCGCGCGCCACCGGTCGGTCGATCGTGCCCGTCGGCGTCGCAGCGACACCGAAGTGGAGCTTGCGCAGTTGGGATCGCTTCACCGTTCCCAAGTGGCGAGCGCGCATCGCCGTCACCTTCGGCGAGCCGATCGAAGTGCCGCGCGAGGGCGGGGCGCAGGCGCTCGAGCTGGCGGCGGAGCGCGTGCGCGAGGCGACCTTCGCCGTCGAGCGTCGCAGTCATGCACGGCTGAAGCTGGAGCACGACTGGTGATCCGCGTCGGCCCCGCAGGCTGGTCGTACGCCGACTGGGCCGGCGTGGTCTACCCCGCGCGGACGGCGTCCGGCTTCCACCCGCTGCGCTACATCGCGCGCTACGTCGACTGCGTCGAGGTCAACAGCACGTTCTACGCCGTGCCGCAGCCAGCGGTGGTGGAGGGCTGGGTGCGCGCGCTGTTCGGAGCGACGCAGTTCGTCGTCACCGTCAAGCTGCACCGCGACTTCACGCACCGCGAGCGCGCCGACACCCACGACGAGCTCGAGCACCAGGCAGCCGCGTTCTCCGCGGCGCTCGAACCGCTGACTCGCTCCGGTCGTCTGCGCGCGCTCCTCGCGCAGTTCCCGCACAGCTTCCACTACAACCCGACCGCGGTGCGCCGGCTCGGCCGTCTTCATGCAGTCTTCGGACAAGCGCCGCTGGTGCTCGAGGTGCGGCATGCCTCATGGTTCGAGCCCGGTGCGCTCGCCGCCGTCCGCGGACTGGGCTACTCGCTGGCGCACATCGACTTGCCCGAGGCCTGGGACCATCCGCCCGCGTGGCACGCCGCCACTGCACGCCTTGGCTATCTGCGTTTGCACGGCCGCAATCGCGCCGCGTGGTTCGACCCGAAGGCTGGTCGGGACCAGAAGTACGACTACTTGTACGACCACAAGGAGCTCGCGCAGCTCGCCGCGCGGGCCAAGCGAGTCGCGGCGGAGCACGACGAAACCTTCGTGATCACGAACAACCACTACAGCGGCAAGGCTATGGTGAACGCGCTCGAGCTGCTCGAGTTGCTGCGAGGGCGTCCGCCCCTGGCGCCAGCCGATCTGGTGCGGGCCTACCCACAGCTAGCGAGCCGTACGATCCGCGACGGACAGCAGGACCTTTTCTGACCCGCGTCAGCGAGCCCGACCCCACCCGTGAAGCTCCGTGCGACCCTCCGCAAGCTGGCGATCTCGTGCGCTGCAACCGCCGCGGTCCTGATCGTTCTCGAGCTGGTGGCGCGTCACGCTGAGCCCGGTCCGTTCACGTTCCTCGACGAGTCGCCCTACGACCCGCATCCGTCGCGACTGCACGCGCACCGGCCGGGCTTCCGCGGCGCCTTCGACGGCAGCTACTACCAGATCAACTCTCGCGGCTGGCGCGGCCCGGAGTTCGAGCCGACGTTTCAGCCTGGAGAGCTGCGCGTTCTCGCGCTGGGAGACTCGTGCACCTTCGGCAAGGCGGTCGAGGACGATCAGACCTGGCCCGCGCAGCTCGAGAGCCTGCTTCGTTCGGCGCCCGATGCCCCGCGCTCCGTCTTGGTGGGCAACACCGGCGTCAACGGCTACTCGGGCAACGACTACCTGAGCGTGTTCACCGAGCACGGGCCTCAGATCAAGCCGCAGATCGTCGTCATTGGCTACAACATCAACGACTTCCCCAACGTCGTGAAGCAGACCGACGAGGCGATCTTCCAGGGTCGCCGCAGTCTGCGCTCGATGATCTCGTACCGGTGGCGCGAGGAGCTGGGCAAGCTGGCGTCGTTCCGTTGGTTGCGCTCGCGCTACTACGACTTCAATCGCGAGCGCGACTTCGCCCGCATGGAGGCGCTGGCGAAGACCACGGGCGAGCACGCCCGGACCTCACCGGATCAGATGCAGCGCGAGGAAGAGCGCCTGCGCCAGTTGATCGACGTCGCGCGCTCGGTCGGGGCGCACGTGGTGCTGTTCCTGTTCCCGTACGAGAGCCAGGTCTACCTCGACGACTTCGTGCGCGGCCCGGTCGACGCCATCGAGCAGCTCGCGCGCGACGTCGGCATCGAATACGTCGACGTGTTGGAGGCCTTCCGCGTCGAGGCGCGCGCGAGCGATCCGCCCGAGCAGTTGTTCAACATCGGCGACCGCTACCACCCCAACGGGCGCGGCTACGCGATCGTCGCGCGCGAGATCGAGCGTCGCATCCGCGAGCGCGGTTGGACGCGGCTGCCCGAGTGAGGCTCGGCGGCGCCGCGCGCGCTCAAGCCTTCTCCATCGTCGCGACCAGGGGATAGCCCCGCCCGCGCGCCAGCGAGCGCACCTGTTCCACGTACAGCTCGGCGCGCTCGAAGCTGGTCACGGCGACGATGGCCGAACCGCGGTTGTGGACTTCGTAGGTCAGCTCGACGGCCTCGCGAGCGCTCTTGCGAAACACCGTGAGCAGCAACTCGATCACGAACTCGAACGTCGTGATCTCGTCGTTGTGAAGGATCACCTTCCACTGCGGCGCGAGCCGCTGCTCGGCCACCGTGTCGCTCTCGGTCAGTGTCATGGACGTGGCCACGCGAGTGTGCGCTGAGCGCGCCGCTTCCGAGATCTGCTCGCAACACCCCGCCAGCGCAGCGCCCCCGTCAGCTCACACGGGCGCCGCGTCGGCGGCTGCGCTGCCGGCGTGACGAGCGAGCGTTGCTGCTCGTCGACGCCAGCGGCGCCGGCTCTCAAGCGTCGATGGGCTTGGTCAGGTAGTCGACCAGGTCCATCTTCGTGACGATGCCGACCAGGTGCTGGGACTCGTCGACGACCAGGCCGGCGAGGCCTTCGGCGAACATCGCGGTCAGGCCTCCGGCGTCGTCGCGCTCGTTGATCGTGCGCACCTTGCGGAACATCACTTCGGCGACGGAGCTGGAGAGGCTGGCGCGGCCTTCGACGAGTTTTCCGAGCAGGTCGGACTCGGTCACGATGCCGACCAGGCGGCCGCCTTCGACGACGGGCAGTTGGCTGATGCCCTTGTCCTTCATCGTCATGACCGAATCGGCGACGGTGTCGGAGCTCGAAGCCGTGTGGATCGTGTGGCGCGGCAGCTTGCGCAGCAGATCGCCGACGGACTCGGTCTCCCACATGCTCTCGGTGAACCCGTTCGCGCGCATCCAAGCCTGGTCGAGGAACTTGGTCATGTAGTTGCGCACCGAGTCCGGCAGGATCGTGA
>CALKYE010000048.1 GCA_938003765.1 uncultured Planctomycetia bacterium
CACGCAGCGGCGGAGCGCCTTCGCCGCGCCCTCGAAGTCACGCCGCGAAGTCGCGATCACGCTCACGTTGCGCCACGCGCGCACGACGCGATCGTGGTCGGGGCCGAGCGCCTGCTCGAGCGCCTCCGCAGCGCGGCTGTACGCCTCCGATGCTTCGTCGAAGCGTCGCAGGCCGTGCAGCGTCGAAGCCAGCGCCTGCGCGGTCGTCGCCGTGTCGACGTGACTCGCTCCCAGCGCGGCGAGGCGCGCTTCGTAGCCGCGGCGCAGGACCGGCTCCGCCTCCTCGAAGCGCCGCACGTTGTAGAGCGCGACGCCCAGGTTGTGCGCGCAGGCGTGGAACGGCGCGCGATCGTCCTCGAGGCGTTCGTCGAGACCCGCATAGGCCTCTTGCAGCAGCACGACGGCCTCGTCGTAGCGCCGCTGCGCCGAGCGCAACCGGCCGAAGCGCGCGAGCACGTGGTGCAGTTCGGTCTCGCCGTTGCCGCGCACGCGCCGCAGCCGCTCGACGAGTTCGACGAACATCGGCTCGGCTTCCTCCACGCGCCCGGTGTTGAGCAGGTTGCCCGCCAGGTTGTTCATCAGGCCGAGCGTCGCGGTGTGGTCGTCGCCGCACAGCCGTCGCGCGGTTTCCAGGCCGCGTCGCAGTTCGTCCAGCGCGTCGTCGAAGCGGCCCAGCATCATCAGCGCCGTTCCCAGCGAATGAACGGCGTGCAGCGACCGGAGGTTGTTCTCTCCGGCGACGCGGCGGTAGCCGTTCAGCGCGGCCTCCAGCTCGACGACGCCCTCTTCGACGCGTTGGAGTTGGATCAGCGCGGCGCCGAGACTGCTTTGCGCGTCGAACGCCGCCTCGTGGTCCGCGCGACCCGCGCGGCGCCAGCCCTCGAGCGCCGCGCGGAAGCACGCTTCCGCCGCGACGGGATCGCCGGCGTACGTGTGCAGTGCGCCGAGAGTGTTCAGCACGAGGCGCTCGAGCTCGTGGTCGGGACCGAAGCGCTCGCGGATCTCGCTGCGGAGCGCGGTCAGCTCGGCGAGCACCGAGCTGCGCTCGCGCGTCGAGCCCGAGAGCACGTCGAGGCGCGAGGCGAGCGTCAGCTCGTGGGCGCTCCCCAGCTCGCGCTCGCGCAGTTCGAGCGAACGGGCGTGCAGCTCCGCCGCGCTCTCGGAGCGCCCGAGCCGATCGAGCGAACGCCCCAGTTGCGTCAGCAGGCTGGCGCGCACCAGCGGCTGCTCCGCGAACTGCTCGTCGATCGCGCGCCGCGTCGGCTCGAAGATCGAATGCACGAGCGCATCCACCGCGAGCGAGGTGAGGTTCGCGTCGCGCAGAGCGGCGTCGAGCTCGTTCACCTCCGACTCGATTCGCTCGGCCGGCGCGCCCTCGCGTGCGACCAGCGCGCGCCGTTCCTCGAGCAACGTCTCGCGCAGGCGCAGTCCCATCGACTCCGGATCGACCAGCGCGATCTGCGCCTCCTGGAAGGCGACGAGCTGCTCGAGCTCGTCCGCGCGACGCTGGGTCTCGCGTTCCGCGTCCGCGGCCCGCCGTGCGGCGTCCTCGGCGTTCGTGCGCGCGGTCTCGGCCAACGTGCGAGCCTCCTCGGCCTCCACGCGGCGCTCCTCGGCGCGCAGCGCGAAGTGCAGGCTGGCGGCGATCCCGCCGAGCAACGCCAGGAGCACCGCGCCGCCCGCGGCCACCGGCCAGCGATGGCGTCGAACGAACTTCGAGAGCTGGTACGCGGCGCTGGGCGGACGCGCCAGCACGGGCTCGTCGCGCAGGAAGCGCTCTACGTCGTCCGCCAGCGCACCGGCGCTGTCGTAGCGGCGCGAGCGGTCCTTCTCGAGCGCTTTGAGCACGATCCAGTCGAGGTCGCCCGACAGCTTCGAGGCCAGCTCCCGCGGAGCGAGCGCGCGCAGCGTGGCGGCGCGCCGCGTCTCGTCGGTGTTCGTGGCGGCGCGCGTCGACGGTCGCGCGGGCTCGCCCTCGCGGATCGTGCGCAGCACCTCGTCGTACCCGCGCTCGAAGGCCGCGCGCAGGTCGTAGGGCTTCGCGCCGGTCAACAGCTCGTAGAGCAACACGCCGAGGCTGTACACGTCGGCGCGCGTGTCGATGTCGACGCCGCCGAGCGCCGTCTGCTCGGGCGCCATGTACTCCGGCGTGCCGAGCATCTGCTGGAAGCCGGTGAAGAGCGTCTTGTCGGTCAGCTCGACGCCGGTGGCCTTGGCGATGCCGAAGTCGATCACCTTCGGACACGGCGTTCCGTCGGCCAGCGTGACCAGCACGTTGGAGGGCTTCACGTCGCGGTGGATCACGCCCTTTTGGTGCGCGTGCTGCAGCGCGCGACAGGTCGTGACGAACAGCGCGAGCCGCGCTTCGAGCGTCGAACGCGCCTCGTCGCAGAAGCTCGTGATCGGCACGCCGCGCACGAGCTCCATGGCGAAGTACGGCCGCCCGGAACCCGTCACGCCCGCATCGAAGACCTTCGCGATCGCGGCGTGGTCCATCAGCGCCAGCGCCTGGCGCTCGGCCTCGAAGCGCGCGACCACGGCCTTGGTGTCCATGCCGAGCTTGAGCACCTTGAGCGCCACCTTGCGCTTGACCGGCTCGAGTTGCTCGGCCATCCACACCTCGCCGAACCCGCCTTCGCCGATGCGTTCGAGCAGCTTGAAGCGCCCGACGAGTTCGCCCGCGTGCTCGGCGTCCGCAGAGGCGACGGAGTTGGTCAGGAAGCCCTCGGCGCGCGCGTCGGCGGTCAGCAGGCGTTCGACTCGCGCGCGCATGCGCGTGTCGGACCCGCAGGCCTGCTCGAGCACGAGCTCGCGCTCGCGCGGATCGGCGATGGCGCGCGCGCGATGGAACAGGTCTTCGATGTCGAGTGCGGAACTCACCGGATGTTCTCAGCGCAGCCTGCTCGCCTCCGCGCCTGGGCGCATCGGCCGAGGCGCCGACACGCCCCGCGGCGTTCGGCGGCGCTGAGCTGTTGATCTTGTCGCTAGTGGTTGCAGGGGGGCTTCGCGCAGCGCGCCGCTGCCGGGAACCTGTCGCTCAATGCGTGAACTGTGGTCGAGGCGCCCCGCTCTCGCTCACTCCTCATCGGTGAGCGCGTCGAGCAGCCAGGCGCGTGCGTAGGCCCAGTAGCGATCGGCTGTGGTGGTCGAGATGCCGAGCACGGCGGCCGCCTCGCGCTGGCTGAGCCCGCCGAAGAAGCGCAGCGAGACCAGCTCGGCCTTCTGCGGATCCTCCTGCGCGAGCCGCTCGAGCGCGGCGTCGAGGTCGAGCAGCTCGATGGGCGGAGCGTCGACGAAGAGCTGCGACGCGTCGAGTTCGATTCGTTGGCGCTTGCCGACCCGCTTCTGCGCGCCGCGCTCGCGCGCGCGATCGACCAGGATGCGGCGCATCGCCTGCGCCGCCGCGCCGAAGAAGTGCCCGCGCCCGGCCCAGCCGTCGGCGCCGCGATTCTCCGGGCCCAGGATGCGCAGGTAGGCCTCGTGGACCAGCGCGGTGGCGCTCAGCGACGGCGCGCCGGCCTCGCGACGCAGCCGTTGGGCGGCCAGCTCGCGCAGCTCGGCGTAGACCAGCGGCAGAAGCTCGCGAGCCGCCTTGGGATCCCCGGATCCGACCGCTTCGAGAGCGCGGGTGAGCTCCACGTTCACGACCCTGAATCCTACTCGCTCCCGCGAATGCGCATTTGTCCTGGGGCAGTCCGCGCGCGGTTTGCGCACAGAGCGCTGAGCGGAGTGCGCGCGTCGGCGGTCGGCGCGGGCGCCAGCTCCCGGGCGCCCCACGGCGCGCGGAGGGTCCCCGAGAGGCGCAGTGTCATGACGAGTCAGCGAAGTGTGGTGGTGCGAGCGGGTCGAGCGGTGTTGAGCGCGGCGGTGATCGCGGCGGCGGCGGCGCTGGGCTGGGCGCAGCGCTCGGAGCTCGAGGGCGCCGAGTCGCCCGAGACTCCGGCGAGAACGGCGCTGGTCGGCGAGGCCGCCTTCGTGCCGTTCGCGCCCGCGCCCGAGAGCGGAAGCGTGAAAGTGCTCGTCGCGCCCGAAGCCCTCGACGAGTTCCTGGCCTCGCCGGCCGCGGCGCGCGCCGTCGCGGTGGGGGACCCTGCGCTGACGCGCGTATTCCGCATCGACGCATTCGACGCGCAGTTCGTGACCGGGATCGAGGGTGTCGAGCTGCGTCCCGAGCTCCACCAGATCTGGTTGCGGCGCGGCGTGATCGACACGCGCAGCGGTTCGCGCTCGCCCGATGGAATGCTGCACGCGACGTTCGACCTGCGCCGCACGGCGCTGGCGCAGTTCCACGGTCCCGTGAGCGAGGCGGAGCAGCAGTCGCTGGCCGCGAGCGGCGTGGAGCTCGTCCACTACCTGCCGCAGAACGCCTACATGGTGTGGATCGCGGACGACGATGCGCGCGCGCGGCTGCTCGCGTTGCGCGGCGAGACGAGCGGGCTCGCCTTCCTCGACGCCTACATCGCCGAGGACGTGCTCTCGCCGCAGCTCGACGGCGCGAGCGGAGTGATCGACGTGACCGTGCAGGTCTTCAATCCGATCGCGGAACGCGGCGCGAGTCCGCTCGAGCGCCAGGCGGTGCTCGACGCCCTCGGCCTGACTCAGGAACTGCTGAGCGAGCCCGAGGACGTGCTCGGCGGCGTCTACACCAACCTCACGGTGCGCGCGCACGCACAGGCGCTCGAGTCGCTCGCGCTGCTCGACGCGGTCGTGAACGTCGAGCCGTACGTGCGGCCGCACCAGATGAGCGAGCGCCAGGCTCAGGAGATCCGCGGCGCCTGGAACGCATCGGGCACTGGCGCCGCGGGGCCGGGCTATCTGTCGTATCTCGTCAACAACAGCTTCCCTCTGACGCAGGTGGGCTACCCGGTCGTCGCAGTGGTCGATTCGGGCGTGGACATCGGCACGACGAGCCCCAGCGACATCACGCTGCGGCTCAGTGGACAGGCCGGTCAGGCCTCGCGTGTGATCGCGACGACGAACCACAGCACCTCCGCGACCAGCGCGTGCATCAACGGCCACGGGCACCTGTGTGCGTCGGTCATCGCCGGCTTTGAATTGGCGAGCAGCTCACCCGACGGCGTTTTCACGCGCGGCGTCGGGATGGCTCCGATGGGGCAGATCACCAACGTGAAGTTCCTCGGTGACGATGGCTTCGGCTCGTCGACGAGCTACGCGACGCTCGCTGAAACAACCTGGGGGCAGGGCGCGCGCGTCAGCTCGAACTCATGGGGAGCGAATGTCGCCGGGTTCTACACGTCGTCCGCGCAGCAGCACGACGGGCTCGTGCGCGATGCGAGCTCTGCCGCTGGCCATCAGCAGATGCTGTTCGTGTTCGCAGCCGGCAATGACGGCGCGACCGGGATCGGCGCGCCCGCGACGGCGAAGAACGTGCTGTCGGTCGGCGCGACGGAGGGCTCGGACGCTCAGAGCGGTTGCAGCGGTTCGACGGCCGCCGACAACATCCAGCAGATCGCCTCGTTCTCCTCGCGCGGTCCGACGCAGGACGGCCGCAGCAAGCCGGAGATCGTCGCGCCGGGCACGCACGTCGTCGGCACAGCGAGCCCGTCGAGCGGCTACAACGGCTCGTCGATGTGCGCGTCGTACTACCCCTCGGGGCAGACGAAGTACACCTGGTCCAACGGCACGAGCTTCGCCGCGCCGGCGATCTCGGGCGTCGTGTCGCTCGAGTGGAACTACCTCTCGCGCGTGCACGGGATCACGAATCCGTCGCCCGCGCTGCTGAAGGCGTACACGCTGCACCAGACGCGCTATTTGGGCGCCACGGGCGGCAACTTGCCCAACGGCAATCAGGGCTTCGGTTTCCCGTGGCTCGATCTCGCCTTCGATCAGAGCATCGCGCGCAAGTTCTCCGACCAGACGTCGGTCTTCAATGCGACCGGTGAGTATCGCGAGTTCGTCGGCGTGGTCGCGGACTCGTCGCGGCCGTTGCGCGTCGCGCTGGTGTGGACCGACGCGCCGGGGAGCACGTTCGGCGCGGCTTGGGTGAACGACCTCGACCTGACGGTGACGGTGGGCGGGAACACCTACCGCGGCAACGTGTTCTCGAACGCGCTCTCGACGACGGGCGGCTCGTCCGACTTGAACGACAACAGCGAGCTGGTGGTGTTGCCCACGGGCTTCAGCGGAACGATCCGCGTGCGCGTCACGGCCGCGAACATCGTCGGCGATGGCGTGCCCGGCAACGCCGACGGAAGCGATCAGGACTTCGCGCTCGTGATCGCGAACATGAACTACGCGAGCGGTTGCACGCCGCCGACGCTGACTACGAATCTCGCTGCGAGCACGGCCGTGGCGTGCACGGGCTCGCCGTTGACGCTGTCCGTAGCGGCCAGTGGTTCGAATCTGCAGTACAAGTTCTATCGCAACGGCCAGACCGTGCAGTCGAGCGCCTCCAACACGTACTCGCTCGCGAGCGTCAGCGCGGCCGACGCCGGAACCTACACGTGCCTGATCGGAAACAGTTGCGGTGACGTTCTCTCCGCGCCCGTGACGGTGACCGTGAGCAGCGCGCCGACGCTGGTGCAGAACCCGCTTTCGTCCGCGAGCGCGTGTCAGGGATCGCCGCTCCAGTTGACGTTCGTGGCGTCAGGTCAGCCCGCGCCGAGCTACCAGTGGTCGCGCAACGGCGTCGACATCCCGGGAGCGACTTCCAGCACGTACTCGATCGCCTCGCTGCAGCCCTCGAACAACGGTTCGTACCAGTGCCGCGCGACGAACTCCTGCGGAACCCTCAACTCGACGAGTTGCAGCGTCTCGACGCACACGGCGCCGGTGTTCTTCGTGCAGCCGCAGAACGTCGGCGTGTGCTCGGGAACGAACGCGCAGCTCTCCATCGCGCTGTCGAACGTGCTCCAAGGCACGACGTACCAGTGGCTGCGCAACAACGTGGCCATCAGCGGTGCGACGTCGACGACGCTCAGCCTCTCTCCGGTGAACGCGGGCAACGCCGGCACGTACACCTGCCTGGCCACCAACTCGTGCGGCTTCACGTTCTCCTCGCAAGCGGTGGTCACGGCCTACACGACGCCGATCATCACCACGCATCCGATCAGTCAGAGCTGGTGTGTCGGCGCCTCGTTCAACTTCACCGTCGGCCTCGCCAATCCGACGCCTGCGCCGACCTATCAATGGCGCAAGAACGGCTTGGCGATCCCCGGCGCCAACTCGAGCAGCTACGGCAGCCCGAACGCGACACTCGCCGACGCAGGGAGCTACGACTGCGTCGTCAGCAACATTTGCGGCAGCTCGACCTCGAACGCCGCGACGTTCACCGCGCAAGTCGCGCCGACGATCACCGTGCAGCCTCAGAACACGGCGCTGTGCGCGGGCGTCAACGGCGTGCTGGATGTGACCGCGACCGGAACGGCGCCCATCAGCTACCAGTGGTTCCACAACGGCGTCGGGATGGGCTTCTTCTCGAACTCGGACCTCACCATCTTCAACCCCTCGGGGGCCAGCGCGGGTTCGTACTTCTGTCGCGTCCAGAACGTGTGCGGCTCGGTGGACTCGAACGTCATCACCGTCACCGTCGACGGAGCTCCGACGATCGGAACGCAGCCGGTCGGCGCGACGGTGTGCGCGAACTCACCGGTGTCGTTCAGCGTGAGCGCGTCGGGTTCGTCGAACCTGAGCTACCAGTGGCGTCGCAATGGCGCGCCGATCGGCGGAGCGACCGGGGCCACGTACGCGATCGGAGCGGCGCAGTCGTCGCAGGCCGGCTCGTACGACTGCCTGGTTTCGAGCACGTGCTCGAGCGTGCTCTCGAACGCGGCGGCGCTGGTCGTCAACACGGCGCCGCAGATCACGCTGCAGCCGCTGAGCGTCGCGCCGTGCGTCGGGTTGCCGGCGCAGTTCACCGTCGCGGCCAGCGCGACGCCTGCGCCGACGTTCCAGTGGCGCAAGGGAGGCGCGCCGATCGCCGGCGCCACGGCGGCGACGCTCGACATCGTCTCCGCGAACACGGCGAGCGTCGGCAGCTACGACTGCGTCGTCACCAACTCCTGCGGCTCGACCACGAGCGCGCCCGCGCTGCTGACCTTGGGCTCGCCCGTCGCGTGCGTCGCAGGCGGTCCCGGAGGCGCGTGGCCGAGCTCCGGCGCAGCCAATGGGGCCTGGCCCGGAGTGTTGCCGACCGGTGAGCTGACCTCGACGCTCAACGTCAGCGTCCCCTCCGGCGCCACGCGCATCTCGGCGGTGAAGCTCAACGGGCTCGCGCACGGCTGGTCGGGCGACAACCAGATGGTGCTCGAGACGCCGGGCGGCGCGCGCATCAACCTGTTCCAGCAGGCCGACGGCGCCTTCGGCGGCGGCTGCAACGTTGCGTTCAGCGGCGACTACAGCTTCGTCGACGTCAACGCGGCCACGGGCTCGTGCGGTGTCGCTGCGAGCGACTTCGCGTGCGCGGGCGGAGTGATCGCGCCCGGCGTGTACCGCCAGTTCTTCGGCGCGTGGCCGAGCGGCTCGGCGGGGATCGACAACACGCCGCTCGACTCGGCGCCGCTCGCCTCGGGGCTGTGGACGCTGCGGATCTACGACTGGTACGTCAACGCCGACAACGGATCGCTCGCGAGCTGGGAGCTGTGCTTCGACGCGCCCGCGGCGCCGCTGACGTACTGCACGGGAGGAACGACCACGAACGGTTGCGTCGCCACGATCAGCGCCAACGGCAATCCGAACGTGAGCCTGACGGCGCCGTGCACGCTCACGGTGGCGAACGTCGAAGGCGGCAAGTCGGGCCTCGTGTTCTACGGAGCGTCGGGCGCTCAGAGCGCGCCGTGGAACAACGTGAGCCTGCTGTGCGTGAAGACTCCGGTGCAGCGCACGACGAGCCAGTTCTCCGGCGGAACTCCGGGCGCGTGCGACGGTCAGTTCGTGCTCGACTGGAGCCTCTACCAGTCGCTGAACCCGTTCTCACTCGGCAACCCGTTCGGGCCCGGTGACAAGGCTTGGGCGCAGGCCTGGTTCCGCGACCCGCCGGCGCAAGGCACGACCAACCTCTCGGATGCGGTGGAACTGACCTACGCGCCGTAAGCGAAGGCCGAGCGCTCGCGGAACTCTGCGAGCGAGCTGGCGC
>CALKYE010000049.1 GCA_938003765.1 uncultured Planctomycetia bacterium
GCGCAGTCGCAGCGCGAGGCGCTCGAACAACTCGCGCGCGCCGCGCAGGAAGCCTCCGACGACGTGCGCCCGCAATCGCCCGAGGCGCAGAAGCGCGCAGAAGAACTCGCGCGCAAACAGCAGGAGATCAAGGACAAGCTGCTCGAGCTGGCGACGCGCAACAGCGAACGGAAGAACGCCAAGCCCGCTCCCTCGTTGGCCCAGGCCTCCCAGTCGGCCGGCAAGGCTCAGTCCTCGCTCGAGGAGGGCGACCTGGGCGAAGCGGAGCAGGACGAGGAGCAGACCCAGCGCGACATGGACCGCGCGCTGGCCGAACTGGACGACGAGGAGCAGCAGTACCAGCGCCTGCGTCAGGAAGAAGTGCTGTTCCGCATCGGCGAAGAGATGGTGGCGCTGCTGGAGGGCGAGAAGGCGGCGTTGGCCGCGCTGCGCGAGATCGACGGCGCGCGCGAACGCGACAAGCTCTCGCGCGCAGAGCGGCTGCGCCTGCGGCGCCTGGCGGGCGACCTCACGCAACACGCCGCGCGAACCGCCGAGCTGGCGGACGCGATCGAAGCGGAGAGCGCGGCCGTGTTCGCCCACGCCCTGCGCGAAGTGCGCCAGGACCTCGAGCGCACGGCGCGCGACATCGACGAAGTCGGCGGGCACCAGACCGACAGCCGGCCGCAGGGACTGCTCGAGGACGCCATCGAGACCACCGAGCGAGTGCTCGAGGCGCTCAAGTCCGAGCAGCAGCGCCGTCAGCAGGATCAGCAGCAACAACAGCAACAGCAGCAGCAGAACGGCAAGCCGCCGCTCGTGCCCGATGTCGCCGAGCTCAAGTTGCTGCGGCAGATGGAACTCGACAACCTCGACGGGATTCAGCGCCTGGAGCTGATCTACCCCGACCTCAGCGACCCGCAGCTGGGGCCCGAGGCGCTCGAGGACATTCTTCGTTTGGCCGAACGCCACGAACGGACGACACGTTTGTTCGCCCGGTTCCGCGCTAGGCTTGGCATCGACGCTCCGACGGGGGCCCAAGGACAGAAGCCATGAAGCACCCTCAACGCATCGCACTGGCCACCCTCTGCGCAGCGGCCTGGTTGTGCGCCGCGCCGCGCGCGCTCGCTGCGCAGGGCGAGAAGCGCCCGATCGACAAGGAGCTGCTCGAAGCCATCCGCGGCGAAGACGACCCGCGGCAGGAGATGATCGAGCTGTTCCGCAAGGTCGAAGGCGCGCTGGAGGAGATCGACAAGCTCCTCTACGAAGCCGGCGCCGGCGAACGCAGCGCGAAGGACGCCGCGCGCGAGAGCGGTCTGGCCGAGTTGCTGCAGCGCTCGAAGACCAAGAGCTCGGAGGTCGTGTCGGGGATCGATCGGATCCTCGAGATCGCCAAGCAACAGGGCGGGACATGAAGCTCCACCATGGGCGGCGGTCAGCCGCAGAACAGCTCGGGCAAGGGCCAAGGTCAGCCGCAACAGGGTTCGGGCGGCGAGCGCCAGCAGCGCGAGAACACGCCGGAGCAACCCGGCGGTGAGAAGCCGAATCCCGATCAGCAGGGCGAACGCCCCGACGATCAGGGCCAGCAGCCGCGCAACAGCGGCGATCCGCGCGGGGACAAGGAGTCCTCGCAGACGCCGCAGAACACCGCCGGCGGTCCGCCTCCGGGGCTGGAGACCGGCCGCGTGACGCCGGGTCGTGACGCCGAGCGCTGGGGCGAATTGCCTGAGCAGTACCGCGAGCTGTTCCGAACCGAGGGCGGCGGGGATCTGCCCCCGCAGTACCGCGACTGGATCGATGCCTACCACCGGCGGCTCAACCGACGCCGTTGATCGCGCGCGCGTGAGTTCGCGGGCGCTGCTCGTCGCAGCGCTCGTGGCGACGTTGGGCGGCGCCGCTTCCGCGGAACTCGACGCGCGCGACAAGACCTCGACACCCGCCAGCTCCAGCACTCGCCAGGCCGCGACGCAGTCCGTCGACAGCGGCGCGGCCAACGCGATCCTGCTGGAGCCGCAGGCGCGGCGCGCGCTGGAGCGCGGCCTCGCGTTCCTCGCCGAGGCGCAGGCCCGCGGCGACGACGGCGCGCTGCCGCGACTGGAGGGCGCAGCCGATGTGACGGTGGCGCTCACGGCGTTGGGCGCCCTCGCCTTCATGGCGGGCGGCTCGACACCGGAGCGCGGGCCCTACGCCACGGCCACCGCGCGCGCAGTGGACTTCCTGCTCGCGCGCGCGGACCTGAGCGGCTCGCCGACGCACGGCTACATCGCGGCCGGCGCCTCCGAGCCCACGGCGCGCATGCACGGCCACGGCTTCGCGGCGTTGGCCCTCGCGCAGGCGTTCACGATGTCGCCGAGCGGAGCCCGCGGAGATCGCGTCGCGCGAGTCCTCGAGGCCGCGGTGCGCCGCATCGAAGCCAGTCAGAGCGTCGAGGGCGGCTGGTTCTATTCGCCGGTCGCCAACATCGAGCACGAGAACTCGGTCACCGTCGTGCAGCTCCAGGCTCTGCGCGCGGCGCACAACTGCGGAGTGCGCGTGGAGCCGCGCGTCATCGGCGCAGCCATCGACTACATCGGCCGGTGCCAGAGCGAGGACGGGTCCTTCCGCTACGCGCTCGGCCCGGAGCAGAAGACCTCGATCGCGCTGACGGCCGCGGGTCTCGCGACGATGCACTCCGCAGGCGTGTACGACGGCCCGCAGGTCCAACGCGCGACCGATGCTCTGTGGCGCAGGCTCCTCGCGCGCGAGGAAGGCGGCGAGCGCGCGGCCGACTTCCCCCACTACGAGCGGCTGTACGTGGCCATCGCCCTGTGGACCATGCGCGATCAGCGCGGCTTCGCCCGCTGGTTCGAGAGCACCGCGGCCGAACTCGTCAGCGCCCAACGCAACGACGGAGCGTGGGGAGATCAGCGCTACGGCGCGTGCTACGCGACCGCGATGAACTGCCTGGTGCTGTCGATGCCCGACGGCCTGCTGCCGTTGTTCGAGCGCTGAGCGTGCTCAGCCCACTGCGCGCGCAGCGGCGCGGCGATCGTCACGCGCGCGAACGCGAAGCAGGCGGCACGTACGCCGCGAGGTCGACGGCTTCGAACCCTTCGCACGCCAAGGCCGCTGCGAGTTCGCGTTCGTTCTCGCGGGCGAAGCCGAGCTCCTCGGCCCCCACCTCCAGGCGCGCGCGCTCGCCGTGGTCGCGCACGCGCACCACGAGCAGCCCCAGCGACTTGACGCGCGCTTCGGCGCGCTCGATCCGAGCCAGGCGTTCGCGCGTCACGCGCACGCCGACCGGAACACGCGAGGCGAGACAGGCGCTGGCCGGCTTCTCCGCGAGCGCGAGCGCGTGCTCGCGCGCGTAGCGACGGACGTCCTGCTTGCCCATGCCGGCCGCCGAGAGCGGCGCGACCACGTCGAACTCGCGCGCGGCGCGGGCGCCGGGGCGTTGGTCGCTCCAGTCGTCGACGATCTCGCCGAACGCCAGGCGCCGCACGCCGTGTTCGCGCGCCCAGATCGCCATCGCGTCGAACAGCGAGCGCTTGCAGTAGTAGCAGCGATCTCCGGCGTTGGCCTGGTAGCGCGGGTCGTCGAGTTCGTCGGTCGAGAGCACGACCGGCTCGACGCCGATCGAGCGGGCGAAGGCCAGCGCGTCGGAGAGTTCGCTGCGCGCCAGCGAGGGCGAATCGGCGATCAGGGCTTGCGCGCGCGGTCCGAGCGCGGCGCGCGCGGCGTGGAGCAGCACACCTGAGTCGACGCCGCCGGAATACGCCACCGCCAGCGACTCCAGCTCGCGCAGTCCACCGCGCAAGCGCTCGAGCTTGTGCTCGAAGTCGTCGCCAGCGGAGTTCATGCGCCCGGCTCGAGGTACAGGCGGATCTTGCGCGAGTAGTCGCGCGCGCTGGCGCGGATCGACTCGACCTCGGCGTCGGTCAGGCTGCGCACCACGCGCGCCGGAAGACCGACGATGAGGGAGCGCGGCGGCGCGACGAAGCGCTCCTTCACGACGGCGCCCGCGGCGACGAGGCACTCGTCGCCGATCACGCTGCCGCCCAGGAGGATCGCGCCCATCCCGATCAGGCACCGATCGCCGACGCGGACTCCGTGCAGGATCGCGCGGTGCCCGATGGTGCAGTCCTCGCCGATCACGTTCGGCGCGCCGGTGTCGGCGTGCACCATGGTCAGGTCCTGGATGTTCGTGCCGCGGCCGACCGAGAGCGGCGCGTCGTCTCCGCGCAACACGCAGCCGAACCACACCCCGACCTCGGCGCCGAGCGTCACGTCGCCCGTCACCACGGCGTTGCTGGCGATGAAGGCGCCGCCTTCGACAGGGCGGAACAAACCGGCGCGGGGGAAGTGAGTCATGGCGAGAGCGTGGATCAGGAGGCGGACGAGTTCTGGGCCAGCGCCAGCACCATGATGCCGTTGTGGAGCGCGTGCGCGGCGAACGGCGCGATGACGCGCTGGGTGCGGAGCATCAGCGCGCCGAGCAAGAGACCGAGCGCGAAGATCGGAGCGAACGCTCCCAGGCTCGCGTGCGCGGCGGCGAACACCAGCGCGGTGACGACGACTCCGCCGCGATCGCCGAGGTTCTGAACGAGCAGCGGCTGCAGGAAGGCGCGGAACAAGAGCTCCTCGATCGCGGGCGCGACCACGACCGCGAGCACGGCGAAGGCGGCGAGTTCGGGCCCGGCGAGATCGCGCGCCTGCGACGCGAGCTCCTGCTCCGAGTAGCCCGCGCCGCTGGCCTCGAGCACGTAACGCCAGACGCCGTGCACGCCGAGCAGGAACGGGATGCTCGCGAGGTAGGCGAGAACGCCCAGCGCGCTCGCCCTGAACCAGCGACCGGGGCCGAAGCCCAGCGAACGCCATCCGTCGGGATCGAGTCGGTTCGCCGCGCCGAAGACCCAGGCCAGCGCGGGGAAGAAGAGCACGCTCTGCAGCGCGAGCATTTGGACGGGAGTCGGGCTGGACCAGCCCAGCGCGCCGAGCAGGACCGGCGAGGCGAACGTCGCGGCGCCGATCAGCGCCAGCGCCACTGCGAGGTGCGAGAAGCCCCAGCGTGCGAAGAAGATGTTCCTGCCGGGGAAGAGCTTGCGGGCGAGCCAGATCCCCAGCGGCGCGAGCACGACACCGCCCGCCAGCAACGCCAGGGACTGAGCGGCGTCCGCCGCGTCCGGAGCGACCTCGGGATTCATGGCCGAACGCGCGATGTGACCCGGCTCACGGCCGGCTTCCGACCACGCCCTCGAGCGGCGACGACGCGTTGGCGTACAGGCGCCGCTCGATTCGACCGGCGAGGAAGGCGTTGCGTCCGGCGCGGCAGGCGTCGCGCATCGCCGCAGCCATGCGCAGCGGTTCGCGAGCGAGCGCCACCGCGCTGTTGAGCAACACACCAGCCACTCCGAGCTCCATGGCCGCGGCGACGTCCGAAGCCGTGCCGACACCGGCGTCGACGATCACGGGCTTGTCGATGAGCTCGAGCAAGATGCGAATCGCGTTGGGGTTGAGCACGCCCTGGCCCGAACCGATCGGCGAACCGGCCGGCATCACGCTCGCGACTCCCAGCTCGGCCAGACGCACGCCCATGCGCGGATCGTCGGAGCAGTAGGCGAGCACGTCGAAGCCCTGCGCGACCAGCTCGCGCGCCGCCTCGAGCGTGCCGATGGGATCAGGCAGGAGCGTGCGCGGGTCGCCCAGCACCTCGAGCTTGACCCACTCCGATCCCAGCAGTTCGCGCGCCAGTTCCGCAGTGCGGATGGCGGTCTTCGCGTCGAAGCAGCCCGCCGTGTTGGGGAGGATCGCGTAGCGGCTGCGGTCGATGTAGTCGAGCAGCGAGGGCTCGCCCGCGACGAGGTTCACGCGCCGCACGGCGACGGTCACGCAGTCCGTGCCGCTCAGCGCGAGCGCGTCGCGCATCTGCTCGTTCGTGGCGTACTTGCCCGTGCCCACGAGCAGCCGCGAACGCAACGTCGTGCGACCGATGACGAGCGGTCCGTCTTGCGGTTCGAGGGCGGACGAGACGGTGTTCATGAACGCAGCGCGCGCGGCCCCTCAGCCGCCCCCCACCAAGGTGACCAGTTCGAGCACATCGCCGTCGGCGAGCAGGCGCGTGGCGTGCTCGGCTCGACGCACGACGGCGCCGTTGCACTCGACCGCGACCAGCTCGGAGCGCAGCCCCAGGTGCGCGATCAGGCTCGCCACGCTCGCTCCAGCGGGCAAGCTGCGGCGCTCGCCGTTGAGGAGGAACTCGACGCTGGCCTGTGCGGCAGTCACGGTGGAACGCGCCGGTGCGCGCGCTGGGCGGAGAAGACTAACCAGCGGCTCCACGGCCCTCAATCGCGCACGCGCAGGAAGGCGCACTTGAGGTAGTTGGACTCCGGCAAGCTGAGCAGGTGCGGATGGTCCGGAGCGGCGCCGCACAACTGCTCGAGCACGACCTCGCGGCGCGCCTGGTTCGCGGCCGCCGCCAACGTGTTGATGAACAGCTCGGCGCGCATCGCGTACGAGCACGACGCGCTCACCAAGAGGCCCGAGGAGCGCACCAGACCCAGCGCGCGCGCGTTGAGCTCTCGGTAGCCCCGCTCGGCGCCCTCGAGCTCCGACTTGTTCTTCGCGAAGGCCGGCGGATCGACGACGACGACGTCGAAGGCGCGCTCGAGCTCCGTGCGCGCCTTGAGCTCGCGCATCACGTCGACCTTCTCGAAGCGCATGCGTCCGAGAACGCCGTTGCGCTCGGCGTTGCGGCGCGCGCGATCGAGCGCGGCGACGGATTGATCCATGCAGAGCACCGAACCGGCGCCCTGCAGCGCCGCGCGCACGCCGAACAGCCCGTCGTAGCAGAACGCGTCGAGGAACTCGCCGCCGCGACAGGCCTGCGCCGCTCGCTGGCGATTGAAGCGCTGATCGAGGTAGTGCCCGGTCTTGTGGCCGCCGAGCACGTCGACCTCGTAGACCAACTCGTCCTCGCGCACTTCGAGTTCGCCCGTCACTTCGCCGCGCAGCACCTCGACGCGTCGCTCGAGCCCTTCGAGGTGTCGCACGGCGCTGTCGGAGCGCTCGACGATCGCCCGCGGCGCGAGTTGCTCGATCAGCGCCTCGACGAGCTCGTCGCGCAGCGAGTCCGCGCCCTGGAAGCCGCTCTGGAGCACGCACACGCCGGCGTAGTGATCGACCACCATTCCCGGAACGCCGTCGGCGTCGCCCGCGATCAGCCGCACGGCGCCGCGCGGGTCGAGCAAGCCGAGGCTGCGTCGGAACGCGACGGCGCGCGCCACTTGCTTGCGCCAGTGGTCTGCAGCGGGCGCCTCTGCGCCGCGCGCGATCACGCGCACGCGGATCTTGGACTTCGAGCTGTAGAGCCCGTGAGCGATCACCGCGCCCGCGGGGTCTTCGATGGCGACGAGCGCGCCGGGCGCGGCCTCCTGCTCGGGCAGGTCGTCCGCGAAGATCCACGGGTGACCGCCCTCGAGACGACGCCGCCCGCGTCCGCTGAGCCGCACTCGTCCGTCCACACGCAAAGCCACGCTCATCGTTCCTCCAGCTCCAACTTCGGCGCGACCAGGCGCTGGAAGCGCGGATCACCGCGCAGGGACTCCAGATCCGGATCGCTGCGCGCCCACTCCTGTTGACGCGAGCGCGCGCCCGGGCTCGTGCGCAACTCGTCGAAGTCGCGTTGCAAGTAGTCGAGCGCCAGCGCGCTCTCGCCGAGCAGAGCCCAGGTGCACGCCGCGTTGTAGAAGTCGCCAGGCGCGATGGCGGTCGAGCGGAGGATCTCGCGTGCTTCAGCGCTGCGCCCGGCGCGCGCGCGATAGCAGGCCAGCAGCACGCGCATGAAGTCACTCTGGTCGAGCTCGTAGGCGCGCTCGAAGTACTCGACCGCGCGCGCGGGGTCGCGCAGCTTCACGTTCGCGTTGACGGCGAGGCTGACGAGCACGCTGGCGCGCGCTCCGCGGAGCGTCGCACGTCCCTGCTCGGCGCCGTTCGACTCGAGGCGTTGATCGAGCGCACGCAACCGATCGAGCGCGCGCGTGAGCACCTCCTGCGCGGCGACGGGCTCGTCTTGATCCATCAGCACGCCGCCGAGCGTGGACTCCGCGCGCGACAGGGTCAGCTCGAACTGTCCGTCGTCGAGCACGCCGCGCAACGCCTGGAAATCCTGGACGACTTGCTCGGCCAACTGGCGCGCGCGCGCGGCGCGGCCGTTTTCGCGGAGCCGCTCGACCATCGAGAGCCCGGCGCGCGAGAACTCCCGCAAGCGCAACAGAGAGTCGGCCGGCTCGGCCAGCTCCTCGCGTTGGCGATCTCGCAGCACGCGTTGCCAGGTGAGCATCTGAATCAGCTCGGACGGATCGGCTTCGCGCTGCTGGACTTCGCGCTCGAGCTCGTCGATGCGCCGCGCGAGCGCGTCGTTGATCGCCTGGGTGCGCAGCTGTCGCAGCGCCTCGAGCGCGGCGCGCCGCTCCGGGTCGGCCAGCGGATCCGCGAGGCGTTCGTCGAACACCTGGGTGGCGACGAAGCCGGGGATCGAGCCGCGCGAGACGTTGGCCAGCGTCTGCAGCAGCTCGAGTTCGAGTTCGATGCGACGCTCGCGCGCCGCGCCGCTCGAAGCCCGCGCGCCGAAATACAGGCTCGCCGGCCCCAGCTCGTGATAGAGCAGCTCGTCGAACGATGCGCCGCGCTCGCCGCTCGCAAGCGACGCGCGACGCGCCAGAGCGAGGCGCAGTGTGAGCAGTCGCAGGTCGGCGTCGCGCGCCCGCTCGAGCGCGCGCGTGTCGGCTGCGGTGCGGCCGCCGACGAGTTCCGCCGTCACGCGGTGCAGACTCACGAGCACGCGCAGCGCCAGGTCGAGCGTCTCGCCCTCGCCAGCCTCGGCGAGTCGGAACGCCGCGCCTTCGCGCGACTTGGCGCCGACGACTTCCTCGGCTTGCGCCAACCAAGTCTCGGCGCCGGCCGCGTCCTCCGTCGCGAGGTCGCATGCAGCGCACAGCAGCAACGCCATCGCGCGGGCCGAGCGCGCGTCGCTGTCGCCACTCGCCGGACAATCGCGCAGCAAGGCGACGGCTGCCGCGCGGGCTGCGGTCGTCTCTCCGGATTGCAGGCCGATGCGCGCGGCGTCGCGCAGCAGTTCCCGTCGCGGGAGACCGGCCGACAAGCCGCTCGCGATCACGCGTTGCGCGCGAGCCGGGTCCCCTGACTGCGCGCAGCGCTCCGCCAGCGCGACCACCGCGCCGCGAGCCGCCGCGCGAACTTCGGGCGCCGGACTGCGCTCGAGCGCTGCGAACAACGCTCGGTCCGCCGCGGCCTCGCCGCCGCCCGCGCTGGCGTGCAGAAGCGCCGGCAGATGCCCAGAAATCCACTTCGCCAGCCGAGCGTCGTCGCAGGTCGGAAGTTCTCCGAGCGCGGCGCGCCGCAGCCAGTCCAGGGCGAGGCGCGAGGAGGACAGGTCGCCCGCGAGAGCGCCGAAGGCCAGTGACGCGACCTCGCCATCGCTGGCCGTCAGCAGTTGCTCCCAGGCCGAGCGCGCTTCCGCTCCAGTCAGGCGCGTCAGCGCCCGAGCGGCCGCCAACCGCACCGCCGCGGACTCGTCGCTCGAGCAGACGGACTTCAGCGCCTCGCAGCGCTCCGGCAGGCCTACGTCGCGAAGGTGCGGCGCCGCCAGGAAGCTCGCCAACCGGGCGCGGATCTCCGGGTCCGGGTCGGCCAGCACGGAGATTGCACGTTCGATGCCGTTGGCGTCCGCAGCCCGCGCGAAGAGCTCTACGCGCGCGCGCCGACTGGCCAGCGGAAGCCCCAGCCACTCGGCCGGCGTGAGAGCCAGCGCGGCGGCTGCGACCTCCGGCCCCGAGGCCGCGAGACGTTCGATGGCCGCCGCGGCGCGCTTGGCGGAGCCGCTGTCCAGGTCACGCAACCGAGACTCGTCGGCGGCCTCCTGCGCGGCGCTCCAACCCGGGCCCAGCGCCAATGCGAGCGCGGCGAGAACGAGCCGACCGGGAGGAGGTAGAGGAGAGTGCATGCGGAACCCGGACCGACCGCGCGGTCTGACCAGCAGCATAGAACTCCGAGTGCGGCGCTGTCGCGCTGAGCGCTCGTCGCGCGCGCTCGATACCCGTCGAGCGGGTTGACCGGATCGGAGGCGGACGCCACACTAGTCGCCTTCGCGCGCCTGATGGGTCTCCCGTTGGGGCCGTGCGCGGCACGGAAGCGGGTGTGCCCACCACCGCGGGCGCCCGCTTCCTGAACTTTCCGAACCCTCCGCAGTCGGCTGCATGCGCTCCTCGGCGACCTCGCCGCGGCGACGTGTCGCGCAACGGGAGCGCTCGGCGAGCGCCGCGCCCGACCTTGGGAGTCTCGTCGGCCCGCCCGCCCCTCAACCGACCCACCACAGCCATGAACAGCGAAGACATCCTGCGGATGATCGACGTGATCCACCGGGACAAGGAGATCGACAAG
>CALKYE010000050.1 GCA_938003765.1 uncultured Planctomycetia bacterium
CGGCGGCTGACGGCGATCGAGCTCGCGCGCAGCTCAGCGCCGCTCGCGCGACGCCATCAGCAGCGACACGACTTCGGCGCGCGCGGCCGAGTCTTCGTCGAACAGCCCGCGGAACGCGGTCGTGAGCATGTCGGACTCGCTCTTCGAAGCGCCGCGCATGCGCATGCACATGTGTTCGCCTTCGAGGATCACCGCCACGCCGAGCGGCTGGAGGTGCTCGACGAGCGCGTCGGCGATCTGCGCGGTGAGGCGCTCCTGCATCTGCAGGCGACGGGCGAAGACGTCGACGGTGCGCGCGACCTTCGAGAGGCCGCACACGCGGTTCTGCGCCGGGAGATAGGCGACGTGGGCGCGGCCGAAGAACGGCAGGAGGTGGTGCTCGCACAGGCTGTAGAACTCGACTCCGCGCACGGCGACGAGTTCGCGGCCTCCCACGGCGCGGTGTTCGAACTGCTTGCCGAGGTGGCGCCGCGCGTCGTCGCGTTGACCGGCGGTGAGCTCCGCCCAGGCCTTGGCCGCGCGCGCGGGCGTCTCGAGCAAACCATCCCGGTCGGGGTCTTCGCCGATCGCGAGCAGGATCTCGCGCACGGCGCGCTCGATGCGCGGTCGATCCACGTCGGCGCCGGAGCCCGCGCTCGGCGTCGGCTCGTCGTTGGAGTCGGCGAGATCGAGGTGAGTGTGCGGGCGCAACGCATCGCCCGCGCGCCGCGTGTCGCAGTGCCGACGCTCGTCGCGAGGAGCGGGTGCGGAGTGCGCGTCGATCAAGTGTCGCGGAGTGACCAGTCGCGGCTGCATGCGGGTGCGGGACAGGGTGGGCCGGCGACGAGGTTCCGACGGAACTCGGGGAATGCGGGGGCGCACGCTCGTCTCCCGCGCCCGCGTCAGGCCTTCGGCGGATCGACGCCGGTGGATTCGCACGCCGCAGAGCTTTTTGATTCTGCGGCGCGTCCCCCACCCGTCCCCGAGCTCAGCGCTCGCGTTCGGCGACGAACACCGCGGCGCCTTGGCCCGCGAACCACTCGAGCGGATCTTCGGCGCGCAGCAGCGGGAGCACGTCGCGCGCCTTCAGTCGTCGCGCGCGGAACCCGCAGCGCGTGAGCCGCCAGCCGTCCCGTTCGAGTTCGGCCGCGCGCTCGGCCAGCACCAGCACCGACTCGTCGCGTTCGCGCCGCAGCTCATCCGGCGCTTCCGGCCAAGGCTGCGGGTCGAGACGGCCGCCCGAGAGCACGCGCACGAGCGCCGGGGTCGAGGGGTCGAAGCCCCAGGTGGCGTCCAAGCGAGCCAGCCGCGCGGCCTGTCGGTAGTAGTCCGAACAGAACGTGGCGCGCAACGCTGGCGCAGCGAGCGCGAGCAGCGCGAAGGAGGCGAGCGCGAACTCGAGCGGCCGGCGCTGCGGAGCTCGACCGCGTGCGAGCGCGATCGACACGGCGGCGACGAGCGCGGCGCTGGCGCAGGCGGCGAGGTCCACGCGGAAGAGCGCGATCGCGAGCAATGCGCACACCGCGCCGGCGAGCCACGTGAGCACGCGCAACAGTCCGCCGAACGCGCGGTGCGGGCCGAGTTGGACGACCCACGCGCTCAGCGCGCACGCCAGCACGGGGTAGCACGGAGCGAGGTAGCGCCCGCGGTGCAGGTTGGCCGCGGAGAACACGACCCACAGCGTGGCCGCGAAGGCGAGCACCAGGGTCAGCGCGCGGCGCTCTTGCGGGTCGCTCGCGCTGCGCTCGCTCGACGACGCGCGTCGTCGACGCCACAGCAGCAGCGGCGCGAGCACCCAGGGAGCGAAATGGCGAGCAGTCGAACCCGCGTAGTCCGCCGCCAACGCCAGCGCCTCGAGAGGCGAAGACGCGAGGCGCGAGGCGACCTGGTCCTCGACGAAGCTCGACCCCGCGCGCGGGTCGCTCGCCAGCCACAGCGGCGCGAGCGAAACACCGGCCACCGCGGCGGCGAGCGCGAGCGCGGGCAGATGGAGCAAGCGCCTCCATGCGCCTCTTGCGATGAGCGTGACGGCGACAACCGCGAACAGCGCGAGCACGATCGCCAGGCTGCCCTTCGACGCGGCGGCGAGGCCGATCCCGCCCCACAGCCACCACGAGCACGCGCGCGGCTCGCGCTGAGCGACCAGCAGCTCCGCCAGGCCGATCCAGGCGACGGCCACGGCGGCGACGAGCAGGATGTCGGGCGTGCAACGGACCGCGAGCGTCAGGATCGAGCTGTTCGATGCGACCAGCGCGGCGGCGAGCAGCGCGGCGTTCGGCGTGCGCGGGAACAGCGCGCGAGCGAGCCGCGCAGTGAGCGGGATGAGCAGGGCCCCGGTCAGGAGGAACGGCAGTCGGGCGGCGAACAGGTTGGCGCCGAGGAGCTTCATCGAAGCGCCCATCAGCCAGTACACGAGGAGCGGCTTGTTCAGTCGCGCGCTGCCGTCGGCGTACTCCGGACGCCACCAGTCGCCGCCCGCGAGCATGCGCAGAACGGAGTCGGTGTAGAAGCGCTCGTCGCCGTGGTACGTGCCCTCGGACCCGAGCCACGCGGCGCCGCACACGGCGAACGCCAACGCCAGACTCCAGGTCGCGCCGGCTGAGGCGCTCGACGACTCTCGCATCTCGTGCTCGGACTCCATTCGCGCGCGGCGGCGCGGGAGAGTAATGCGCGCGAGCCGCGAGCGACAAGCGGCTCGAGTCCCCGTAAGCTCGCGCCCATGACGCTCCAGTTCGAGATCCTTCCCGAACGGCTCGCCATCGTGAGGCTCGCGCCGGACAGCGAGCTGCCCGACTGGGCGCGGGGCGCGTTCGTCACGTTCTCGCGCACGCGCCAGGAACTCTCGGTGATCTGCGCGCAGCAGCACGTCCCCGCCGCGCTCGTGCAGGAGCGCGACCGCGTCGCCTTCGGCATCGTCGGCGTCGTGCCGATGACGACGATCGGCCTGCTCGCAGCCCTGTGCGGCGCGCTCGCGACCGCGGGCGTCCCGGTGTTCGTCGTCTCGACTTACGACACCGACTGGCTGCTCGTGCAGCACGCGCACTTCGCGGTCGCCCGCGCCGCGCTCGAGGCGCTGGGACACACCTTCAGCGGCGCACTTCCGAGCTGAGCGGCGCGCCATGGTCCGGTTCCTGCACTCGAGCGACTGGCAGCTCGGCATGACGCGCCACTACTTCGACGACGGCGCGCAGACGCGCTTCACGCAGGCGCGCTTCGACGCGATCGTCCGCCTGGCGGAGCTCGCGCGCGAGCACTCGGCCGAGTTCGTCGTCGTCGCCGGCGACGTGTTCGAGACCAACCAGGTCGATCGACGCACGGTCTCCAACGCGCTCAACGGACTGGCGCAGATGCCCTGCCCGGTGTTCCTGCTGCCGGGCAATCACGATCCGCTCGACGCGGGCTCGATCTTCCGCCAGCCGACCTTCGAGAAGCGCCGGCCTTCCCAGGTGCGCGTGCTGGACTCGAGCGCGCCCGTGAGGCTGCGCGAAGGTGTCGAGATCGTCGGCGCGCCCTGGAGCAGCAAGCGTCCGCTCGAAGACCTCGTGCAACGCGCGCTGCGCGACCTCGAGCCCGCCGGCGACGTCACGCGCATCGTCGTCGCGCACGGCGCCGTGGACGCACTCGCGCCCGACAAGGACAACCCGGCCCTGATCGAACTCGCGGCCGCCGAACGCGCGTTGGAACGCGGCGTCGCGCACTACATCGCGCTGGGCGATCGACACTCGCGCACGCAAGTCGGCGCGAGCGGCCGCATCTGGTACAGCGGCGCGCCCGAGCCCACGGACTTCGACGAGCTCGACCCGGGACTGGCGCTGCTCGTCGACGTCGACGCCGAGCGCGCGCTCACCACGCCGCTGCGCGTCGGCCGCTGGCGCTTCGTGCGCGAAGCCCACCGACTCGACAGCGACGCGGACCTCGCGCACCTGCGCTCGCGCCTGACCGAGGAGCTCGGCGCCGCGCGAGTGGCGCTCAAGCTCGACCTCGTGGGAGCGCTGAACGTGCGCCAAATGGCCGAGCTCGAGGAACTGCTCGACACGCAACGCGACCTGTTCGCAGCGCTGGTCGCGCAGACCTCGCGCACCGAGCTCGTGGTGACGCCCGAGGACTCCGACTTCGAAGCGCTCGGCCTCTCCGGCTTCGGCGCGCGCACCTTGGCGCGGCTGCGCGAGCTGGCAGCGACGCCCGGCGAACAGCAGACGGCTGCCCAGGATGCGCTCGGACTCCTCGTTCGCCTGGCGGGACGCGACGCATGAAACTGGTGCGCATCGTGCTGCGCGACTACCGCGGCGTGCGCGAGCTTGCGCTCGAGCCGGCGCTCGACGGCGTGACCGTGGTGGTCGGTCCGAACGAAACGGGCAAGTCCAGCGTGAGCGAGGCGCTCCAGGTCGTGCTCGAGCACTTGGACAGCTCGAACAAGGCCGCCGTGCGCGAACTGCGGCCGATCGGACGCGACGTGGGCCCGCAGGTCGAAGTCGAGCTGCAGAGCGGCCCCTACCGCTTCGTGTACCGCAAGACCTGGCTCAAGCGGCCCGCCACGGAGCTGACGATCCTCGAGCCACGGCGCGAGCAGCTCACCGGACGCGAGGCGCACGAGCGCGTGCTCGCGCTGCTGGCCGAAACCGTCGACATGCCGCTGTTCAAGGCGCTGAGCGTCGCCCAGGGTCACGCGCAGGAGCGGCTCGCGCTCTCCGACCAGACCTGGGTCTCGCGCGCGCTCGACCGCGCCGCCGGCGGAGCCTCGAGCGGTGCGCGCGAGCTGAACCTGTTCGAGCGCGCGCGCGAGGAGTTCGAGAGCTACTTCACGCGCACGGGCAAGGAAGGCAAGCGACTCAGCGAGCCGCGCGAGCGCGCGGAGGCTTTGGAACTCGAGCGCGCGCCGTTGGCCAGCATGCTGGTCACGTTGGAGTCGGACGTGGCCGAGACCGCGCGCCTGGCCGAGGCGCTGCGCGCGGACGACGAAGCGCTGACGCGCGAGCGTACGGCCAAACGCGCGCTCGACGCACGACTCCTCGAGCTCGAGCAGTCGCGCGAACGTGCGGAGCGCGCCGACAAGGACGTCGCGGGCGCTCAGGCTGCGCTCCAGCTCGCGCGCGACGCGGCGAGCGACCGGCGCCTACTGGCGGAGCAGGCCGAGCAGGCGCGCCAGCGGCTGTCCGAGAGCCAGACGCGCGCGCTCGAACGCGCTCCGGCCCTCGAGCAAGCCCGCGAGCGACAGAGCGCAGCTGCAAGCGCGTTCGAGCAGCGCCAACGCGAGGCCACCGCGACGCGCGAACTGGCGCGCGCTCGCGCGGCCGACGAGACGGCGGTTCGCGATCGCGCCGACCTGGGCGTGCTGCGCGAGCGGCGTGAGAAGCTCGCGGCCGCGCAAGCCGAGCTCGTGCGCCAACGCGCGCGCCTGGGCGATCCGCCGCTCGACGCCCGACGCGTGGCGGCGCTGCGCAAGCAGCACACCGAACTCGAAGTCTCCGCAGCAAGCGCAGCGGCCGCGGCGCCGAAGCTGCGGCTGCGCGCGCTGCGTGCGCTGGAGCTGAACGTCGACGGCGGCCTCCGCGCCCTCGCGCCCGACGAGGTGCTCGAGCTGACCGGCGACGCGCGTCGGCGCGTCGAGCTCGCCCAGACGCTCGAACTCGAACTCGCGCCCGGCGCCGACTCCGCGGCGGCGGCGCGCGCCCACGCGGCGCGCCTGGGGAAGTGGCGCGACGAGCTGGCGTCGCTCGGCGTTCGCGACCTCGCCGAAGCCGAGCAGCGCCTGGCGCTGGAGGCCGACGCGCGAGCGCGCATCGAGGCTTTGAACGCGACCTGCGCAGGCTTGCTGCACGACCTGAGCCCCGAGCAGATGGAGGCCAAGATCGAACGGCTCGCCGCGCGTGTCGCAGCGCACGGAACGCATAGCGCGGATGCGGGAGCGCTGCCGCAGTCGGCGCACGAGGCGCAGCAGCTCCGCCAGGAGGCCGAGGCTCTGGCGGAGCGCGCCCAGCGCGAGTTGGACGAGGCGCTGGCCGCCGCACGCGCGGCCGACGCGCACGCGGTCAAGCTCGAGACCGAGCAGCACGCTCTGGCGCAGAACCTCGAACTGGCGCGCGCGGAGTGCGCTCGCGCAGAGACAGCGCTGGCGACGGCGCGCAGCGAGCAACCCGACGAGCGGCTCGACGAGCTCGAACGCGTCGCGCAGGAGCGTCTGCGCGCGCTGGAGGAACTCGCACAGCTGGCGCGAGCCGCGGTCGAGCAGATGGCGCCGGCCGCACTCGAGCTGCAGGCGGCCAACAAGCACCGCGTCGTCGCCGATCTCGAGCAGCGCCTCGCCGCGCACCGCGAGCAGAAGGCGCG
>CALKYE010000051.1 GCA_938003765.1 uncultured Planctomycetia bacterium
GCGCCGCTGCGCCCCGCGGCATTCGGCAGCGCTGAGATCTTCGTTGGATCGCGACTTCCCTTTGGAACCTCCGCGAAGCGCGAGGGTCCGAGCGGGAGTCGCTCACGAGCGTGCGCTACACTCCCTCGCTTTCAACTGCATCCACGATGGCGCAATCAAGCGGAGAACTCCCCAGCACGGCGACCGCCGCGCGTTCGGCCACGGACCTGCTCGAGGGACTCAATCCCGCGCAGCGCGAAGCGGTGACGCACGGCGAGGGGCCGCTCCTGATCCTGGCCGGCGCAGGATCGGGCAAGACGCGCGCGATCACCAGCCGCATCGCGCACCTGGTGCTCGAGCGCGGCGTGCGGCCCTCCGAAGTGCTCGCGATCACGTTCACGAACAAGGCCGCGGGCGAGATGCGCGAGCGCGTCGATCGCCTGGCGGTGCCGCGCGGCGCCTGGGTGTCGACGTTCCACGCCATGTGCGCGCGCATCCTGCGCCGCGACATCGAGCACCTGGGCGCGTGGACGCGCGACTTCACGATCTACGACACGGACGATCGCCAGAAGCTGATCCGCGAGCTGATCAAGTCCGCGGGCTACGACACCACCGCCTATCGCCCCGGCGACGTCGGCGCGTTCATCAGCGAGCGCAAGAACCGCGGCGGCGGTCCCGAGCACGGCGACGAAGGCTTCGTCGACCAGCTCTTCGTGCGCGTCGAGCGCGAGTACGGCGAGGCGCTGCGCCGCAACAACGCGCTCGACTTCGACGACCTGCTGCTCAAGGTGGTCGAGCTGTTCGAGGCGCACCCCGGCGTGCGCGATCAGTACGCCGACGCCTTCCGCTACCTGCTCGTCGACGAGTACCAGGACACCAACCGCATCCAGTACCGGCTCCTGCGGCACCTCACCGCGATGCGGCGCAACATCGCGGTGTGCGGCGATCCGGATCAGTCGATCTACGCCTGGCGCGGCGCCGACATCCGCAACATCCTCGACTTCGAGCGCGACTTCCCCGGCGCGCGCGTGGTGCGCCTGGAGCAGAACTACCGCTCGACGCAGACCATCCTCGACGCGGCGCAGGCGGTGATCCGCAACAACACGCAGCGCAAGGAGAAGGAGCTGTGGAGTGAGCGCGGCGCCGGCGAGAAGATCGTCGTCGTCGAGTGCGCCGACGAGGACGACGAGGCGCGCGAGATCGCGCTGCGCATCCGCGCGTTGGCCGACGAGGGGCGCTCGCACGACGAGTTCGCGATCCTCTACCGCGCGAACTTCCTGCAGCGGGCGCTCGAGCGCGCTCTGCGGCTCACCTCGATCCCGTACCAGATCGTCGCCGGCACGGAGTTCTACCAGCGGCGCGAGATCAAGGACCTGCTCGCCTACCTGCGCATCCTGGTCAACCCCTCCGACAACGAGGCCTGCGTGCGCGCGCTGGGTGCGCCGCCGCGCGGCGTCGGCGACAAGTCGCTCGAGGACCTCTCCAGTTGGGCCGCGGACCGCCGCGTGTCGCTCGTGCGCGCCTGCCAGTCGGAGGAAGCGCGAGGACGCATCAAGGGCCGTGCGAAGGCCGCGCTCGCCGCGTTCGCGTCGTTGCTCGAGCGCCTGTCGCTGTATGCGAGCGGTCCGGCCGAGGTCGCGCTGAGCGCGTTGATCGAGGAGACCGCCTACTGGGAGCACCTGGCGCGCACGGCCGAGCGCGAAGAGGTCGACCGCGAGCAGAACGTGCAGGAACTCCTCGCGCACGCGGCGGAGTACGACGCCGCCAATCCGCAGGGCGGCGTGCGCGGCTTCCTCCAGGACGTGGCGCTCGTCAGCGACGCCGACGGCTTCGAGGAGGGCGTGCCGAAGGTCGCGCTGATGACCTTGCACGCCGCCAAGGGGCTCGAGTTCCCGGTCGTGTTCATCGCCGGCGTCGAGGAGGACTTGCTCCCGCACGCCCGTTCGGTCGCCGGCTCGGCCGACGCGATCGAAGAGGAGCGGCGACTGTTCTACGTCGGCATGACGCGCGCGCAGGATCAGCTCGTCCTCTCGAGCGCCGTTTCGCGCAAGCTCTACGGCGGCGACGTGTACCACCGTCCGTCGCGCTTCCTCGAGGAGATCCCTCGCGGGCTCGTTCAGGCGATCGATGACGAAGAGACGGCGCTCGGCGCGTTCGAGCCGCCGCCGCAGGCCGAAGCGGGCGAGCGGCTCGCGGTGGGGGACATGGTCGAGCACGACGCCTTCGGCCGCGGCCGCGTCGAGCAGTTGCTCGGCATGGGCGCCAATGCGCGCGCGACGGTCGTGTTCCAGGGTGTCGGCTTGAAGCAGTTGATGCTCGCCTACGCACGCCTGCGCAAAGTGGGGCGCGCGCGATGAGCGAAACCGCCTCGCAGTACGCGCAGCGACTGCACGCCCTGCTCGACGAAGCGCGCGCCGCTGGCGAGTTCGAGGCGTTGCGGCCGTTGCTGGCCGAGGCGCTGACGCATCACGGTCCGGCGGCGAACGCGTCGACGGGCGCGATCCCGATCCGCTTCGGCATGGTCGGCGACTCAGCCCCGATGCGCGCGCTGTACGCGCTGCTCGAGAAGGTCGCGCCGAGCGAGGTCTCGGTTCTCATCCACGGCGAGACCGGGACCGGCAAAGAGCTCGTCGCGAAGGCGCTGCACGAGTTCGGCCCGCGCAAGGGCAAGCCGTTCCTCGCCGAGAACTGCGCCGCGGTGCCCGCCGATCTGCTCGAGAGCGAGCTGTTCGGCCACAAGAAGGGCTCGTTCACCGGCGCCATCGCCGATCGCGCGGGTCACTTCGTGGCGGCGGACAAGGGCACGGTGTTCCTGGACGAGGTCGGCGACATGCCGCTCTCGATGCAGCCGAAGTTGCTGCGCGTGCTCCAGGAGGGCGAGGTGCGGCCGGTGGGCGCCAACAAGGTCGTCAAGGTCGACGTGCGCATCGTCGCGGCGACCAACAAGGACCTCAAAGCGATGGTGAAGGCCGGGACCTTCCGCGAGGACCTGTACTTCCGCCTCAACGTCGTCACGCTCGTCCTGCCGCCGCTGCGCGATCGCGCCGGTGACGTGCGCCACCTGGTGCGTTTCTTCAGTGAGCGCCTCGGCGCCGAGATGGGGCGCGAGGTGACGTTGACGGAAGCTGCGATGAAGGCGCTCGAAGCCTGGCGTTGGCCGGGCAATGTTCGCGAGTTGGAAAACGAAATGCGGCGCGCCGTAGCGCTCACCAGCGGTCGGATCGAAGTCGACGACCTCTCGCCGCACATTCGCGCCGCGCGCTGAGGTTCGCCCGCACGGCGAGTGGCTCTCGCCGTAGATTGGATCTCGACGGAACGCGCTGCGAGGTTCTCGCGTCCTACCGTCCCAGCCGGCCTCGCGTCCTCAGCGCGTTCCCGGTCGTCGAGTTGGAGCATGGGCAGGTCCGCGGCCGTCGCCGACAGGGCCATCAACGGAGAGTTCTCTTCATGGCGAAGTGTGTGCGTTTGTTGCGGCGGTGGGGGCTGGGCGCGGTAGGGTTCGTGGGCGCTGCGAGCGCTGCCCACGCGCAGAGCTTCGTCAACACGCCCAGTCAGATCCCCGTCAACGGCGGTTACACGGAGAACGTGGACTTCGCCGACGTCGACGGCGACGGCGACATGGACTGCGCGCTGGCCGAGGGCGGCGACGGCGGCAACGACCAGAACAACCTGTGGATCAACCGCGGCTTCGAGGCCGGCGGCACGATCGGGTTCTTCGCCGACCGCACCGCGGCGCAGTTCCCGTCGGTGCTCGACGACAGCCGCGACCTGGACTTCGTCGACATCGACGGCGACGGCGACTTCGACATCTACGTGTCGAACACCTCGCTCGCTTCCAACCAGACCAACCGCTGGTGGGTCAACATGGGCGGCGCGCAAGCCGGCGCGCCGGGCTTCTTCCAGGATCAGACTCCGATTCACTGGACCTTCATCGGCGTCAACGACGGCGTCACGCACTTCTCCTCGGTGGGCGTCGGTGTCGTGCTCGCCGGCGGCGGGTTCATCGACTGGTCGTGCGACTGCGTGTTCGGCGACATGGACAACGACGGCGATCCGGACATCGTCCACACGACGTACGGCGGCAACTTCGACGGCGGCGCGCCGTCGCGCATCTTCCTCAACGACGGCGCCGGTCTGTTCGAGGAGTTCAACCCCAGTGGGTACCGCCTCACCGGCTCCGCGATCCCCGACGGCGCGCCCGCGCTGTGGGCGATGGGCGTGCACCGCGACGGGACGACCAACACCACTGGCGTCGAGTCGGACATCGCCGACACGCCGCTGGGCGTGGAGATCGGAGACCTCGACGGCGACCTCGACATCGACATCCTCCAGGGCGCGCGCAATCAGGTCCCGCGCGTGTACCGCAATCGCCTGACGGACAGCGGCGCGTTCGTCCAGTTCCAGGACGTTACGTTCGCGACAGGCGTTCCCGCCGCCACGGACACCAGCGGCAACTACGAGCAGGAGCTCGGTGACTTCGAGAACGACAACGACCTCGACATCTACGGGCTCAACTGGCCGGGTCTCGACGACGTCACGATCAAGAACAACGGCGCGGGAGTGTTCAGCCCGGTCTTCACGCTGGCCGGCTCCTCTGCGGACGACAACGAGGGCGACTTCCTCGACTACAACAACGACGGTCGACTCGACATCTACGTGGCGAACTTCTCGGGCCAGGACAAGCTGTACCGCAATGACGGCGCGCCCAATTGGAACTTCACCAACGTCACGTCGACGCAGCTTCCGAGCTTGAACGCGACGGGGCTCGGCGCGGATTCGTGCGACGTCGACAACGACGGCGACTACGACATGCTGGTCGGCAACGACGGCGGTCAGGCCGAGTACTTCCTCAAGAACGGCACGGGGATCCCGGACGCGATCGCACCGCGGGTGGCGAACCTCGAGCAGGCGCCCAATCGCATGCCCGGCGCGGCGCCGACGGTGATCCGCGTTCACGTGTACGACAACGCTTCGTGGGACGTGACGCGCTACGACACGGCGTCGCTCGAGTACAGCACCAACGCGTTCGGTTCGTTCAGCTCGGTCGACATGTCGTACGCCGGTGGCCAGGTGTTCCGCGGAGCGATTCCCGGATCGGTGGTCGGCACGGTCTCCTACCGCGTCCGCGTCACGGACGAGCACGGCAACGTCGGACTCTCGACGGTGAAGAGCTTCGATTCGACGCCCCCGGGCCCCGTGGCGTACTGCACCAGCTCGACCACCACCAACGGCTGCTCGCCCTCCATGAGCGCGACCGGCACGCCGAGCATCACGGCGCCTTCGGGTTTCACGCTGAGCTGCACGAACGTCGAGGGTCAGCGCGCGGGCCTGTTCTTCTACGGGGTCAGCGGTCGCGCCTCGGGCGCGTGGGCCCCCGGCAGCACGAGCACGCTGTGCGTGAAGTCGCCGGTGCAGCGCCTCGCGGCGCAGAATTCAGGCGGCACGTTCGGCGCGTGCGATGGCGCGATGAGCGAGGACTGGCTCGCGTACCAGGCGAGCCACCCGGGCGCGCTGGGCCAACCGTTCTCCGCCGGCGCGACGGTCAACGCGCAGACCTGGTTCCGCGATCCCGCTGCGCCGGGCACGACCAACCTCTCCAACGGCCTGGAGTTCATCACCGCGCCTTGAGCTGAGCTGCGACGGCGATTCCCGCTCGTCCGCCGAGTTCATTCATGCAGGGTCGTCCCGCGCGGGGCGGCCCTGCTGTGTCGTTGCGGCGCGCACCGGCTCACGGCCTCGCTACAGTGCGGGCGCGATGAGCACTCCCCATCCCGTCGACGACGCCGCCATCCTCGCCATCACCCGCCCGAGCTCGAGTCTGCTGATCCAGTACTCGATCCGCTCGCTGGCAGGACTGTTCCTCGCTCCGATCGTGTGGGTGCCGCTGTACTTCAAGTACCACACGCTGCGCTACACGATCCGAGAGGACGGCATCAGCGCCTCGTGGGGGATCCTGTTCAAGCGCGAAGTGCACCTGTCGTACAAGCGCATCCAGGACATCCACGTCTCGCGCAGCATCGTCGAGCGCTACCTGGGGATCGGAACCGTCGAGCTGCAGACCGCGGCGGGTTCGGCCTCGGCGGAGCTGGCGCTCGAAGGCATGGAGCACTTCGAAGCCATCCGCGAGTTCCTGTACCGACGCATGCGCGGGCACGAGCCGGCGCGCGAGGCTACCGCTGGCGCGACTACGGACGCCGCCAGCTCGGATGAGGTCGTCGAGCTCCTGCGCGCGATGCGCGCCGATCTCGAGGCCACGCGCGTCGCCCTCGCGGAGCGTCGCTAGCCATGTACTCCCTGCTCAAGACGACCGTCCTCAAGCTGTTCCGCGCGCCGCTCGATCCGCCGGCGCCGCCCAGCGGCCAGCACGCGTCGATCGAGGTCATGCGCGCTGCGCCGCGTTTCCTCAGCTACCGACTGCTCGGCGTCGCCTGTCTCGCCGCGCTGATCGGAGGGACCGTCGTGCTCACGTTCGCGCTGGGCTTCGCCGCGCCGCCGCTGTGGATCGTGAGCGCGTTGCTCGTACTCGTGTTCGGCCCGTTGATCGCGCTGCAGTACTTCGCGGTGCGCGTCGACTACGACCTGCGCTACTACGTGATCACCGACCGCTCGGTGCGCGTGCGCGAGGGCGCGTGGAAGGTGGCCGAGAAGACCATCACCTTCGCGAACGTGCAGAACGTGCGCGTCGAGCAGGGGCCGATCGAACGCCTGTTCGGCATCTCGAACGTGCGCGTCGACACGGCCGGCGGAGGCATGGTGCAGGCGGGCCAGCACGCGGTCGCGGTTTCGCACGGCGTGTTGCTGGCGGGGATCCAAGACGCGGGCGCGCTGCGCGACTCGATCCTCGAGCACGTGCGCCGACGGGCCGACGCCGGATTGGGCGACAACGAGGAGCGCGCGTCGACCGCGATCGCCGGAGCGGCGCAAGGTTGGTCCCCTGAGCGGATCGCGGCGCTGCGCGAGCTGCGCGCGGCCGCTGCAGCTCTTCGTGGAGTCGCCGAGTCGGCGCCGCCGACGACGGGACTCGGATAGGCTCTTGGGGGCCGCTCGAGTCCCCGTGTGAACGCTCTCCGCTACCTGCCCTTCGCGCTGCGCGCCCTGCGCAAGAGCGGCCCGCCGCTGCACCTGACGTTGTTCGTCACGGGGCGCTGCAACCTGCGCTGTCGGCACTGCTTCCACTTCAAGGAAGTCGCCGCCGGTGCGCCGGGGCCGAGCGTCGAGCAGGTCGAACGTCTGGCGGCCTCGTGCGCGCGCCTGGGACCGTTGCTGTGGGTGAGCTTCGGCGGCGGCGAGCCGTTCCTGCGTCGCGATCTGCCGCAGCTCGCGCGTTCGTTCGGCTCGCGCGGGCTGAGGCACCTGGCCATCCCGACCAACGGGCTGGTCGAGGAACGCCAGCACGACGCGATCGCGCAGATCCTGGGCGAGAACCCGCAGCTCTACCTGTCGGTGGCGGTTTCGTTCGATGGGCCGCCCGCGATCCACGACGCGATCCGTCAGATCCGCGGCGGCCACGCGCGCTCGATGGCGAGCCTCCGCGCGCTCCAGGCGCAGCGCGAGGCGTTGCCCGGAGACCAACGCACTCGGCTGGGGCTGGGGCTGCTGCTCACGCTCACGCGCGAGAACCAGGACGAACTCGCGGCGCACATGGAGGAGCTCGCGCGCGAGCTGCGCCCCGACAACATCACGCTCAACCTGGCGCGCGGCGCGGCGCTCGATCCGACGCTGCTCCAGGTCGACCTCGCGCGCTACCGCGAACTCGTCGCCGCGAAGCAGCGCCTGATCGAGAGCGGCGTGCTGCCGTACTTCGACTTCCCGCTGGCGCGGCTGGCCGTCGCGCGCGATCGCGCCATGTACGCGCACGTCGAGCGCACGGCGCGCGGCGACAAGAGCGCTCATCTGCCCTGCACGGCCGCGCGTCTGTCCGCTGTGGTGTTCGAGAACGGCTCGCTTCAGCCCTGCGAGATCCTCGGGCGCGAGCTGGGCAACTTGAACGACGTCGACTGGGACCTCGAGCGACTGTGGAACGCTCCCGCCGCCGACGAGCTGCGCGAGCACATCGAACGCACGCGCTGCGCTTGCACCTGGGAGTGCGCGCAGGCGGACAACGTGCTGTTCAACGCGCGCGCGTGGGGCTCGCTCGCCCGCGCGGCGCTCGGAGCGCAACCGTGAGTGCGGGCGAGATCGCGTTGGGTGAAATGACGCTGGGCGTGATCGTGCCCTGCCGCAACGAGGAGCTCGTCATCACGCGCAAGCTCGAGAACCTCGCGCGTTGCCGCTGGCCGGAGTCGACGCGTGGGCACGTGCTGGCGCTCGTCGACGACGGCTCGGACGACGGGACGCGCGCTGCTGCGCTGGCCGCTGCGCAGCGCCTCGAGGAGCGCTTGCGCGAGCGGGGCGTGCGCGTCGAGCTGCTCGAGAACGACGTGCGGCCGGGAAAGACCGGCGCGATCGAGCAGGGGCTGCGAGCGCTCGCAGGACGCGCGGACGTGATCGTGCTGACGGACGCGGACGTGGTGCTCGGCGAAGAGGCGTTGATCGAGCTCGTGAATCCGCTCACGAGCGATGCTCGCGTCGCGATGAGCTGTGGCGCGCAGCGCGTGGTGGAGAGCCTCGCGAGCGATGGCTCGCTGCGTTCGGCCGAGGGGAGCGCCTTGCGTTCGCGCGCGACGGTCTACGACCGTCTCACCGCGCTCGCGCGGCGCGCGGAGTCCGCCTTCGGTGCGGTGTTCAGTGTTCACGGCCAATTGATGGCTTGGCGCGCGGAGTTGAACCTGCGCCCGACGCGCGGCATGGCCGCCGACGATCTCGACTTGATGCTGCAGGCGCGCTGTCGCGGCCTGCGGGTCGCGTTCGCGCCGCGCGCGCTGTTCTTCGAGGTCCGGCCCTCGAGCGTCCAGGCGCGCCGTCTCCAGGCGGGCCGCCGCGCGCGCGCGTTCCTGCAGTTCCTCGAGCACCCGCGCCGGCCCGAGTTCTCCGCAGCAGGGCCGCTCGCGTGGCGCCTCCAGGCCGCGTTGTACCTGGGGCTGCGCGAGCTGTGCGTCGTCGTGCTGCTGCTGTGCTTCGCGGCGTACGTGGCGAGTTGGATCGGCGATTGGCGCGCTGACGTCGCCTGGACCGTGCGGTTGGCTTCCATCGCGATCTCGCTGCCCCTGGCGCTCGCGGTGCGCGGCACGCTCGGCCGCGCGCGCGAGGCCGGTGAGGGCGGACGGCCGACCAAGGACCGTTGGGAGACCGTGCGCAAGTGAGCGGCGAGGCGCCCGAGCGGCCCGGCTGGCTGGCGCTGGCGAGCGTGATCTTGCTCGCGCTGTTGTTGCGCGTCGTGTGCGTCGCGCAGTACGAGCGCGAGCACCCGCTGGCGCAGCGCCCGACCATCGACGAAGCGAGCTACGACTCGTGGGCGCGCGAGATCGCTTCCGGCGACGTCGTCGGGCGCGAGATCTTCTTCCAGGAGCCGCTCTACCCGTACTTCCTCGGCGCCGTGTACGCGGTGGCTGGCGAGACGCCGACCGCGCAGCGCTCCGCGGCGCGCTACGTGCAGGCCGCGCTCGGCGCGCTCACGGCGGCGCTCGTCGCTCTGCTGGGCGCGCGAGTGTTCGGCGCGCGAGCGGGAGTTCTCGCGGGACTGTTGTTCGCGCTCTACGGACCCGCGGTGTGGTTCACGGCGCTGCTGCTCAAACCTGCGCTGTTCCTGCCGATCCTCGCAGGCTTCCTGCTGGTGCTCATCGAGGCGCGCAGCGCTCGGCAGTGGGCGCTGGCGGGGCTGCTCGGCGGACTCGGCGCGTTGTTGCGCGGCAACATGCTCGTGCTGGCGCCGCTGGTGGCGCTGTGGCCCGTGGCGCGGGCGGCGTTCGAGCGCCGCGGAGTGCGCACGGCCGTGACGGGCGCCGGGGCCGTGCTGCTGGGTCTCGCGCTAGCGCTGGCGCCCGTGGTGCTCCGCAACCACCACGTCGGCGGACGTTTCGTGCTCACCACGTCGGGCGCGGGGACCAACGTCTACGGCGGCAACAACCTCGACAACCCGTACGGCGTCGCGACCGAGTTCGACTGGGTGCGCGGGATTCCGGAGTACGAAGCGGGCGACTGGCGCCGCGAAGCGAGTCGCCGCGTGGGCCGAGATTTGGATGCGACCGAGACCAGCTCGTTCTGGCTGCGCGCCGCGCTGGAATCCGCGCGCGAGCATCCGCGAGAGCACGCGCTCATCCTGTGGCGCAAGCTGCGCCTGGCGCTGAATCGCTACGAGGTCCCCGACAACCACTTCTTCGACTGGGACAAGCGATTCCTGCCGCTGCTGCGCGCGCCGTGGCCCGACTTCACGGTGATCGGTCTGGCCGGACTGTGCGGAATGGGGCTGTTCGCGCTCGACGTGCTGCGCCGTCGCGGCTCGCGTCGCGGCGTCGAGCTTGCAGCGTTCTTCACGCTGTACCTGGGGACGATCGTCGCGACGGTGATGAGCGATCGCGCGCGCCTGCCGCTGGTCATCGCACTCGCGCCCTTCGCCGCCTGGTTCGTTCTCCAACTGCGTCGAGTCTTCGACGCTCCGCGCTCGCTCGCCGCGGTCAGCCCGCTGTTCGCGCTGTCCGCCTGGCTCGTGCTCGCTCCGGTGTTCGACGAGCGACGACGCGAGTTCGATCTCGACGAGCGCGACCACAACCTCGCAGTTCAGCTCATCTCCGAAGGTGATCTCGAGCGCGCCTCGCCGCTCGTGGAAGGACTCCTCGCGCGCCATCCGGGCGCAGCGCGCGTCGCGTTGCTGGCCGCCGAGCACGAGTACCGCCGCGCTCGCGCGACGCTCGACGCCGCTCCGCGCGCGGGCCGAATCGACGAGGCTTCCGGGCGCCTGCTCGAGTCGGCCTTCCTGCGCCTCCAGTCCGTGCAACGCCGCGGCTCGGCGCAGGAACGCTTCCGCGCCGACGCGCTGGCGGGAGCGATGCACCAGTACTTCGGCCACTGGGCCGACGCCGAGCGCCTCTACCGCGCAGCGCTCGGCTTCGACTCCTCCGACCGCGACCTGCGCCGCCGGCTGGCGGTCGTGATCGCGGAGCAGGCGATGCTCTCGACCGACGCAGCGGAGCGGTCAGCGCGACTCGC
>CALKYE010000052.1 GCA_938003765.1 uncultured Planctomycetia bacterium
GACGACGCACGCGTCCGCGCTACACGCCGAACTGCCGCAGGTGGTGGTCGATGTGCTTGTACTGCATGCGGCCCCACTCGTCGCCAGTCAGCTTGCCCACGAACGCGTGCTCGTAGCGCGCGGCGGAGTCTGGGCCGAGTTCGTGGAACTTGCGCAGCGCCGCCACCATGCGCTTGCGCTCGCGCTCGAAGTCGTTCGGCGAGGTCATCACGAGCATCGGGTGCGTCGGTGAGTTCTTCGCGAAGGGCTTGTCGCCCAGGACCCAGCCCTTGAACAGCCAGCCCAGCATGCGAGCCGGTAGCGGGCGCGAGAGCTGCGCATCGCCCGTCGCCGCCTCCAGAGCGAGCGCGCAGTGCGCGAGCGCCTGCGCCGCGTCCATCTTGCCCCACGCGCGCTTGGAGTCCGGCCGCATCCGCTCGATGCGAGCGAGGAACTGGTCCTGACACGACTTGTCGAAGAGGGACGGCATGGCGATGAGCGTACAGCGCTCGGCGGTGCGCGCGAGACGGCGGCGCGCCGACCGCCGGAATGTCGGCGTCGCGAGTGCAGCTTCGCCAAGTCGGCAGCGCTTTCGACAACGCGCGCGCAGCGTGCGCCGATCGGCGCCGTTCGCCGTTCTGCGTAGCGCGAACGAGCGGACTGCGTGCTCAGCCTCAGCGGCGGAGCGTTGCGCGCCGGTGCGCGATGCGAGGCGCGTTCGCCGTCGTTCGAGCGCTGGATGCGGGCATGTCCCTTGCTCTTCTCGCGCACGCCGAGCGACGCAGCCAACGGGGTGAGAGCCTCGACTGCTTTCGCGGGCGCTCCCCGAAGAAGGCAGGTGCAAGATGAGGCCCCTCGAACGAGTGTTGAGTTCGCTCCTGGTTCTCGCAGCCACGGCTGCGAGCGCGCAGTCCCAGACCGTCAAGATCGACGATGGATCGCCCGGCTATTCGCTGTCGTACGGATTGCCCGAAGACCTGTGTTGGATGAACCAGCTCTCCGTCGCCGCGCCCACCACGATCACTTCGGTGGAGATCATGTTCGGCTCGGTCCCCAATGGACGTCCCGTCACGATCTGCGTGTGGCGCGACCTCGGCGGCTTCGGTGATCCCAATCAGGCGCTGCTCGTCACGTCGATCCACTCTGAGGTTCGCAACGCCGGACAGCAGACCTTCGCGCGCTACGACGTGCCTCCGGCCAGCGTGAACGGCTCGTTCTTCGTCGGCGCGGTGCTCACGACCAACGCCAGCTTCGCGCCGGCCACGATGGACCCGCACACGCCGAACATGCACCGCGCGTGGTTCGCCACCGGCTACGGCCCGGGCACGTTCGATCCGACCTTCCCCGGCGCCTACGGCGTGAACAACGTCGCGACGCTGGGCGTCCAGGGCGTGTTCATGATCCGCGCCAACGGACCTGACGGTCCGACGGCGGAAGTGTACGGCGCAGCGAAGGTCAACTCGGCCGGATGCGCGCCGAGCCTCACGCTCAGCGGCTCGCCGAGCGCGAGCGCGGGCAGCGGCTTCACGTTGACGGCGGCGCAGGTGCTCAACCACAAGAGCGGACTGTTCTTCTACTCGCTCAACGGTCGCCAGAGCGTTCCGTTCGGCGGCGGTCAGTTGCTCGTGACGCCTCCGCTGCGGCGCTCGGGAGCGCTCAACTCGAACGGCTCACCGAGCGGAGTCGATTGCAGCGGCTCGTTCAGCTTCGACTTCAACGCCTGGATCGCATCGGGCGTCGACCCTGCGCTGACCGCGGGCGCGACCGTCGACGGTCAGTTCTGGTATCGCGACCCCGGCTTCCTGCCGCCGAACGCGATCGGACTCACTCGAGGCGCGCACTTCGGCGTCGCGCCGTAGCGCCGCGCGAGTCCCGCGCGAGTTCTCGCGAGCGCCTCACGTCGCCCGGTGGCGTGGGGCGCTCGCGCGTTCGCGTGGCTAGAGGTAACCGAGCTGCTTCAAGCGCTCGATCACCTCGGGCGCGAGTTGCTCCTCGCCCTCGGCCGACGCGGTGGCTTCGCGCCACGCCTCGAGCTGGCGCGCGAGGTCCTCGAACGGATGCGCGGGCTTGCCGCCTTCGCGGCGCAGGTCGTCGAGCTCGTTCGGATCGCGGCCGAGCGTGTAGAACTCCTCGCGCTCGGGTACGCGCTGCGTGTCGAGCCAGTGCGACGAGCTCCAGATCAGCTTGCAGCCCTTCGCGCGCAGCGACATGCGCCGCCCGCCGATCGCAAAGCCCGAGACGTCGCCCGCGATGTCGGAGAGCGCGTAGGAAGAGCGATCGGTCGGGTCCGGCGCGCCGGAGGCGGCGACCACCAAGCTCTCGCCGCTCGTGCGCAGCGCGTCGCGCGACCCGAGGAAGTCGAGCACGGTCGGCGCGATGTCGAGCAGCCGCACCTGGCCGTTCACGCGCGTTCCGGCGTGCGCGTCGCCCGGGAAGCGCACGATCAACGGCACGTGCAGCTCCTCGTCGTACAGGTAGGTTCCGTGGTCGAACCAGTAGCCGTGCGAGCCGAGGCCTTCGCCGTGGTCGCTGGTGAGCACGACCAGCGTGCGTTCCCAGCGACCCGAGCGCTTGAGCTCCTCCACGAGCCGCGCGAGCTGCGCGTCGGCGTACGAGATTTCCGCTGCGTACAGCGACCGCATGTGCGCGACCGCGTCGGGATTGCTCACCAACTCCTCGCGCTCTTCGGTCGAGAGCGCGTACCAATCGAACTCGCCCCCGCGCGGCGCGTCGTGGAGGCGCGCGAACTCTTCCGGCGGCTCGTAGGGCGCGTGCGGGTCGTACAGGTGAACGAAGGTGAACAGCGGCTCGTCTCCGCGCGCGCGCAGCCACCCGAGCGCCGAGTCGATCGTGGCGCCGGCGGGGCGGTCCGCGCGGTACAGCTCGACGCCGCGACCGCGTGCGAAGCGGATCAGCGCGCGGCCGAGTTGCGAGCGCTCGAGGATGCGCGGCAGCCACGGCCACAGCGCCATCTGATCGTCGTACCAGTCGAAGCGCGGGGCGAGTCCGCACAGCTCGTCTGCGAGGGTGAAGCCCGACACGAACGCCGCGCTCGAGTGCGTGCGGGCGAGCGCGTCGGCGAGGGTCTTCACGCGGTTCGACAGGCGCACGCCGTTCGAGAGCGCGCCGTGCTCGGCGGGATACAGCCCGGTCAGCATCGTCGTGTGCGACGGTCCGGTCGTGTTCGCCTGGCTGGTCGCCTGTTCGAACAACACGCCCTGCGCGGCGAGCGCGTCGATCGTCGGCGTCTTGGCGTTCGCGGCGCCGTAGCAACCCAGGTGGTCGGCGCGCAGCGTGTCGATGCTCACGAGCAGCACGTCGTTGCGGCCGGCGCCGCTGTCTTCGGGGCGACGACGCTCGGGGTGCGCGAGCGCGCTGAGGGCGATCAGCGCGATCAGCCCGAGCAGAGTGGCGTGCGGAGTGTTCTTGCCGGTGAACGCGCGCAAGCTGACCAGCGCGCCCGCGCCGGCGAGCGCGTAGGCCACGTACTGCATGCCGCCCTCGAGCAGCGAGTGCGCGAGCGCGAACACGTTGGCGGCTACCGCGAGCCCCAGGAGCGCCCACCACGTGGACAAGCGCGTGACGAACGGCTTCCAGGCGAGCAACTCGCGCAGCGCGAGCGCGAGCGAAGCGCCGGCCAGCGCGGTCGGAACGAGCAGGGGCAGGCTCGACTGCCCGCCGAAGCAGAACGCCGCGACCGCCGCTGCCGCGCCGAGTCCGCCGCAACTCGACGGAGCGCACGCGCGATGGCGCGGCCGGCCGAACACGGTGCGCGCGAACAGCGCTCCGACGAGTCCGAGCGCGCCGCCGAGCGCGGCGTAACCCACGGCGTGGAGCGAGACGAGCTTGGCGCCCCACTGCACGTAGCGCGCGTCGTGGCCGAGCAGCACCTTGGCGCTCTCGACCAGTCCGAGCGCCGCGCTGGCGAGTGCGCCGAACGCAAGTCCGCGCGCGGCGACCGTCGGCAACGCCTCCAGCGTCGGCCCCGTTGGAGCGATCGATTGGGGCGCGATCTCGGGGCTGGTGGGGACCTCCGCCATGGGCGCTGCGGGACGTTAGCAGCTATCGGCGGCGCGGCCAAAGCAACTGGGGGCGCGGCGGCGGCGCGATCCCGCGGCGGCGAAGCCCTGTTCCGTCGACCTCGCTCCGCAGCGACCCGACCGCTCGCTCTCCAGCGAACCCGGCGCGGAGTCTTGCGCGGCGTGGAGCGATCGCGCCCTCGCTACGATCGTCGTTCGAGGCGCGAGCTGGGCTGGTCGCGAGCGACTCCGCGCCCGGACGCGACCCTCGAACTCTCTTCCAGCTCGCAGTTGCGGTGCGCGGTATCGACCGGCTGCCGCGCTTTCCGATAGATGCGCTGCGCTGGCCTGACCTATTCATGTGCCCGCTACTGCAAACGCCGGATCATCCCGCCCTGCTGCGTCGCCTTCGACGCGCGGCGTCTTCAGCGACCCAGCAGGTCGCTCCCGCTGACGCCCGCCGAGGAACCTCGCAGGACACGTGCTCCGACGATTTGGCCACGCGGTTCATGAAGCGGTCGGGCTCCGGTCGGTGCGCATGACGCCCTACGTCCAACAACACCTGCTCCTCGCCGCGCTGAGCGCCGCCCTCGCCTGGGGCGTCGATCTCGCGCTCGCCCGCGTGACGGCGCTCCGTGAGAGGCCGTGGACGCGACTGTTGGCGGCGTACGCGCTGCTCGCGGCGCCGCTGGCGGCCTGGGTCGTGTTCGTGCGCGCGGTCGACCACTCGCACAGCACCTTCCAGTTCGCGTCGGTCGCCATCGGCTACTACGCCGGCGCCTTCGCGCTGCCGCTGGCCGCCGCCGTCCGCGCGTTGCGCCGGCCGCGGCGACCGTGGGGCCTGCTGGGCGCCTGCGCCGCCGCGTGGGGCGTCGGCCTGTGGGCGCTGCTGGTCGAGCCCGATCGGTTGGTCACGGTCGAGCGCGAGCTGCGTTTCCCGGCATGGCCCGCGGACTGCGCGCCGCTGCGCGTGGTGCACATCTCCGATCTCCAGACCGTCGGCGCCTGCGAGCGCGAGCGCGAGGCGGCCCGCCGCATCAACGAGCTGCGCCCCGACCTGATCGTGTTCACCGGCGACTACGCCGCGGGGCCGTTCCGCGACCCCGAGCCGGCGCTGGCAGCGGCGCGCGGCTTCTTCGCAGCGCTCGAGACGCCGCGCCTGGGCATCGTGTGCGTTCCAGGTCACGCGGAGCGCGAGCACCACCGCGCGCGCATCTTCGAAGGCTTCCCGATCACGTACCTGCGCAACTCGCAGGTCGAGCTCGAGCTCGATCCGCCGGGCGCGCCGCAGGGCCGTCGCCTGCGCATCTTCGGCGCGCGCACGCTGCACGAAGGCTACGACCTCAGCTCGTTCGAGCCGAGCCGCGAGCCGGGCGTGCTGAACCTCGTCGCCTCGCACGAGCCGGACGTGGTCTGGGATCTGCTCGAGCGGCCGGTGGACTTGCACCTGTGCGGCCACACGCACGGCGGGCAGATCGTGGTCCCGCTGTTCGGCGCGCCGATGACGTTGTGCGGGCTGCCGCGGCGCTACGCCCGCGGGCTGCACGCTTTCGGATCGCTGTGGCTCAACGTCAACCCGGGCCTGGGCATGGAGGGCAACTTCGCGCCGCGCATCCGACTGTTCTGTCCGCCGCAGATCGATCTGCTGGTGCTGCGCGGCGGCGGCGAGGTTCCCTCGGGCGCCGTTCCCGGACGCAGTTGAGCGAGGCTCGAAACCGCCATGCACCCCAGCGATCGACGAGCGAGCGTCCTGCAGTGGACGGTGGTCGCGCTGTCCGGCGCGCTCGCCGCGTGGGTGCTGGCGTGCGTGCTCAACGCTTCGCGCGGAGAGATCGCAGACGACGCGTTCATCACCTACCGCTACGGGCGCAACCTCGCGGACGGCTTCGGACTGCGCTTCAACCCCAGCGACAGCGAGCCGACCTGGGGCGCGTCGAGCTTGTTGCACACGCTGTTCGCCGCGGCGGCGCACCGCTTAGGGGTTCACCCGCTGATTGCGACGCGCGCTCTGTCGCTGGCGGCCTTCGGCGCGCTCGCGCTCGCGTTCGGATGGACCGCCGCGCGCATCACTCGCGCGAGCACGCCGTCGGCGCTGCTCGCGGGCATCGCGGTGTGCGCGCTGTGGGGGCTCACGCCGGAGAGCGCGACGCACCTGGCCTCGGGCATGGACGCGTTGCTCTTCACGCTCGTCCACGGACTCGCTGCGTGTTGGGCGGCGCTCGCGCTCGCACGCCCGTCGCGCTGGACCACGCTCGCCGGCTGGTTCGCGCTGACGCTGCTCAGCCTCGCGCGTCCCGAAGGCGGAGTCCTCGCGCTCGCCTACGTCGCGGTCGTCGCATTGGCCGCGCGGCGCGAGAGCGGTGGGGGACGCGCGCTGCGTGAGCACGCTCCGCTGGCGTTGGCGCTGGTCGTCACTCTGGGCGGCGCACTGCTCTGGCGTTGGAGCTACTTCGGTCAGCTCCAGCCCAACGCGTACTACGTCAAGGTCGACAGCGCGCTGTTCGGTGCGTCGGGCGACCTGTTGCCGGGCCTCGAGACCACGGCGCGCTTCCTCCTGATCCGCTGGCTGCCGCTGCTCGGTCTGCTCGCCGCGCTCGCAGCGGTGGCGCAAGTCCCGCGCGCGACAGCGATCGCCGCCGCGTTGCTGCTGGCGCCGGCGACGTGCGTCGTGCTCGCGTACGCGCGCGCGATCCACGAGATGGCCGCGGGCTTCCGCTACGAGTTCCCGATGCTCGCGCCGCTCGGTCTTGCGCTGGTCGTCGCGCTCGCCGCACTCGCGCGCCGCGCGCCGCTCCAGTTCGCTGCGACGCTCGCGCTCGCCGGCCTCGCGCTGCCCGTGTTGAGCAGCAGCTCCAACCCGCGTTGGCTGGTCTGGATGCGCCATCCGCGCAGCCTCTCGACCGCCTGGGTTCGCCACGTCCCGACCGACAACGCCCTCGCGCGCGTCGGGCTCGACCTGGCGGAGACGGGCTTGGGGCAGTCGGCGAGCATCCTGCTGTCCGGCGCGGGCCAGGCGCCGTACTACTCGGACTGGCGCGCGGTCGATTGGATCGGGCTCAACACCGCGCGCTTCAGCGGCCGCGAGGCGCTCAGCGTCGAGCAACTGTGGGAGCACGTCGATCAGCTCGCGCCCGACGTGTGCTTCTCGATCCTTCCGCCGGCGGCGCCGCAGTCGCGCTCGCCCCAGGAGGACGCGAATTGGAACAGCGCGTCGGTCCAGGAGACGTTGCGCGGACGCGGCTCGGCGCTGTTCAAGCACTGGGATGCGCAGCGTCTGGCCGAGTCGTTCTGGCGCGAGATGCTGTGGATCCGCGAGCGCTGCGAATTCGGCGCGGCGTACAAGCTCGGCCCGGCCTGGGGCTCGGACTGGTGGGTGCTGGTGTACGTCCGCCGCGACTCGCCGCACCGCGAGCGCGTGTTGGACGTGCTGCGACGCTCGGCGCGGGCCGACGCGCAGGCGGATCTGGCCTCGGTGTTCCCCTTCGATCCGCGCTCTCTGAGCGGGCCAGCGCTGGCCGGCGCTCGCTGAGCACGCTGGTGTTTCACGAATTTGCAAATTGACTGCGGCGCGCGCTCGCCAGGGGCCGACACACGCGCGTCACCTGCCTCCCCCAGGTCGGATTCCCGCAGTCCCGCATGTTCACTTTGCCCTCGTCGGGCGCCGGCGCGCGCCGGCGCGCGACTTCGTTGGTGTGGCTCGCCGTCGCCTCGGTCGCGTGCGCTCGCACGGCCGCTGGTCGAGACGTGATCGAGCTCGCCGCGCGGCCGATCCGGCCGCCCGAGCCCAAGCCGCGCGAACTCGAGGTCGCGCCGCCGCCGTCGCCCGAGACTCCGGCCGATGAGCTCGTCGCGCCCGAAGGCGCCGGCGCCGCGGTCGAAGCCTCGCCGAGCTCTCCTTGGACGGTGTGGGTCGGGAGCTCGACGGCGTTCCAGTCCATGCAGGGCGCCAAGGGCGCGACCAACGACTACGTGACGGGCTACCTCGACATCGTGCTCGACGGCCGTCTGTGGGAGGGAGCGATGGCGCAGGTCGAGTTCGAGGGCTCGGGCGGCAACGGCCCCGACGTCGAGCTCCCGGGCTTCGTCGGTCTGTGGAACGCGTGGAACGCGAACGGCGGCACGTACCAGTCGCCTGACGGCTTCGACCGACTGCTGCTCGCCGAGGCTTACGTGTCGCTGGAGTCCGCCTTCGACGGCTGGATCGTCGACGTGGGCAAGCTCGCCACGACCAACTACATCGACACCGTGCGCGTCGCGAACAACTCGGTGGGGAACTTCCTCGCCGGCGCGTTCACCAACTCCGTCGCCTTCCGCTCGCCGTTCCGCGGCGGCGGGTTCGCGCTGACCTACGTGGGCAGCGGCGACTTCGACTTCCGCGCGGTCGCAGTGCGGCCCGACAACTCCGGCGATGACGCGACGAGCCACCTGTTCGGCGCGGCGCAGGTCTCGGTGTACTGGGGCCAGGACGCGCGACCGGGCGCGGCTTACCTCTACGGCTGGTCGAACGGCGGCGACGGCGACCGCACCGGCGTCGGGCTCAACCTCGACCAGGACTTCGGCGCCCACACCACGGCGTTCGCGCGCGCGGCCTGGGCCGACGAGGTCGACGCCGGCGGCGCGGTCGACACCGCCGTCGAGACTTCCTGGGTTGCCGGCCTGGAATGCCGCGGGAGCCTGTGGGAGCGCGACAACGAGAGCTGCGCGCTCGCGCTGGGCCTCAACAGCTCGCACGACCCGGCGCTGGAGGACGAATTCGTCCTCGAGGCCTATTTCAAGCGCGTCGTGAACGACTACTGCGAGGTCTCGCTGCACCTGCACGGCATCGACAACCTCGGCGGCGACAGCACGCGCGACTTCATCACCGCGCTGGGGCTGCGCGTGAACATCTGGCTCTGATTCGCACAGGTTCCCGGCGGTGAAACGCCGGGCCCGCGAAGGCCTGTTGCCGAGCTGCAACGTTCAAGGGTTCGAGTCGATCGGACGATCCCGACCGTCGACTCCGTCTCCACCGAGCGCACTCCCGGCGCCGCAGCTCCTCGAAGGTCATCGCATGAACTGGCTGAAGAACCTCTCCGTCGCGCACAAGATCAACGTCCTCGTCGCCCAGGCGCTCGTCGGTATCGCGCTCGTCGGCGGCATCGCGTTCTGGGCCACGAGCACGCTCTCGCAGTCCAGCGAGGAGATCGGGCGCCAGCAGTTGCCCGCGGTCCGCAACATGACGCTGTGCGACATGATGCACGACGGCATGCTCGCGGTCGTGTACCGCTCGATCGTCGCGAGCGAGCAGCACGACGCCGAAGCGATCGCCAGCGCCGTGCAGGAGGCCGACGAGTTCGCCAGCAACTTCCACCGCTACTTCGGCGCGCTCGACGAGCTCGAGCTGCAACCGGCGACCGAGCAAGCGGTCGCGGCCGCCGAAGGCGACGTGGGCGAGTACGTCCAGGCCGCTCAGGCGCTCGTCAAGTTGTGCAGCGAGGGACGTCGCGACGAAGCGTTGGCCGGCGTTCCGGGTCTGCAGGCGGTGTACGACCGGCTGGAGGAGAGTCTGGGGGCCCTGGGGGAGTTGATCGAAACCGACGCCGACGCGAGCGTCGAGCAGGCGCACTCGCTCGCTGCGGTCGCCAATCGTTCCGTGCTCACCGCGCTGATCCTGGGCGCGGGCGGCGCGCTGTTGCTCGGACTGTTCCTCGCGCGGCGCATCGTGACTCCGTTGCGCGCGTCCGTGGAGGTGCTCGAGTCGGGTCAGATCGAGAGCCTCGGCGCGATCGACACCGATGACGAGTTCGGTCGCATGGCCAAGGCCGTCGCGCGCACGTTGAGCGCGGCGAGCGAGGGCGCGGCTCAACTGGCCAGCCAGAAGCAGCAGCTCGAGAACGCCATGGCCGACAGTCGCGCTGCCGCGGAGCGTTCGGAGCAGGCGGCGCGCGAAGCTGCGCGCGTGGCGTCGATGGTCGAGAACTCGACCGCGTGCATGATGTACGCCGACGACACGCTCACGATGCGCTACCTCAATCCGGCGGCGCGCGAGGCGCTCACGCTGCTCTCCGCCGCAGGCTCTCCGGGCTTCGACGTGCGCGAGGGCAAGCCGCTCGACGCGTTCTTCACGAGCCCCGAGGGCAACCTGGCGTTCTTCGGCGACGAGACCCGTCTGCCGTTCCAGACGCGCCTGCAGATCGGCGAGGAGACCGTCGACGCCTCGTTCCGCTCGATCCTCGACTCGGAGCGTCGGCGCATGGGCCTGTTGGTCTCGTTCGAGGTCATCACCGAGCGCCTGCGCACCGAAGAGCGCGCCGAGATCGCCGCGGCCGAGGCCGCGCGCGTCGCGTCGATGGTCGAGAACGCCCCCGCTTGCATGATGTACGCGGACGCGAGTCTGGTGCTGCGCTACGTCAACCCCGCGGCGCGGACGACGCTCGAGCGACTCGAACTGGACGCCGACAGCCTGGTCGGCGCCGACCTGGCGGAGTTCTTCAGTCACCCCGACGGCAACACGCGCTTCTTCTCCAACGCGAAGAACCTGCCGTGGAGCACTCGCTTCCAGCTCAACAGCGAGGACGTGGTCCTCTCGGCGAGCGCGATCAACGACGCCGACGGCGAGCGGCTCGGCCTGCTCGTCTCGTGGGAAGTCGTGACCGATCGTCTGCGCGCCGAACGCAGCGCCAAGGAGGCTGCGGAGCGCGAGGTGCGCCAGGCGCAGGAGCTGCAGGCCAAGGTCGAGCAGTTGCTCGCGGCGGTCGATGCGGCCTCGCACGGCGACCTCACGCAGTCGATCGAAGTGCGCGGCGACGACGCCGTGGCGCGCATGGGCGCGGCGGTCGGGCGGTTGCTCGGCGACTTCCGCCGGAGCATGGCGCACATCCGCGACAACGCGCAGAAGCTCGCGACCGCGTCGGAGAAGCTCACGTCGGTCAGCCAGCGCATGAGCTCGGAAGCCGAGCAGACTTCGACTCAGGTGAGCGTCGTGGCCGACGCAGCCTCGAAGGTCGACGGCAGCATGCGCAACGTGTCGGCCAACACCGATGCGATGACCGAGAGCATCGTGGAGATCTCGCGCAGCGCGTCGAGCGCCGCCCGCGTGGCGCGCACGGCGGTCGACACGGCGGAGCAGACCAACCAGACGGTCTCGGCGCTCGACCGCTCGAGCGAGGAGATCGGCAAGATCCTCAAGACCATCACGACCATCGCGCAGCAGACCAACCTGCTCGCGCTGAACGCGACGATCGAAGCGGCGCGCGCGGGCGAGATGGGCAAGGGCTTCGCCGTGGTCGCCAACGAGGTCAAGGAGCTCGCCAAGGAGACGGCGCGCGCCACGACCGACATCAGCGCGAAGATCGAGGCGATCCAGTCCGGCTCGCGCGGAGCGGTCGAGGCCATCAGCCGCATCGGCGGGATCATCAAGGAAATCGACGGCCTGCAGACCACGATCGCCGCGGCGGTCGAGCAGCAGTCGGCGACGACCAAGGACATCACCTCGACGCTCAACGGCGCGGCGCAGGCCAGCACGCAGATCACCGCCAACATGTCCCAGGTGGCGACGGCGGCGCGCGAGACCTCGAGCGGCGCATCGAACACTCTGGGCGTGGCCAGCGAAGTGGCGCGCATGGCCGACGAGATGCTCGAACTCGTCGGCCACTTCCGCTGCTGAGCCAGCGGCGCTCAGCGGCGCGTCACTTCCAGCGGAAGTGCTCGCGGATCAGCCAGCGCGCGGGGCGTTTGGGCGCCTCGCGCAGCACTTGAACGACGCGTGCGTCGTCTCCGCTCGCTTCGCGCAGCTCGCTGGCGAGCTCGGCTGCGAACGGGCCCTTGAGCGCCGCCAGCTTGGCGATGAGTTCGGCCGCGGCGCTCGCGTCCTTCTCGATCTTCGGCGTCGCCGTTTCGACCAGCTTGAGCGCGCGCTCCCACTCCTTGGCCTGCGCGCCTTCGACGGCGGGCTTGAGCTGCGCCAGCGCGCGCTTGTCGAGCGTCACCCCGGCGATCTGCGCCCAACCGACCAGGGTCGGCGCGGCCGCGCCTCGTCCGGCCTTGTCCAACGCGATCGCTGACTTCGCCAGGTCGGCGAAGGCGCTCTCGAGCGCCGTCGTCAGGCGCTGCACGTCGTAAGCCAGCGGCGCGAGCGCGCCGTCGAACTGCTTCGACGCCTGCAGTCGCGGCCAGACCTTGGCGAACTCACCTTCGACGAGTTCGTCCGCGCCGCTCTCGCGCCACTCGCGCGTCCACGCGCCGAGCTCGGCGAGCTTGCGGCGCTCGATCAACTCCTTGAGCGGCGCTTCGAGGAAGCTCTCGAGCTCCGGAGTCCACGCCTCGCCGATCTTGAAGCCCGGATCGCCTTCCCACGCGACCTTGCCGTCGATGTCGAGCAACAACAGCCGCGGCAGGTTGAAGCGCTCGATCGAGAACATGTCGTAGCTCGAACCCATGCCGACGCCCTCGCGGTGGTCGACCGCGACCGCGCCGGGGAAGGGATGCTCCTTCAGGTACTCGTCGATGGCCTTGGAGTCGTTGGGCGAGCACACCGACACGATCTCGAGCCCGACGTCGGCGAAGGTCTTCGCCAAGTGGTTGAGCCACGGATCGAGGCGGATGAGGTCGTTCTGCTGGATGCTCCAGATCAAGAGCACCTGCGGCACGAGTCCCTTCTCGTCCCAGCTCGTGCGCGAGCCGCTCACCCAGCGCTCGATCCTCGGGAACGGCGGCACGAGGCCGAGGAAGCTGCCGCCGACCGCTTCGCCGGAGGACTTCAGCTTCTCCATGCGCACGCGGCGCTCGATCTCGCCGGCCGGATCGCGCGGGTCGCGCGCGAGGAAGCGCACTTCCTTGTAGCGCGCCTTGCCCGGACCCATCAGCAGGCCGAACGTGCCGCGCAGCACTTCGGCGGTGGGGAACTCGTGCGTCGCGACGAGTTCGCCATCCACCCAGCAGTCGACGTTGTTGCGCGCGACGTCGAGGCGCAGCTTGCGCCACTCGCTCGAGCTGCTCTGTCCCTCCTGAACCTGGAAGGCCTTCACCGGCACGTGGCGCCAGGTCTTGGTCGCGCCGCCTCCGTAGAAGCTGGCGAGGTCGACCCACGCGCTGTCCGCGGCCTGCGAGCCTTCCTTGCGCGGCGCGCCGGGGAACAGCACGAAGGCGTGGAAGTTGTTCGCGTCCTTGCGGCCGAACACGATGCCGCAGAAGTTGTTCTCGCCGCGCTTGGCCTGCACCTCGCACTCCAGCGAGAAGTCGCCGCCGGTCACGCGCATCAGGTTCATGCCCTGGTACACGAAGCTCGCCGGGTCGTACGCGCCGAACTTGGCCTCGAGCAACGGTCCCTCGGCGCTGAACGTCGTGTTGCCGCCGGTGTCCCAGCCCTCGAGGTTCTTCTCGTTGTAGGCCAGCTCCCAGATCGCGAGCGACTTGCCGCTGTCGCGCAGCGCCGCTTCGTACACGCCGAAGAGCGCATCGATCTCGAGGTCGCGGCCCAAGCGCCAGCTCACGTCCATCGTGAGCATCGGCAGGTTCGCGCCGCGCAGCTTCTCGACGATCGCCTTGGCGGCGTCGGCCAGCTCGCCCTTGGTGCGCGCGATCGAGCCGCGCTTGGGATCCCACTTCGCGAGCAGTCGATCCACGCGGTCGATGGCGCGCTTGTCCGGCGCCTTGCTCGCTTCCAGCACGCGCAACGCCGTCGTGGCGAGCTTCGCCGCGCGGTCCGAGTTCTTCGTGTCGCCCAGGAAGATCGCGAACTCCTCGAGCAGCGTGGGATCGAGCGGCGTCCTCACGAGCCCCTTCTCGAAGTGCTCCTTGGCGATCACGCTGTCCTTCGCGAGCAGCGCGGCGCGCGCCCAGTCGAGGTACGGCCGCGCCACTTCGATACGGCCCTGCTGCTCGTCGCGCAGCGCGAGCGTCCACTCCTTCCACAGGTCGCTGAGCTCGTCGATGGTCTTGGGCAGCTTGGGCGCCGGCGCGTCCTTGCGATCGACGCCCTTGATCGGCGGCAGCGGCTGGCCGAGCACGACCTCCTCGAACTTGGAGATGGCGGTGTCGCCGGTGAGTCCGCCCGAGGCGTTGATGTACTCGCGGAAGGCGTTGCGGTAGATGAAGCGGCCGTCGACGGGGTCCTGGTAGTTGTAGAGGAAGAACACCACGCCCCAGGTCGGCGCGTACCACGGCGGACCCCACGCGTAGTTGTTCTCGACCACGATGCGGAACGTGGGGGCCTTGGTCGGCTGGCTCGAGCTGTTGGACGGGTCGATGCCGTCCGCCGGCCCGCTCATCCAGCCCTTCTCCATGCGATCGGCCAGCGGGAACAGCCGGTGGTTGGCCGGCATGTTCATCAGCACCGAGCCGTTGGGCAGGATCGCGCAGCCCTCGAAGAACGAGGCGAGGCCTTCGTTGAGCCAGCCGGCCGCGCGCGTCGCGAGCGAGACGAACTGGTGCGCGGCTTCGTGGAACAGCGTCTGCGTCATGCCCTCGAAGCCCGAGCCTTCGACGTAGGTCTCCACCGCGTTGCCGGTGAAGTGGCCGCCCGACCACTCGACCGGCGGACCGATGCCGAGCTTCAGGTACTCGCCGCGGAGCTTGAAGATGTTGAGGTCGATGCGCGGCACGCTCTTGCCGTCTTCCTCGGTCCCGTACTGGAAGAACACGCGATAGAACAGGTTCATCTGCTCCATCGCTTCGGCGGCGCGCACGAGCACCTCGTAGCCGGCGTTCGTGTACGTGGTGTAGTTCTCGCGCTCGAGCTTGGCGCGCGCATCCCAGGTGGCGTGCGCGGCGTCGAACTCGCGGATCCACTCCTCGGAGACGTCGGCGAGCAGGTCCTTGGGCTTGGCGTCGCCCGCCAGGCTCGGATCGGGCAGCGACGAGATGCGGTCGATGGCCTCCTGGCTGGGGACGTGCTCGGGGTCGATCGCCAGGATCAGCTTGTGGACGCCGATGGCCGAGTGCGGCCGCAGGTCCTTCTCGTACTGCTCCGCGATGGGCTGCAGCGCGCCGATGAAGCGCGCGTTCATCGTGAGCAGGTCCTTGGTGAGCGGCTCGAGCGCGATCAGCCGCGCGCGCAGCGCTTCGATCTCCGGCTTGGGCGCCTTCTGCGCCACCGCCAGCCGCAACTGCGTGTAGATCGAGTACACGAGGTCGTCGCGGTCGGCCATCGCCTCCGCCCAGCGCGCGCGCAGCGCCCAGGCCCGCGTCGACTTCGCGTCGCGCTCGAGGGCTCGCTGGATCCACTCGCGCGCCTTGGGGAGCTGCTTGGCGTCGAGCGAGCGCTCTGCCGCGTCGAGCGCCAGCGTGAAGGCCGAGACCTCGCTCTGGAGCACGACCGGCGTCGCTGCGCGCGCGCTCGGCGTCGCCGGGGAAGAGAAGGCGCTCAGAGCGGCGAGCGCGGCGAGCGAACAGGCGAGGAGCAGTCTCATCAAGCGTCCTGGAGGCAAGAGTTGCGGGCGCGCTATGGTAGCTGCGCAGCGGGCGTCGATTGGCCCATCCGAGAGCCGTGAGCATGTTCGAGTACCGCGAGAACGAAGCGCTCGACGCCGCCGAAGTCGCGCGGCTGTTCGACGCTTCCGGCATCCGCCGCCCGAGCGCCGACCTCGAGCGCATCGCCACGATGTTCGCGCACGCGAACCTCGTGCTCACGGCGCGGAGCGGCGCGCGGCTGGTGGGCGTCGCACGCGCGCTGACCGACTTCAGCTACTGCTGCTACCTCTCGGACCTCGCCGTCGACCGCGAGTTCCAGGGCGCGGGCGTGGGGCGCGAACTCGTCCGGCGCGTGCGCGAACGCATCGGTCCCGGAGCGATGCTCCTGCTGCTGTCTGCGCCGGAAGCGATGGAGTACTACCCCAAGCTGGGCTTCGAGCGCGTCGACAACGCCTTCCTGATTCGCCGCACGAGCTGATCCTCCGCTCGGGCTTGCGCCGCGCGCGATCCCTACAATCCCGCCGCCTCGCGACGCGCGGGGCGCAACGGATGTCGAGCGAGCGGAAGATCTTCATGACGGGCGCGACCGGAATCGTCGGTCGCGCGTTGCTCTCGCGACTGGCGGGGGACAAGCGCTCGGCGGGCAAGAACATGCCGCAGGTCGTGGTGCTCTCGCGCAACGTGAGCGCGGCGCCGGAGCCGGCGGTGAAGTTCGTCACGGCGCGGCTGGGCGAGCCGGACGCCTGGCGAGCGGCGCTCGAGGGCTGCACCGAGGTCGTCCACATGGCGGCGCAGACCGGCAAGGCGCGACCCGAGCAGTTCCAGCGCGTCAACGTCGAGGGCACGCGCCACGTGCTCGAGGCGGCGCGCGCGGCGGGCGTTCGGCGCGTCCTGTTCGTGTCCAGCATCGCGGCGACCTACCCCGAGCTCGAGCACTACCCCTACGGTCGCTCCAAGCGCGACGCCGAGGCGCTGGTGCGCGAGAGCGGCCTGGACTGGGCCATCGTCCGACCGACGATCGTGATGAGCCGGCGCGCGGCGATCTGGCACGCGCTCGAAGGGCTCGCAAACCTGCCGATCACGCCCGTGTTCGGCGGCGGCGCCGCGCGCATCCAACCGATCCACGCCGACGACCTCGCGGAGTGCATGGCGAGTTGGATCGAGGATCCCTCGCTCGACCGCGGCGCGTACGACCTCGGTGGACCGGAGACGCTCACCTTCGGTGAGTTCCTGCGGCGCATCCGCCAGCGCAAGAGGCGCTCGCGCGGGCCGCTGATGCCGCTGCCCGGCAAGTCGGCGATCTCCGTGTTGTCGGTGCTCGAGAAGTTCGCGTTCCCGCTGCTGCCGATGACCGCGGGGCAGCTCTACGCCTTCGTGTACGACAGCACCGTGCAGCCCAACGCGCTGCTCGAGCGACATGCGGCGCGCATGAAGAACGCCGAGCAGATCCTCGACGATCTGTTGAAGTATGACTGAGCCGCTCGAGCGCGAGTGCGAGGTGTTCGCGCGCTACCTGAGCGGCTCGCCGCCGAGCGACTACGTGCTGGCGCAGTACCGCGCGGCTCACGCGGCCGGCGTCGTCGACCCGCCCGGCGGCGCCACTCGCTTCGACGAGTTCGTCGTGCGCCAAGCGCGGCGCGGCGCGTGGCTGGCGCGCGCGCTGGACGCACACGCACGCGTGTTCGCGAACGGCTCGCTCCTGCGGCGCAAGCTGGTGCTGCTGCTCGCGCTGCTCGAGGTGCGCTCGCCGCACGCGGAGGCGCTCGACACTCCCACGGGCGCATCCCGGGCGCTCATGCTGCTCACGATGGCCTGGCTCGGCGTGCGCTTCGCGTTCAGCGTCGCGCTCGTCGCCGTGCTCCTGATCCCGGCGCGCGTGGCGCTCGGCGGGGGAGGCGCGAAGTGAAGCACGTCGTCGTCGTCGGCTCCGGCGCCAGCGGCGTGCACTTCGCGCAGTCGGCGCTCGAACGCGGCTGGCGCGTGACGATGCTCGACGTCGGACGCAGCGCGCCGGCGGCGGAGCTCCCGCACGCGAGCTTCGCGGCTCTCAAGCGCGAGCATCCCGATCCCGCGGGCTACTTCCTCGGCCGCGCGTTCGAGGGCGCGCTGTTCCCCGGCGCCAAGGGCGAGTACTACGGCTTTCCGCCGCACAAGGGCTACATCTTCGCGCCGCTCGAGCGCGTCGCCTGGCGCGCGCGCGGCTTCGATCCGCTGCTGTCGTTCGCGCGCGGCGGACTGGCGCAGGCCTGGACGGGCGGTTCGTTTCCGTTCACCGCGGACGAAACGCGCGACTTCCCCTTCGAACACTCCGAACTCCAGCGCTGCTACGGAGTGATCGCGCAGCGCATCGGCGTGAGCGGCGCCGTCGACGACCTCGCGCCGTACTTGCCGGGCCACGCGCATCTCGCGCCGCCGCTCGACCTCGACGAGCACAGTCGCGTCCTGCTGGCCGCGTACGAGCGCTCGAAGTCCCGGCTCAACGGGAAGCTGCGCTGCTTCGTCGGCCGCTCGCGCGCCGCAGTGCGCGCTGACGATCGCGACGGCCGCCAGGGATGCACGAACCTCGGGCGCTGCCTGTGGGGTTGTCCGCGCGAGGCGCTGTACACGCCTTCGATCACGTTGCGCGAGCTCGAGCGTCACCCGAGCTTCTCCTACGTTCCCGGTCGCGTCGTGACGCGCATCGAGGCCGACGGCGCCAACCGCGTGCGGCGCGTTCGCGCGGAGAGCCTCGATGGCGGAGCGGAACTCGTGCTCGACACGCAACACGTCGCGCTCGCCGCGGGCACGCTCGCGTCGGCCAAGGTGCTGCTCGACTCGCTGCGCGCGCACGGCGGCGTCTCGCCCGTGCTCACGGGCCTGATGGACAACCGCCAGGTGCTCGTGCCGTTCGTGAACTTCGCGATGCTGCGCAAGCGCGTCGAACTCGACAGCTACCAGTACCACCAGCTCGCGCTGGGCCTCGAGCGTCCCGATCCGCGCCACTACGTGCACGGCTTGGTCACGACGCTCAAGACCGCGCTGATCCACCCGATCGTGCAGAGCGTGCCGTTCGACCTCGCGAGCGCGCTGTGGATCTTCCGCAACGCGCACGCGGCGCTGGGCCTGGTGAACGTGAACTTCCACGACGAGCGGCGCGAGACCTGCTCGCTGGCGCTCGAGGTGGAGCGCGACGGTTCGTCGAAGCTGCTGGTTCGGTACGAACCCGCGCCCGAGGAGTCCGAGCGGATCGCGGGCGCGCTGCGGGACGTCAAACGCGCACTGCGAGCGCTGGGCTGCATCGCTCCGCCGGGGATGACGCACGTGCGGCCGATGGGGGCGAGCGTCCACTACGCCGGAGTCGTGCCGATGCGCGCTGAGCGCACGGCGCTGTGCGCCTCGCCGCGCGGGGAGAGCTACGACCTCGCCGGACTGCACCTCGTCGACGGCGCCACCTTTCCGTTCCTGCCGGCGAAGAACCTGACGTTCACGCTGATGGCGAACGCTGCTCGCATCGCCGAGCGCCTCGACGACTGAGCGCGGACCTGCGCCAGTGGACGCAGAATTGTCGCGAGCGGCTCACGCCGCCGCTCGTCGCGCGTAGGCTTGGAGCCCCGTTCCAGGTGCAGTCCCCGCGGCGCCGAGTGCGCCGATCTCCCCATGCGTGCTCGACAACGCTGGCCCGTCGCTGTGGTCGCCCTTGGAGCGTTCTTCCTCGCATTGGTCGTGTGGTTCAGCGCCGGCGGCGCATCCGAACGCGAGCTCGCGGCCACCCTCGCGAGGTCGTCGGAGCCTGTCGCCGAAACTCCGTCCGCCGACGAGGTCGAAGCCCCGGCTCAAGAAGCTCAGAGCGAACGCTTCGAACCTGTTCCGCAAGCGGAGTCGCGAGCAGAGCCCGCCGCGGCGCCCGCGTCGACGCCGAAGATTCGACTCGTGGGCGAGGTTCAGTACGTAGGGCGAGCGAATTCCGGCGCGAAGCTGCGCGTGGCTCGTCGGCCGGCTCGCCTCGGACGGACCCTCGAAAGCGTCCTTGAAGATACTGACCCGAGCCGGGCGGACATGCAGTGGACGCTCGAACCCACCGTCCTGAACGCAGACTACAGCACCTCCGTGGCGGGCGTCGTCGACGAGCACGGACGCTTCGACGTGGATCTGACCGGACTCCTTCTCACCGAACCGTCGCCCCGGATCGCGATCCAACTCCAGAGCGACGGAGCGCTGCCCTTCGAGTTCGAATGTCCGGTCGCGATCGACAGCGCGCGTTGGGGCAAGGCGGCGGTGTACGAGATCCGAGCGACACTGCGCGTTCAGCTCAGGCGCGGCGTCGTGGGCCGCATCGTGCCGCCGGCGGATCTGGCGCTGCGACACGCCGCGCGAGCGGCGCCAACCGTCGCGGTGTTCGAATGGTCGGGGGGCCGGCCGCAGGTCGCCGCCGCAACCAGCGCTGCTTGTGATCGCGGGAGCGGCGACTTCCAGTTGCAGCTCGAGAGCGACCGCGACTACGTGCTGGTGGCGATTCTCGACGGCTGTCGACCCTGGACGCGCGTGCTCCCCAGGAGCGAATTCATCGACCTGGGACGCGTGGTGCTCGAGCGCGGCGAGTCGATTGCAGGCCGTGCGAGCGTCGCGGGTCAGCCGGTGACCGGCGCCGTGCGAGCGCGCTTCAAGAACGCGGGCGCGAGCGAGTTCATCCAGTGCAACATCGCGGGTCGCTGGCTGGTGTGGACCGGCGCGGCCTTCGAGTGGGAGAGCCAGGGCGTGATCTCCGAGTCGAGCGGACGCTTCGAGCTCACCGGTCTCGCGCCGGCGAGCTACTCCGTCGAACTGGGCAGCATGCGCGAGGCCTACGCGAGCGCCGCGAGCCTCACCGATGTCGTTGCGCCCTCGCGTCACCTCGAGCTGGGGCCGCGCATCTGTCGCGTGGAGCTCCAGGTCTATGAGGAAGGCGCCCCCGCGGCCGAACGGATGATCGAGATCTCCGAAGTCGGTCGCTCGGGCACGATCATCGGCACGCACCGCACCGACTCGAGCGGCATGGCGACGCTGTGGGTCGATCCGACGCGCACCACGTCGGTGGCGCTCGCTCCGAAGAGCACTCGGAGCTCCGAACGCCTCAAGCCGCCGCAGCGGGTCGAGTGCGTCGCGCCCGGCGCAGCGCTCTCGATGCGCGTCGACTTCTAGCGCGAGCGTTCCACGAAGCCCACCCGCTCGCCCGGGTAGTCGAAGATCAACTCGAACGGCTCGAGCAGCTTGCCGCCGATGTTGCCCCACACGTAGTCGTTGGCGAGCGCGCCCTTGTCTTCGACCGCGAACGAGGCGGGCAGCGCCTCGAACACACGGCCGCCGAGCTCGAAACGGTCGAGCACGCCGTCGCGCGTCGCGACGAAGCCGCCCACGCCGCCGGACTTGCTCTCGTGCGTGTCACGGCCTTCCAGCAGCTTCAAGTCGGCGACGACCTGGTAGTGGAGCGTGACGGTGTCGCTGGCGGCCCCGGTGTCGATCAGGAACACGCCCTCGCGCCCTTCGAAGCTCGCATCGACGCACGGACGACGCCCGTAGATCCACGCCTTCGACCAGGCCGTGTTCGCGGGCGCGGTGAAGCGCGCCGGGTCGTGCAGCGCGATGCGGCTCTGCGCCATGTCGACTTGCGCGACGCAGCGCGAGAGCAACTCGTACCCCAGGATCCCTCCGACCGGCACGCCGAAGTGCTGCTCGAGGAACGAGAGGTCGAGCTCGATGAACACCGGATCGGCGACGCGCACGGGGCCGATCGAGAGCTCGCGCGCGCGCCACAGGTGCGTCGCGTTCGATCCGCCGACGCCCGTGGCGAGGATCTCCCCGATCGGTCCCGCGAGTCCGTCGGTCACGCCCTTCGAGATGCAGTTCGTGCCGGCGCCGCTGTCGAAGATGAACCAGCCGCGGTCGACACCGTCGATGCGCGGGTGGACGAGCAAGTGGCCCGACTTGACGCGTTTGACTTCGAGTTGCGGGGCGATGCTCTCGTCGAAGCGCGTGTCGCGCGGCGCGGCGAGTCGCGCTGCGAACCACTCGTCCTCCGCCGAGGCGAGCACGCGCACCGAGTCGAGGCCGTAGTTGCGCTGCATGCCCTGGTCGCGCGTCTCGATGGCGCCGGCGTACGCGAAGCCATCGACGACGCGCCAGTCGGAGAAGCTCCACTGGTTGCGCTCGCCGTCGGTCCCGAAGCGGAGCGCAGCGGGGCGGAACGTGCGGGCGTCGAGCTCGAGCACGCCGTACTGGATCCCGTCGACGTGACGGAACGCGAGCGCGATGCGTTCGGCGGAAGCGCTCTCGGCCATCTCGAACTTCACGCGCTCCGTCGCCAGGCACCAGCGTCCGGTCTTGAACAGCTCCTCGAGCTCGGCGTTCGTGGCGTCGCCCAGGCACAGCTCGCGCGGCGTGTCGTTCCAGTCCCTTGACCAGCGCCGAGCGCCGTCGAAGCCGCTCGACTGGCGCAGTTCGCCTTCGAGCGACTCGACGAAGCGCCCGCCGCCGTCGAAGCGCAGCGTGTGGCGCGTGTCGAGACCCAGCCAGCGCGTGTGGCCGAGCACTTCGACGACGCCGCCGCGTTGCGCGAGGATGTCCCAACCCAGAGCGCTTCGCGCGCGAGCGAGCGTGGCCTCGAGTTTCGAGGGCGGTTGCTCCTGCGGCTTCGAATCGGGGCCGGCGCAGGCGAGCAGCACGACGGCGAACGAGACACACGACACGGAGAGGCGCAGCTTCATCGAGGTTGGTTCCTGGCCGCACGAGCGCGGGCGACGGGAGTCAGTGGCGCGAGGGCGAAGGCGATCGACTGCAGGCTGGCGCCGCGGCGCGGTCGGCCTTGCACCAGCAGTTGGGATGCGGCTTCGAGGTGTTGGCGCACGGCGGCGAGCTCGGCTTGCGTCAGCCAGCCCTTCACGCGCGCGCACCAGGCGTTGCGCTCCGCGCCGCGGGCGTAGCGCGCGGTCCCGCTCTCGACCGCTGCGCGCAGGTCGCGTTCAGCGATGCGCAGGACGGAGCGCGTCAACGCGAGCAGGTCGCGGCGCTCGGCGGAGCTGCGCGGCTCGAAGTCGAGGATCAGTCGGCCCGGCGTGTCGTACAGCGCCTCGTCGCGCGCGCCAGAGCGGCGCTTGCCGCGCTGCACGATGAGCCCGACGCGCTCGAGCGCGCGCACGTGGTAGTAGAGCGAGTCCGGCGCGCGGCCGAGGAGTTCGCCGAGCGCTGCGATCGAGCACGGACCGGCGGCCTGCAGTGCGTCGACGAGCTCCTGTCGCGCCGGGGAGCGCAGAGCTCGCACTTGACGTGCTTCGCGGAGCGGGAAGTCGACTCGGCCGGCGGCGCGCTTCATGATGAAAAAAGCATAGGAATTTCAACATGCGGCGCCAGCCCGGGCGCTGGGCTAGGACACAACTCGAACTTCGAGCTCAGGCGCGCTCGGCCGATGGCCGCCGAGCGCGCGCTCGTGAGCTCAGCGCTGCGCTGCGTTCCCCGAGTTCGAGCGGGCGTCGCGTTCGACGCCGCGCAGGGAACCGTCGCCCCCGGTCGTGCTCGATCGCCGGTGGGTCGCCGCTGTGGCGCGGCGGCCGGGCGCAACCTCGTCGCGCCGGGGGCGCACGCTCACGGCTGGAACACGACCGCCAGACCGTCGGAGAGGTTGGTGGTCTTGGGGGCCGGCGGGTCGCGGAACCAACCCTGCGCCCAGAGCGTGTCGCCGCTCGAGAACGGCGCGCCCAGCGCGCTGGGGTTGAAGCTGATGAAAGCGTTCCAGTTCAGGGTCAGCGCGCCGTTGCACTGCGCGTTCGTGCCGCCCGTCGACTGGGCCAGCGTGCGCTGCGTCGGCGTCTTCACGCACAGGAAGCTCGTGCTCGTCGCGCTCCACGGCGTCGCGAGCGGTCCGCTCACGCCATAGAACACCAGGCCCAGGCGCTGGCCCTCGACGTTCGACACCGCGATCGTGAACGGCGTCGCGAGGCTCGCGCTGGGCGCGCCGATTCCGGCGATCGACGGATTGCAGCCGTTGGTGGTCGTGCTCGACGTGCAGTACGAGCTCGTCGCGCCGCTCATCTCGATCAGGATGGCAGCAGACGCTCCGCCTGCGAAGCCGCCCTCGAAGATCAGCCAGCGACCGTCGGCGCTGACCATGAAGTTCTCCTGGACGGTCGCGATCGAGGTGAGCAACTGGCCGTTGATCACGCTGACGCCCTCTTGAACCAGCAACTGGTTGTTGCGGTAGATGCCGGTGTCGCGCGTGATGTCGGGATCGGTCCAGTCGCAGAACCAATACATGTTGCCGGCGTCGTCGAGGTCGACCGCGCCCGATCCGAAACTGGTCACCGTCCAACCTCCGCTGACGCCCGGAGCGAGATCGCCCTCGCGCATGAACACCGCGCCGTTGCGCACGAGCACGATGTCGTCGGTGGTGGGCGCGTCGAGCTGTCCCGTGAAGGCGTAGTCGCCGACGTTGTTGAGCGCTACGCGTTGCGACGTGCTCAGGCCGAGCCAGTTGCGTCCCGCGACGGGCGACGGCGCGCCTTCCTGCGCGAGCAGCGTCGAGTCGAGGTAGATCGCTCCGTCGCTGGCGGTCGAGCCGGCGAGGTCGGCGATGAAGAGCACCTGGCCGAGATCGTTGAAGTCCGAGCCGTGCGGTCCGGTGGCGAAGTCGGCGACCGCCTCGGTCTGCCCGGGCAGCACGTCGCCTTCCTTCGCGATCACGGTCTCGCTCAGCAGCGCTCCGCCCGGCCCGAGTTGGAAGCGCACGAGCGCGCGGTCGACCGTGGACGCGATGGCGACGTCTTCGACGGTCGCCACGACGAGCGCCTGACTCGCGTCGTTGATCTTCGCGCCGAAGAACCCGATGTAGGGCGTTCCGACGCTGAACTGCGGCGCCAGCGAGATCGTGCCTTCCTGGAGCACCAGCGTGTTGTCGAAGAAGATGCCGCTGTCGGCGCCCGAGGTGGCGCCGTCGAGGAAGTAGTTCCACGCCCAGTTCCCGGCCGACGAGATGCGCGCACCGCCCGAGCCGAAGGAGCTGATGGTCGTCCCGGCCGGAGCCGCGAGCGCGTCGCCTTGCCGCGAGACGAGCGCGCCGTTGCGCAGCACGACCGAATCGGCGTTGAGGTCGCTGTTGTCGGTGTCGGCCTCCACGATCCAGACGCCGCCGTTCGCGACGGCCACCGTGTCGATGTTGGTCACCAGGCCAACGCCCGCGACGCTGTTCCCAGACTGGGTGGCGATGGAGAAGGTCGTCTGCACCTGCGCGGAGGCGAGAGGAGCGCACAAGACGGCAAAGGTGGCGCCGACGGTCGGGCGCACGGAGAGTCGATTCAGCATGGTGATCACAAGCGGGTAAGGGGGGAGAACCCCCAGTTGTACCCGCGCCGCGGAAACCGCGCTGGAAGGCGCGACCACGACGGCGTCGCGCGCGGTGCGCGAGCTCGAGCGCCGAGCCCGCCTCGCGAGTTCGCTGGCGCAGTCCTCACGCGCTCGATCCGCTCGTAGCGGGCCGCAGCGCTAGCGCTTCACCAACTCGCGCAGCACCGTCGCGCAGCCGAGTTCGTGCCTGCGCGGATCAGTCGCGCAGCCGAG
>CALKYE010000053.1 GCA_938003765.1 uncultured Planctomycetia bacterium
AGACGTAGACAGCGCCGGAGTTGCAGTTCGAGGGGCCGTTGCCGCAGAAGTCGTCGCGCTCGGTGTCACCTATGTGCCCGGTCAGAAGTGTTACCCATGTCCCCGGTTGCAAACTCTCCTTGCGGCAAGAAGCGCAGTAGGGAAGGAGCTGCGGAGTCGAGCGGAAGGACTCGGACCGCGCGCGCCGCGTACACCGTCTCCGTGGCGTTGAAGCTGCCCCGGTGCGAGCGACTCGTGTCGACGCTACTCCATCGAGCTCAAACGGGATAGGCGCCGACGGCTGCGCCTCGCGATCCCCGCGATGGGGACTCCCCTTTCGACGCGCGCGACCAAACTGCCAACACGACCGCGGGGGCAGATCGCTTGTTGCGAACTGCCCCCGCGGATCACGAAGACATCGACGCCGACGACGAGTCGGCGACTGCGAACGGGTCAGGGTTGAACCGTGAACTCGAGTCCGTCGCTGAGGTTGGTCGTGCCCGGCGCCGGCGGATCGCGGAACCAGGCTTGAGCGTTGATCACGTCGCCCGCGGAGAACGGGCTGCCGAGCGCGCCCGGATTGCCGGCGACGTAGGCGCTCCAGTCGAGGCTCAGCGCGCCGTTGCAAAGACCCGCATTGCCGCCCGAGCTGAGCGTGCCCATGCGCTGCACCGGAGTCTTGACGCACAGGAAGCTGCCGCTGCCCGGGCCCCAGCTCGCGCTGTTCCGACCGCTCACTCCGTAGAACAGGATGCCCTGCTTGGCGCCTTCGACGTTGTTCGCGGTGATCGTGAAGCCGTTCGGGGCGCCGGCGACTGCGACTCCGCTCGTCGACATCGTCGCCTGACAGAAGTTCGTCGTCAGTCCAGCCGTGCAGTAGTTGATCGGGTTCGAGCTGCCGCCGCCGCCGCCGCTGACGACGTCGCCGGTGATGCACAGGCCGTAGCCCTGACCGGACTGCGGGATGTTCGTGCCGATGACCTCGACGGTCCACGTGCCGACCGTCGGCGAGTTGAGCGCCACGCGCTCGACGTTGTTCTTCGCGTCAGCCGATCCGCCGGTGTTCGAAACGCCGCTAGCGAACACGTTGCCGAGGTAGATCGTTCCGGCCGGCGACGTGACGCGCAGGTCGAGGTTGTTGATCACCGGATTGGCGGCGTTGACCGTGCCCGGCGCGTCGTGGAACGCGAGCGTGATCTCGAGCGGGACCGCGCTGGTGACGACCGTGAACTGCATCGACGTGCTCTGCCCGGTGCTGAGACCTTGGGCGCGCCGCACGTCTTCGACGATCATCTTGCTCTGGTCGCCAGTGAAGTGCAGCGACTGGTCGAGCAGCAGCCGTCCCCAGCCCTCTTGATTGCTCGGGAAGCCGCTGATGCCGGTCATGTCCGACGTGCAGTTGACCATCACGGCCTTCACGAGCGCGCCCGTCGGCGTGAACGCATCACCGGGCACTGCAGCGCCCGACGGATAGAAACCGTCCATGAAGTACTGACGGACGAGCGCCGCGGCGCCCGAAGCCAGCGGGCAGGCCATGCTCGTGCCGGTCAGACTGTTCGTGCTGCACGAACTCGTTCCCGCGGAGACGATGCTGCAGCCGGGCGCGAACACCTCGGGCTTGCGGCGCCCGTCAGCGGTCGGCCCTGCGCCGCCCGAGCAGAAGCTGTTGCCGCCCGAGCCGTTCTGCGAGGCGCCGACGGCGAGCAGGTTCTTGGCGTTCTCGGGGTTCCGGAGCGACGAGGTGTTGGTCACCGCGAAGAGCACGAGGTTGTCCTCGTTGTTCCACGAGAACGAGTCGACCGTGGTGCACAGCGAGTCGTACGAGGTCGTGCCGTCGTTGCCCCACGAGTTGGTGTGGATGCGCGCGCCGTTGTTGCGGTGCGTGGCGAGCGTCGTGCTCAGGCCGCTGGTCGTGCCCGTGTGCGCGAGCTTGGCCATGTACGCCATGCCCCGGTTGGAGGTCGAACCGTTGACGGGCTGCGAGTCGCCGACCGCCGATCCCGCGGTGTGCGTTCCGTGCGAGCTCGAGCCCGAGCCGCCGACGAACACCAACTTGCGGTGCGTGGGACCGACCGGCGCGCCGCTGGGGTCGGAGAAGTAGCACGAGCCGATGGAGACCGAGCTGTCGACGTGGCCGATGACCTGGCCCTCGCCGTGGAGCCCCTGGTCCCACACGCGACGGCTGAGGTTGACGAAGGTCTGGACCGCCCACGTCGCGTTGTTGTTGCGCGTGGTGTAGACGCCTTCAGGCTCGATCCACTGCACGTCGCGCGCATGGGCGAGAGCGCGCGCTTGCTTGGCCGTGCCTTCCGCGATGACCACCCAGCGCCCAGTCTCCTCGTCGCCCTCGACGGCTCGCAGTCCGAGCTCGGCAAGTTGCGCGTCGAGCGTGGCGCGCTCGACGCCTTGGAACGCGGTCACCACGAGCCGCAGCGGAACGTCGTCGTACTGGGCCTGCTCGCTCGCGAGGCGCAGACGTTCGTCGAGGCGGTAGGCGGGGTGGAACTCGCCGGTCCAGAGGGTCTCAGCCTGCTCGCCGAGGGTGGCGCGCTGCTCGGTCGTGCCGCGCGCGATGAAGGCGTGGTTGGGGATGTAGTCGAGCAGTTCGACGCCGAGCTCGGCGGCGCGGAGGCGGTGCTCCTCGCCGACCGGGCCCTGGAACTGAACGAGGAAGTAGCTGCGCTCGTCGGGCCGGGCCGGCGAGGCGGAAAGGTCTTCCGGCAGCGTGGGCAGTTCGCCCGAAGTGTCGAACTCGGCGTACTTGAGCGACAGCCAGCGCGGGTGGCTGGCCAGCGCGTTGGCTTCCTCGAAGCTCAATCGCAGCTCGGTCGTTTCGGGCAGGGGCGGGTTGCTGCCGCTGAGGACTTCGCCGACCTGGGCGCCGGCCAGGCTGGCGCACACACCGACCGCCAGGGCGCAAAACGATGAACGCAATTGATTGGATCGCATGAACTTGAGCTTCGCTTGGGGGCCTTCGACGCCGCGCGCGGGGCCAGATGGGCTTTGGCGCAGGCTGGAGCGCCCCCCGCGAGCCGATTGCTGCCCATCGGGAGGCACTACATGGACGCAGCCGAGCGCCGCGGGGTTCTGCCCGATCCGCGGCTCTCGCTTTGCGCTCCCCAGTCAACTCTACCCCTGCTTTGAAAGCTGGGGGGAGTGAGGGGATCGCCACCGACGCCGACGGACTCGGGTCGGTGGTGGCGGCGCCTCCGGCGACGTCGCGACGCCACACCTGGTGGATCCCGGCGTCGCCCGGGCGCGCTCCCCTCCGCGCCTCAGGTTGGCGGCGGATCGTCCGCCCGGAACCGTTGGAGCAGGCTGCGTCGAGGGTGGCGGCAGGAAGGGCCGAGTCGGACGTGCGTTGGTGATCCACACGCTGGTCGCGACTGGGCCGTCGCGGGCGGCTGCGCGCGGCTGGCCGCGACTGCGAGCGCGGGAAGTTGCGAGCTTCACCAAAACCCGCGAGCGCGCCGTGCCGCCGGCACGCAGGTGGCCACGGATGCAGCGAGGCTCGAGCTCGCGCACTCGGCGCAGGCTCGAGCCTCGTTGTCGGCTGGCGGCCGCGTCAGCGACGCACCAACTTCTGATGGCGACGCTCGTGCGGTCGTCTGAACGCGGCGAGTGACGTGTCTTGCGACGCTTCGCCGCACGGTTCCGTCACGGAGTCCACTGGAACTCCAGTGCGTTGGACGGCGCGGTCGTCTTGGCGGCGGAAGGTTCGCGCAACCAGGCCTGCAGATTGAACGTCTGTCCCACTGCGATCGGTTGACCGAGCGCGCTCGGGTGCGCGGAGAGCCAGTCGAGGAAGTCCAGCGACAACGCGCCGTCACACTGCCCGGCGGTTCCGCCGCTGAACTGCAACTCCGTGCGTTGGATCGGAGACTTCACGCACATGTACCCGTTCGTACCTGCCCACGGCACTGCGACGCGCCCCGAGGTCCCGTAGAACATCATGCCCGCGCGTTGACCATCAGCGCCTCCGACTCGAACCGTGAAGTCGGTGGCGTTGGAGATCGAGGGGCTCCCGCTGCTCGTCATCCTGGGGGAGCAGCCCTGCGTGGATGCGCTCGGAGTGCAGTAGGCCTGGAGCGCGATCGGCTCTCGCCGCGTGTGGACGAGCAGCTTGGCCGGAGCAGGGTAGCTGCTCCAGGCGATGACCTCGTCGCGATTATCACCGTCGAGGTCCGCGAAAGCGGCGATCGTCCCGCCGGTCGCGAATCGACCCACCAATTCGAAGCCAACGGTGGCCGGGCGGTACTCCACGAGCCCCCCACCGTTCAAGAGCAGCTCCAACCGTCCGTCGCCATCCGTGTCTCCCATCGACCTCGATGCCACGGGGGAGGAGAGCGACGAACTCAGTCGCGGAGGCTCGGTGTCGACGCGAGCCATCAGATTGCCGCTGCCGTCGCCTCGGCAAACGCTGATGAACTGGTTGAAGTATCCGCCGGAGCTGGCGATGACATCCGTGTGGCTATCGCCGTCGACGTCCACGACGATCAGGTCGCTGCCGGAGCCAGGTAGCGCGAAGGTCGTGGGCGGTGCGAAGACCCCGCTGGAGCTGCCGAGGTGGATCTCGATCTGATGGGGGCTCTCCCGTCGAAGGATCAGGTCCGCGATTCCGTCGCCGTTCATGTCGGCGGGGCGCACCGCCGACGCCCCAGGAAGCGATGAGTGCAACGAGAACACACCGGCCCCGTCGTTTTCGTAGATCGCGATTGCGGTGTATCCCAATCGGATGACGAGGTCCCGATCGCCGTCCCCATCGACGTCCCCGTGCCCGATGTAGTCACCGCCACCCGGAGTAACTTGGAACGACGTGAACCCGAAGATTGGCGTTGGCAGGCCGGTGCCAAGTGCCACCCGCAGATAGCCCCCTGTCACGACGGCGTTGTCCAGAATGCCGTCGCCGTTGAAGTCAGCGAACGTCGCGTCGCGACCTTGGATGAATTGAGTCAGCTCGGTCAGGTTGCCGAGCCCATCGTTCAATCGAATCCCACCGTTGTTCTGGAGGCCCAGAGTTGTGATGTCTACGTCCCCATCCTGATCCAGGTCGAATGGAAGCAGCGTCAACACTTGGTGGCCAGCACTCCAAACCCGAGGCAGCACGAAGCCGCCGACTCCATCGCCCCGCAGCACTTCACCGGAGGCTGAGACCAGGTCGATCCGGCCGTCGCCATCGAAGTCGACGGCCGAAGGTCGCCACATCGGCCACGGGACGTTGGAGGGGGTGGAGAGCGATCCCGAATGCAAGCCACGGAAGATGGTCGCATCTCCGTTTCCGTACGGGCTCTCGGCCACCAGGTCGATGGCGCCATCGAGGTCCACATCGACGAGTTGCGGCGTCGCGACGGGTCGGCCAGCGTTGTGCGTGATGGGTGCGCTGAACGAGTTGGGTCCGATGCCGCGCAGCTCGTACACCAGCGTCGTGGCGTCGCACATGAAGATGTCCAGCCACCCGTCGCCGTCGGTGTCGCGGACGGCCACTCCGCGAGAGCCCACCCCCGAGATCAACTGAGTGACGATGGCAAACTGCCCCGAGCCGTCCCCTTGCGCGATCACGAGTCCGTAGGGCGGTTGAAAGTCATAGCCCAGAACGTCGACCCACCCGTCGTGATTGAAGTCACCGAAGTGGAATGGGCCGCCCAGTGGCGAGGAGAGGCCTGTCTCGGTGAAGCCGCCTCGCCCGTCCCCCAAGATGGTCGTGAGCGCGTAGAGGGGATAGGTCCTCACGAGCGCGATGTCCAAGTGGCCGTCGTTGTTCACATCGACAACGCCGAAGTTTCGGCACTCGGAGCCACCGCTGAGCGTGATCGGCAGGACCGTGGCTATACCGCCGACGCCGTCTCCAAGAGCCACCAGCACGGGTGCGACCGCGGATATGGCGACGTTCACGCAGACGACATCCATGTGTCCGTCTTCGTTGATGTCCCCGAAGTCGATCCAAAAGTTGCCGCGGCGGAGTCGTGTGACGTTCGCCGGCGCCATGCGTCCGTCACCTCGATTGGTCTCGATGCGCAGGTCCAGCGAGTGAATCGAGACCAAGTCGGGATGGCCGTCGCCGTTCATGTCGACCGCGTTGTGGCCATCGTGCGCGTACGACAGGCTCGGGATCGGCACTGGGAAGGGTGCGAAGGGAGTCTGCCCGAGGGCAGCGTTCACCGTTCCACACAACATGAGGCCGATGAGGCAAGAGTCGCGGCGTCTCATGAGAATGATCTCCTTGAGTTCTTCTGTATCGAACGTGCGGCGGCCTGCGAGTCGCCGATCGGACGCGGTAGACCTCGACCCATCGCGAGTTACTCAGCGCGTCGAGCTTTCTCGCAATGCGCGTCTCGAAGACGTGGTGAGTCCTAAGGCTGCGCGAAGCGGAGACTCTCATCGAGCATGCATCGTGCTCGGGTCCGCGCCACTCAGTCTGCCGACGTGGTGGTTCACGTCGCACGCGGCGTGCGCATCGCTCGTCTTCGACGACGCCGCAAACGGCGCACGGAAATCGCCAGCGATGCTCCGCGCGTGAGAACTCCAGAGCTCATCGCTGAGCCGATCACCGCGCTCGCTCTTCGATCTCGAGCGAGCTCGCCACGCGCGGACCCCTCGAGCGGGCCCGCGCGTTCGCCGTGCTTCAGGCCTTCGCGAGCGCCTTGCCGCCGACGCGGAAGCGGTGGTGGTGCTGGATGCGCTTGACGAGGTACTCGCCGCTGTTGAGCGCGAGCAGCGCTTGAACGAGCGCTGAAATGCCGGCGCGCGTGGTGATGCACGGGATGCCGCCCATGATCGCGGCGGAGCGGATCTGCTTGTCGTCGTGGCGCGTCTGCTTGCCCAGCGGCGTGTTCAGCACCAGCGCGATCTCGCGGTTCTTGATGCGGTCGACGATGTGCGGGCGCCCCTCGTGCACCTTGTTGACGCGCTCGGCCTTGATGCCGGCGTTCTTCAGAGCGTTGTAAGTGCCGTCGGTGGCGAGCAACTCGTAGCCCATCTGCGCCAGCAGGCGTGCGTCGGAGAGGATCGCGCGCTTGTCGGCGTTCTTGACCGACAGGAACACCTTGCCGCGGCGGGGGAGCTTCATGCCCGCGGCCTCGAAGGCCTTGGCGAACGCGAAGCCGAGGTTCTCGTCGATGCCCATGACTTCGCCGGTCGAGCGCATCTCGGGGCCGAGCAGCATGTCGGCGCCGGGGAACTTGTTGAACGGGAAGACCGGCGCCTTGACCGAGTAGTAGGGCGGAACGACCTCTTCGGTGAAGCCCAACTCGGTGAGCTTCATGCCGCACATCACTTTGGCGGCGAGCTTGGCGAGCGGCACGCCGATGGCCTTCGACACGAACGGCGCCGTGCGCGACGCGCGCGGATTGACCTCGAGCACGTACACGCGCTCGCCCTTCACGGCGAACTGCACGTTCATCAGGCCGATCACGTTCAGCTCGAGCGCCATGGCCTTGGTGGTGCGCATGATCTCTTCGAGCAGCCCGCGGTCGAGCGTGTGCGGCGGCAGCACGCAGGTCGAGTCGCCCGAGTGGATCCCGGCCTCCTCGATGTGCTCCATCACGCCGCCGATCACGACCGTCTCGCCGTCGCTGATGCAGTCGACGTCGACCTCGATCGCGTCCTCGAGGAACTTGTCCACGAGCACCGGACGATCCGGCGACGCCTGCACGGCGTTCTGCATGTAGTGATCGAGCGACTCGTCGTCGTAGACGATCTCCATGGCGCGGCCGCCGAGCACGTAGCTGGGCCGCACGAGCACGGGATAGCCGATGCGGCGCGCGATCGCGAAGGCTTCGCCGGGGTTGGTGGCGATGCCGTTGTCGGGCTGGTTGAGCCCGAGCTTCACGATCATCTCGGCGAACAGCTTGCGGTCTTCGGCGCGGTCGATGGACTCGACGCTGGTGCCGATGAGCGGCGCGCCGGCGCGGTGCAGGCCGCTGGCGAGGTTGAGCGGCGTCTGTCCGCCGAACTGCACGATCACGCCCTTGGGCTTGCTCGTGTTGAGCACGCTCATCACGTCTTCGTGCGTCAGCGGCTCGAAGAACAAATGGTCGCTGGTGTCGTAGTCGGTCGACACCGTCTCGGGGTTCGAGTTGACCATGATCGCCTCGTAGCCGATCTCGCGCACCGCCTTGGCCGCGTGCACGCAGCAGTAGTCGAACTCGATGCCCTGGCCGATGCGGTTCGGTCCGCCGCCGAGGATGGCGATCTTCTCGGTCTTCCCGGGGCGAACTTCAGTCTCGTCTTCCCAGGTCGAGTAGTAGTACGGCGTCGAAGCCTCGAACTCGGCCGCGCAGGTGTCGACCAGCTTGTAGGTCGCCTCGATGCCCCAGTCCTCGCGTTGCGCGGCGACGGCCTCGGCCGTGGCGCCGACCGCGAGCGCGATCTGGCGATCGGCGTAGCCCAGTTGCTTGGCGCGGCGCAGCAGTTCCTTGGTGAGCAGCGCGCCCGAGAGCTCGCGCTCGAAGTCGCACAGCTCGCGGATGTTCTCGAGGAACCACGGGTCGATGTTGGTCGCCTCGTGGATCTCGTCCGTGCTCCAGCCGGCGCGGTACGCGGCGCGCAGCGCGGGCAGTCGGCCGGCGTTGGGCGTGCGCAGCGTGCGCGTGAGCTGATCGTGGTCCAGCGTCAGCGGCTCGGCGGGATCGCGCGGGTCCAGGCCCATGCCCGGCCGCCCGGTTTCCAGCCCGCGCATTGCCTTCTGCAGCGCCTCTTTGAAGGTGCGGCCGATGGCCATGGTCTCGCCGACCGACTTCATCTGCGTCGTCAGCGTCGGGTCCGCGCCGCGGAACTTCTCGAACGCGAAGCGCGGGATCTTGACCACGCAGTAGTCGATCGTCGGCTCGAAGCAGGCCGGCGTCTTCTTGGTGATGTCGTTCACCAGCTCGTCGAGCGTGTAGCCCACGGCCAGCTTCGCCGCGAACTTCGCGATCGGGAAGCCCGTGGCCTTCGAGGCCAGCGCCGAGCTGCGCGACACGCGCGGGTTCATCTCGATCACGATCATGCGCCCGTCGTCGGGGTTGATCGCGAACTGCACGTTCGAGCCGCCGCACTCGATCCCGATCTCG
>CALKYE010000054.1 GCA_938003765.1 uncultured Planctomycetia bacterium
AGACCATGTCGTTGATGTCCATCGACCCGCCGACGTGGCAGTGCAGGTCGATCATTCCCGGCATGGCCCACAGCGCGCCCAGGTCGCGCACGACGTAGCCCGCGGGAACGTTGGTCGAGTCGCGCGGCCCGAGGCTCTCGATGCGTCCGTCGCGCACGAGGATCAGCGCGTTGTCGATCGTCTGCGCGCCGCCCCACTGAGCCGTGAGCGCCTTGCGCACGCACAGCGCGAGTCCGGGCCCGCCCTTCGCGCCGGGCGCCGGCGGAGCGAGCGCGTCGTCGTCCAGGTACGCCGATCGGCTGGGGTCGGGAGCGCGCAGGGTCGCCGACGCGCGCGGCGCCGACTGCGCCACGACGGGGCTTCCCGGCAGCGCCAGCGCCAGCACACACCACCACCCGATTCGGGCCCGATTCACCATCACCAGCGTCTCCTGTTGACCGAGGTGTCGTAGACCCGACGCCCTTCGACGTAGACCTGCTCGACTGCGCGGCGCGGATCCGACGGCACGCCCGTGAGCACGACGATGTCGGCGTCCTTGCCGACTTCCAGACTCCCGACGCGATGGTCGATGCCCGCGGTCTTCGCCGGCACGATCGTCAGACCGCGCACCGTCGCCATCTCGCGATCGTCGAAGCCGTAGTACACCGCGATCGCGCCCTGCGTCGGCAAGTCCTCGAGCGACGGCGTGAAGCCGGGGAACGGCAAACAGTCGGTGTTGAAGCCGATCATCGAGTGCCCGCGCTCCTGGTAGCCGGCGGCGATGCCCTGGAAGCGCTCGGGCGACTCGCCCGTGAAGAGCATCATCCCCAGGCTCATCGTCTCGACGTTGCGCGGCCCGAGGATCGCCGGCACGCCCATCTTCTCGGCCAGCTCCGCCATGCGGTAGCCGCCGAACTCGCCGTGGTCGATGTACACGTCGAGTCCGAACTCGCCGCGGATCATCAGCAGGGTCATCATCACGACCTGCGTGATCTGCGTGTGCGTCGAGACCTGCGTGCGCTTGGCGAACAGATCGCGGAACACGTCGAACTCGAGCTTGCGCTCGGGCTGAGGCCCCTTGCCGGCCTCGAAGTCCGACCAAGCTCGCGCGTACGCCTGCCCGCGGCGGAACATGTCGCGCAGGTGGTAGTTCTCCCAGGTCTTGCCCACGCCGAAGGCATAGCCCTCGGGGTTGCCCCACTGAGCGACCTTGAGCGAACCCGGATCGCGGATCAGCGCGTCCTCGTACTTCTCGGGTCCGGTCTTGAGCAGCACACCGCGGCCGCCGCAGTTGACCCCGGAGCCGGGGATGAACAGCACCGCGGTGACGCCGGCGGCGATGCCGCGTTGGAAGGCCGGATTGTCGGGGATGACCGAGGTGCGCGCCGACAGCTCGGGCTGCGTGACGTACACCAGGTCGTTGATGTCCATCGTGCCCGCCGCGTGGCAGTGCAGATCGATCATGCCCGGCATGACCCACAGCGGTCCGAGGTCGCGCACGACGTAGCCCGCGGGCACGGCGACCGAGTCGCGCTCGCCGATCGCCTCGATGCGACCGTCGCGCACCAGCAGCACCGCGTTGTCGAGCGACTGCTCGCCCTTCCAAGCCGCGGTCAGCGCCTTGGCTGCGAACAGCGCCAAGCCCGGCCCGCCCCGTTCACCGGGCAGCGGGACCGACTCGGTCGCTGCGCCCTCGAGCGAGAGCGCGCAGGCGATGGCGAGGGCGACGACCACGCGAGTTCAGCGCACCTCGACGCCGTCGACGAAGGCCTTGAGCACGCTGGTCGAGGGCTCGAGCGGCGCGCCGTCGAGCACGAGCACGTCGCCGTCGAGTCCGGGCGAGAGCCGGCCGACGCGCGCCTGGATGCCGAGCATCGTGGCCGCGTCGCTGGTCAACGCGCGCAGCGCCACGTCCGGGCTGAACCCGAGCGACACGGCGTAGCTCGCGAACATCGGCAGCTCCGCCGCACCTTCCTCGGCCAGGCTGTGGAAGGCCAGCGCGATGCCGTGGGCCGCGAGATCCGAGTAGCGGTTGCGCACCTCGTTCAGCCCCTTGCCTTCCTCGACCGTCAACAACGCGTGCGACAGCAGCACGCCCGCGATGCGGCCGCGCAGCTTGTCCGCGACGAGCCAGGCGTCCTCGGCCCCTTGGAGGACCGGCTTGATGCCCACTTCCTCGAACGCAGCGACGCAGGCGAGGATTTCGTCCTCGCGATCGACCGCGACGACGATCGCAGCCTCGCCGCGCATGGCGCGACGGAACGGCTCGAGCTTGCCGTCGACTCCCGGAGAGCGCGGCTTGCCCTTCGGCTCGGGCGTATCGCTCTTCTTCTCGCGCCGCACCTCGCTGCGCGCAGCCACGGGCAGTTCCTTGCTCTCGCGCGTCGCGGTGAACTCGAACTTGGACTCGCCCAACTGGAGCTCGCCCTCGAACTTGCCCGCCTTGGCCGAGCCGGACAGCGTGATCACGCCGCGCGAACCCCAGCCGCTCGCGCTCAGGCGCTTGTCGCTCCAGCCGCCGACGAGCGGCACGAGCGTCGACGAGAGGTGGTCGCAGCGCAACGCGCCGACGACGCTCTCGCCCTTGAGCTCGAGGCGGAGGCGCAGCTCGCCATCGCTCACGTCGGGCGAGGACTTCAGCTCACCGGCCCAGACGCCGGTCAGCGGATCGGCCTCCTCCTCTTCCTTGCCCTTCTTCTTGCTGTCCTTCTTGTCGCCGTCCTTCTTGTCGCCGGAGGCTTCGTCCTTCTTCTCCTCCGACTTGCCGTCGGTCTTGGTGTCGGACTTGGCCTCGGCCTTGTCGTCCGCGGCCTCCTCTTCCGGCGCAGCTTCCGGCGCCGGCGGCGTCCACTTGCGCAGCGCCTCCTCGTACTCGCGCCACTTCTTGTCGTAGTCCGCGGCGCGCTTGAGTTGAGCGCGCACCTTCTCACCGGACTTGAGGCGGTTCGACTCGCTCCACGCCATGCGCAGCGCGGTCGGATCGGCGACCACCTGGCGCTCGAAGTCACTGCTGGCGGGCTTGTACGCCATCATCGGCGAGCCGGTGTCGCGCAGCCCGCGCGGCGTCATCACCACCGTCGTCACACCGCTGCGAGCGACCTCGCGATCGATGTGATCGGGAGTGTCGAGGATCTTGGCGAGGTTGAAGTCGGTGGCGGGCGACTGCTGCGAGCCCTCGAGCCCGAGGAAGCCCAGCGCGTCGATCATGCCGGGCATCGCCGCGAAGCCGCGGACGACGCGCGCGCCAACCGGCCGCGCCACGCGAGCGCCGACCTCGGCGATCTTGCCGTCGCGCAGGAGCACTTGGCCGGGGCGCAGCACGTGACCGTCGCCCAGGTGCACTTCCTGCGCATCGATCACGACGGCGGAAGCGGAGGCCGCGCTCCACACGCGTTCGCCTTCGATCCAGGTGGCGAGAACGCTCGCGGTGGCCGACATGGGCTCGCCGCTGAAGACACACACGTCGGCATCCTTGCCCGGAGCGAGGCTTCCGACGCGCGCGGCGACGCCGAGGGCTTCGGCCGCGTCGATCGTGATCGCTCGCAGGGCGAGATCTGCGCTCAAGCCGCCGCGCGAAGCCACTTGAGCCGCGAAGCGCAGGTCTCGTGCTCGCAGCGCGCCGCCCGGCGCGATCGCCAGCTTCACACCGGCCTTGGCCAGGTGGACCGCGTTGTCGTAGCGCGGACGGCGCTCGTCGCGCGCCTTGCCCATGTCGCGCCCGCTGCTCTGGCCGGCGACGTCGACCGTGAGCACGACCGTCACCCCGGCGTGAGCGAGTTCCTCGCCGAGTTGGGCCGACTCCTCACCGCCCTCGATCACGAGCGGCAACTTTTCGCGGCGAGCGAATTCAACCAGCGCGCGGATCTCCTCGGCCGTGTCGGCGCCGATGCGCCAGGGCACGTTCGCATCGATCAGTTCGCGCAACTTGGAGGCGGTGTCAGGGCCCCACGCGCCGCTGTCGCGCGACGTTCCGCGCGCGATCGCGAGCAACTCGTCGAGCGCCATGACCGCGCCCATCGCCGAGCCCGGCAACTGCTGCTCGACGACACCCAGTCCGTTCTCGATCGTGGCGGGAATCGGCGGATCCCAGTAGCCGGGCACGCGGCGCGCCTCGGCGGTGATGGCGCCGTGGAGCGCGCTCACCTCGGCGAGCATGCGCTCACCGCTTCCGGCGAGCTTGACCACCGCGCCCTGTCCGGCGATGAGCCGATTGCGCGCGGGAGCGACGTACACGGTCGTCACGCCGCCCATCAGGTCGCTGACGTAGGCGCGCGAGTACGGATCGAAGTGATCCGCGGCGCGCAGGAACGGATCGGCGCTGCGCGGCGAGGCCGCGAACGTCGCGCCGTAGCTCGAACGGGCCGCCACGAGTCCGGGCACGATCACCGCGTCGGGGCCGTAGTCGACGACTTCGGCGCCCGGAGGAACGCTGAGATCCTTGCCGACCGCGACGACCTTGCCACGCTCGACGAGCACCGCGCCGCCGAGGACGACGCCCGCTTCACCCATCGTGTGGATGGCGCCGGCCTTGAGCAGGACCGGGCGCGCGCTCTTCGACGAGTGCGAGGCTTCGGAGTGAGAATCGCCGGCCCAGGCCAGCGCGGCGAGCGCGAGCGCGCCCGCGCAGAGCTGCGGGAGTCGCATCACTGACGCGCCCCCTCGGCGCCGCCCGTGTGCGCGCCGTCGTCACTGCCGTGGCCGTGACCGTCGTGCGAGCCGTCGCCCTTCTTCTCGTCCTTCTTGTCCTTGTCGTCGCCCTTCTTGTCGTCGCCCTTCTTCTCCCCGTCCTTGCCGCCCTCGCCCTTGTCGGCGGCGCGCTTCTGCTCCTCGAGGTGCTTGGCGTGCGCCTTCTCGTCGGAGCCGTCGCAGCAGACCTTGCTCGGGTCGAGTTCCTCGGCGTTCATGGCCGCGGTGTTGGCGGGTTGCTTGCCAGCGACGAGGTGCTGCACGCGGACGTCCTTGGAACGGTCGTACACGTCGCGGCCTTCGATCACCACGCGCTCGACCCAGGTCGTGACGCTCAGCGGATCTCCCGAGAGCAGCAGGACGTTGCCGTCCTTGCCGACTTCGAGGCTCCCGACGCGCTTGTCGAGCCCGAGGATCTTCGAAGGCGCAGTGGTGATCGCCGCGAGCGCCGCAGCGCGCGGGAGTCCGTGACCGACGCACAGCGCAGCCTGATACCAGAGCGCCTGGTTGGTCGAGTTCAGCGAGCTCAGCGCGAAGGGGATCTTCTTGTCGTGGAGCACCTTGGGCACGAACGTCTCGTGTTCCTTGCCCGTCAGCGGATCGAACTCGGTGTGCAGCACGTTGCCCTGCAGCACGACCGGGACCTTGGCGGCGGCGATCACGTCGGCGGCCTTCCAGCACGACGGGTCGATCACCAGCGTCGTGCGGGCGAGGAAGCCGTTCTCGCGCGCCACGTCGATGGCCAGGTGCACGTCGGCGGGCCGGCCGCACCAGATGAACGCGGGCAGCTTGCCCTCGACGAGAGCGAGCAGCGGCTCCTGCTTCTCGTCGATCTCGCCGCGCGGAATCAGCTCGAGTCCCTGGACCTTCCACGCGCTGCCTTCCATCGCGCGGCCCTTGGCCTTCTCGCCCTCGAGGTCGCGGCCTTGGTACAGCGCCTCGCGGTGCGCGCGGTCGCTGCCGTCCTTCTTCTCCTGGACGATCTGTTCGAGGTAGCGGCGCAGATCGCTGAACACGCGCCGCAGCGACTGAGCTTGCGTCGCGGCCGACGCTCCGCGGCGGGGCGAGGCCGACATCTTCACGCCGGCGGGGTACTTGACCGCCATGTCGTCGATGGTGAGCCCCACGGGCCGCACGACCATGCCCTGCGCGGCGACGATGCAATCGTTGCCCTGCTGGACGTTGATGGTCGTGATGCCGGCGCGCAGGCAGTCCTCGAAGAAGAAGTTCACCGGGTCGATCGAATCGCGCACCGTGAGGAACGGGATCACGATCTCGGGGCTCTCGTTGGAGCGGTCCATGCCGCGCGAGACGTGAGCCTCGACGTAGCCGGGGAACGCCGTCGCCTGGGGAGCGTCGATCACCGGCGCGTCCCAGGGGATCTTCACGTCCTTGTCCTTGCCGATCGCGGCGATGCGACCGTTCTCGATCACGATCACGCCCTTCTCGATCACGGGCGCGTCGGGCGCCGTGACGATGCGGCCGGCCTTGATCGCGAGCTTGCCGTCGGCGAGGGCTGCGCCGGAGCACAGCGCCGCAGCGGCGGCCAGAACAGACGCGCGCCGCATTCCGCGCGAGACGAAGCGTTGAGCAGTGGAGCGAAGGTGCTTCATGTGGGGATGGTGCGGGGCTACTTGTTCGAGCTCGAGGAGGCGTTCGCGGCTTGGCGCGGGTCGACGATCAGACGTCCGTCGACGAGCACGCCGACGACCTTGGAAGTGGGTTGGAACGGCTCACCGTTCCACAGCACGAGGTCGGCGTCCTTGCCGGCCTTGATCGATCCGACGCGCTGATCGACGCCGATCAGCCGCGCCGGCGTGAGCGTGACCGAGGCGAGCGCGCTGGCGAAGCTCATGCCTCCGCGCATGGCGTACCCGGGCTGGTAGCACAGGCGATCCTCGAGCGCTTCGGCGTCGTGACCCGACAGCGCAACGGGCACACCGAGCGCTTCCAACTTGGCCGCGGTGTCGAGCGCGAAGAACGAGCGGTCGCCGGAACGGCCGAGCGGCGCGAACGGAGGCAGCACGACGGCGGCCTTCGAGCGCACGAGAAGCTGCGGCTCGCGCCAAGCTTCAGCGGCGGCGTCGACGATGAGCGTCGGGTTGCCCCAGCCCTCGCGGCGCGCTTCTTCCACCAGGAACACCGCGGTGCGGATGTCCTGCGAGGCCCAGGCCTGGATCACCAGCGGAAGCTTTCCGTCGAGGGCGCGCTGCAACTCGCCGTCGCCGGGCTTGGCGCGCTTGGGGTCGACGCGAGCAGCGGCGGCGTCGAACAGCGCCTTGCGCCACTCCCACTCCACGCCCATGCGCGTCGTCGGCCGGCGGACGAAGAAGTCCTCGGGCCGCGGCGAGGCCGTGCGGTTCCCCGATGAGGGCGCGCTGCCGATCGCGCCGTAGAGCGCAGCGTCGGCCTTGACCACGCGCGCCGAGGCGCTCAGTTCGCCCGCCGTCTTCACGACGACGGACAGTCCGCCGATCACGTTGCGATCGGGCACGTTGACCATCGCCGTGGTGACGCCGCCGCGAACCGCGCGCATCCAGGCCTCGTCGAACACGTCGAGCGAGGCCGCCGCGCGCACGTGGGGCGTGACCTCGCGCGACTGCTCGACCGACAGGAAGCCCTGATCGATTCGAATCGAGAGGTCGACCAGCCCGGGCGTGACCGCGAAGACCTTCAGGTCACCGCCGCCTCCCTTGCCGACCGCGCGGATCTTGCCGCCCTCGACGACGATCTCGCCGTCCTCGATCGCGTCGCCCTCGGCGGTGTAGACGCGCTCGGCCGTGATGGTCCACGAGCGTTGCTCGTCGGACTTCTTGGACTGAGCCGCGATCGGAGCGCTCGAGAGCGCCAAGGCGCTCGACGCGACGAACAGCACTGCGGCGGCGCTGGTGGAGAACTGAAAGCTCACTTGCGGCCTCCGAAGACATGGACTCCGCCGACGAACACGGCGTCGACGTGGCTGGTCAACTCGAGCGGCGCGCCGCTCCAAAGCACGAAATCGGCGTCGCAACCCGCGCGAAGGGTCCCGATGCGCTCCTGCAGACCGAGCACCGCAGCCGCGTGCGAAGTGAGCGCGTTCCACGCCAACTCGCTCGACAGGCCCTGACGCACGCACATGACGGCGCTCAGGCGCAGTTCCTCCGGCGCCGAGTTCCAGTCGAGTCCGAAGGCGAGCGGCACGCTCTCCGCCGCGAGCGCGCGAACCGAATCCAGCGCGCGCGGATGCGTTCCGACTCCGAACGGGCCGACGATCGCAGCCAGGCCGGAGCGCTTCACGTCGGCGGCGAGTTCACCGGCGAGCGCCGCGTGGCTCAGGGCGCCGCGCAACTTGTGCGTGAGCGCAAACTCGAGCGCGCGCTGCAACTCGTCACGTGCGCTGACCTCGAGCAGCACCGGCAGCTTGCCGGCGGCAACCTCAGCCACCGGCCCCTCGGGACGCTCGAACTGCTCACGCAGCATCGCCATGGCGCCGGCGAAGCTGGTCGGCTCGCGATTGGCGCGCAAAGCGCTCGCGGACGGCGCGATCACGAGGTGCGCGTCGGGGTCCAGCACCTGACGCCCGTGTGTCTTCACCACCGCGGTTCGGCCGCCGATCAGGTTCGAACCGTCCGGCGCCACCACGACGGTCGTGATGCCGGCTTCGAGCGCCGCGTTGAGCTCGGGGTGGCCGAAATCGACCACGTCCACCACTCGCGCGTGGGCCGCGATCGAGCGCTTGGGCTCGACCACTTCGCCGCGCGTGCCCAGGTGGGAGCGCGCCGCGATCATGCCGGCGCTCACCCAGCCGCCGTGCTCGACCGTGGGCAGGCCCGCGGCCTTGGACTTCTGCTTGGCGTCGAGCACCTCGCGCACCTTGCCGCGTTCGACGATCAAGACACCGTCGACCACCGTCGTCTTGCCGTCCACGACGATGTGCTTCGCGCTGACCGCGAAGGTCGCGTCGCTCGCGACCGCGGGAACGCCCGAGGCGAACGCCGCGAGCGGCGCGCTGAGCAGCGCGCCTGCGAACAGGAACCAGTTCTTCATCGGGCTCACTCCTCGACCACCAGGTCGCCGCCGCAGAGCACGTACTTCACCTTGGTCGAGGCCCCGAAAGGCTCGCCATCGAGCAGGAGCAGGTCGGCGTCGCGACCCAGCTCCACGGAACCGACGCGCGAACCGACGTCGAAGATGCGCGCGGGGCGCGTGGTGAGCGCGGCCAGCGCCGACTGCGGGCTCATGCCGTGCCCGATCGCCAACGCGGCGAGCAGCGGAAGATCGCGCGAGGCGAGTCCGCCTTGACCGCCGCTTCCGAACAGCACCTCCACGCCCGCCTCCTCGAGTTCGGCCGCGAGTGCGAGCGTGGCATTGGCGCTGTTCGAGTCGCGGTAGAACCCCAGCGGCGCGGGCGCGAGCAACACGGGGATCCGTCGCTCGGCGAGTTGCTTGGCGAAGGGAGCGGCCTCGGTCGCTCCTGCGAGCACCAGTCGAGCGCGCTTGAAGCGCTCCACCGAAGCCAGCAGCGATCGGATCTGGACGGCGCTGTGCGCCTCGACCACCAGCGGCAGCTCCCCGTTCGCGACGCGTGCGAGGACTTCCTTGTCCTCGTCATAGCGCGGCGCCTTGGGCTTCTTGTCTTCCTTGTATTCCTTCTCCTTGAACTCGCCGCCCTTGTCCTTGGCTTCGGTCTCGGCCTTCTCGCGGTCCTTCTTGGCCTTCTTGAAGCCGTCGTCGAGTTCCTTGCGCTTCTCGGCGATCTTCTTCTCCCACTCGGCGAGCTCGTGCTTGTACTCGTTCTGCTCTTCGAGGTAGCTCCAGCCGTCCGAGATCGCGCTCAGCACGCGCTCCGTCTCCGCGGCGCGCTCGAACACGTCGCCCGAGCGGGAGATGGCCAGCGACAGGCCAACCGAACAGTCGCCTAGCAGGATCGACTCCGCCGTGGTCCGCACCGGGTTGATGCGCAGCAGGGCGCCGATTCCGCCGACCCGAGTCCCGGCGGACGCCTGCAGGCGGTAGCTCGTCACTCCGGCGCGCGCGATTTCGCGCTCCCAGCGCGAGTCGACATAGGGATCGACGGCGTCGATCGCCGCCGAGGCCGGCGTGGCCCGCTCGTCGCCGTAGGCCGCCGGGTCCAGCGCGAACGAGGACCAGCCGTCGATGAACCCGGCGCACACGACCGGGGCCTCCAGCTTGCGCACGTCCTTGGGGGCCTGGAGGTCCGCGCCAATGGCGACCACCCGGCCCTTCTCCACTAGGATGCCGACTCCCTCGAGCACCCGGTCAGGGCGCGCGTAGAGCTTCCCGGCGCGGATGAACAGCGTGGGCGGCGCCTCCTCCGCCGGCGCGGGCGAACCCTGGGCAGCGTCCTCGCTGGCCTTGTCCGGCTTGGCAGGCTTGCCCGCGGACTTCTTGGCCGGGGATTTGGCCGCCGCATCATCGGGGGCCGGAGCGCCCGTCGTGACCGCGCTGGGGATCTTCCCAGGGGCGGAATTCGCGGTCGCTGCAGCGGAAATCGCGGACGCGGGCTCGGTGACGAGTCCGCACAGTACAAGGCTGGCGATCGCTAGCAAGTTGGGGAGACTCCTGCGACCAGGACCCCACCGGGAAGGTGGACGCCTGCGATGGCTGCGCGGCGGTCGCACGGGGCTCGGCGCGCGCTCTAGGGACGAAAGGGCGCGGGACCCCTGCTGGAGGCGCCCCGCGCGCGTGAGGGGCGCATGATAGTGGCGTTCAAGTGCGGGCCGCCAGCGTCACGCGCGGCGACAGTGGGAAATTTGATCCGGTTACGGCCCACTTACGGCGCCGCGGCGCAGTTCTTCGCGAGCAATGCACGTTCGAGCGTTCGCTCTCCGCTCGGAGGTCGGCTAGGCGGCTGAATCATGTCCGCACCCCGGAAGCGCGCGCCCTCTCCTCTGCTGCTCGACCCCGCCTACTGGCGAGCTCGGCTGGAGCAGCTGCAGCGCGTTCCGCCGTGCCAGGCGCTGTTCCCCCGCCCCGACTTGTCGAGCCCGGGGATCGAGGTGGTGGAGTGGCGCCTGAAGGCCCACGACGGCGTCCGTCTGTGGGGCCTGCGCGCGCGGTCCAACTTCCATCCGGAGCCCAAGGGCGCGCGCATCCGCGAGGTTTGCGCCGCGGAGCTGCCGCAGATCGACGTCGAGGTGGTCAGCGCGGGCAAGGTGGAGTACGTGCTCCAAGTCCCGGCGGGACGACGCCTCGAAGATCGCGTGCTCGACCTGGTGCGGGTGTACCAGTGCGCGCTGGCGGCCGGCGCGCCGCCGCCGGAGATCCGCGTGGCTCACTGCAACGACGAGAGCTGCCCGGACGAGGTCCTCATCGCGGCCAGCCTGCTGGAAAGCGGCATCTGCTGAGGCGCCAGGCCGGCCCGCGGGCCGAGCCGATCACTCGACGCGCCCCTCGACCCGGTACACCCCGGCTTCGGCGAACTCGACCACCGGGGTGAGTCGATAGCTCTCGGCGACCCGCTCGAGCAAACGGCGATCGCGACGGCGCGCGAGACTCAGGACCAGCACGCGCGGTCCGTCGACCGAGTCCAAGGTTTCGGCGAAGTCGTCCCCGTCGAGCCACTGCGGCATCCGATCGGCGCCGAGCAGCACCGCCTCCGGCGCGTTGCTGAACATCGCGCCTTCCAGCGGGTTCGCGCGCAGCCAGCGAGCCAGCTCGCTGTCGAGCCATCGCGCGGAAGCGAATCCGCCAGCGCCGTCAGCCCGGAGCTCCCCAGCGACGCCAACGGTCGCGCTCGCACGCATCGCAACGGCGATCAGCGTGTACCCACCGCAGAGCAGCACGGGTCCCCAGCGCCGCAGTGATGCCGCACCGCGCGACCACCATCCCGCCTCGCTCAATCCGAGCACGGCTGCGGCCACGAGCGGTGGCGTCAAAGGCGCCGCGAGCCGATCGCTGAGCCGGTCCATCTCGACGCGAGAGGCCATCGAGATCAGCGCGGCGCCGTAGACCACGGGGAAGACGAACGCGCTCAACACCTGCGCGCGCTCTCCGCGGCGAGTCGCCGACACGGCCCATCCGATCGCCAATGCGGCGAGCAACACCAGCGCGAGCACGGCTGCCGTCGAGTCGGCGTCGAGCCCGGGCGCGAGCGCAACGCGCGCCATGAGCGCGACATCGGCGCATTGCTCGAGCAGCGTCGTCGAGCTCGCGACGCGCTCGCCGGTCCACGAGCCGCTGACGGCGCGATTTCGTCCGAGCCACGCCAGCAGCGGAGCCGCGGCGATGGCGGCCACCAACGCCGCGCGGCCGACTCGACGCGCGAGAGGCGCACCGCGCGGCGCGCTCACCATGACCAGCGCGCACACAGGAATGAATACGAGGCCGTCGTAGCGATGCAAGCTCGCGGCCATCCCGAGCAAGCCCAACGCGACAGCGAGTCGAGTGCTCGGCGCGACGGTCCAACGCATCAGCGCCCATGCGCCGGCGCTGCTCAGCGCGATGAACAGCGGCTGCGAGAGCGTCGAACACATCAGGCGGAAGAAGCCCGGCGCGATCCACAGCAGCGTCAGTCCGACCGCCGCCACCCACGTTCGCCGTGAGAGCTCGAGGAGCAATCGTCCATGGAAGTACGAGGTGACGAACGCCGCGGCGATCGCGATCCACCAGGTCGCTTCGACGTAGCGCAGCCCGCACCACTTCATCCCCGCGATCAACGCCGGCATCAGCGGCGGCCATGACAGGAACGGGTTCCCACGGCTCTGGATCAGCCCTTCGCCCGCGAGCAGGTGATCGGCCGCGGCGATGTTGTTCATCGCGAAGTGCCAGCCGCCCGGACCGTAGGGCGCGGTCGCCCACGCGACCGCCGCGGCGAACGCGAACGCGAGCGCAGTGATGAGCGCCACTCCGCCGCGCGGGGTGGCCTCCGTTCGACCCGGCTGCAGCGCCGCTTCGTTCAACGGCGCATCCACCGGTAGATCTCCAACGGCGGCCCCATGCGACTCGCCGCACGCAGCCGCGAGCGCAGTCCGACCACGTCGCCGTACTCGAGCAACTCAGACCTCGGCGCCTCGGCGGTCTCGGGTGCGAAGCTCGCGACGCGCTCGCCGTGCTCGCGCACGAGCGCTTCGAACCGCGCGTGCCAGGGCAGAGCGCGTTGACGATTCGAGAGCTCGAGGACGATCAGTGTCGGCGCCAGCTCGTCCAGTCGCGCCAGCAGCGCCTCTTCCGCCCCGTCCTTGCCCTCACGTCGCGGCGTGAACGGCCGGACGTCGAACAGCGGAGCGGCGCTCGGCGGAGCGCTCAAGGACAGTTGATAGCGATTCCATGCCGACTCGTCGGCGCTGCGGCGCGGGATGCTCTCGAGCGCGCTGCGTGTCGCGGCCAACGGCAACACGACGTAGGGGCTGGTGACGATGCGAGAGGTCGCCTCCGCAGGCTGCGCCTGGATCCATCCAGCGGCCTGGGTGAGCGTGTCCTCGCGCGCAGCCGTGCGCCAGTAGAGCGTCGCGTCACGCACGGGAAGCGCCAGAGCAGCGCTCGCCATCAGCCCCCACGCCAGCCGCGCACGAGTCGAACTGAGGGCCGCGAAGCGCTCGAGCGCGAACGCCGCGAGCAGTGCGAAGAACGGCAGGAGCGGGATCAAGTAGCGGTCGCGAGTCGACTCGTTGAGCAGCGCGAACGCGAGGTACGGCGCCGCGTACCCCGCGAGCACGAGCCACGGCCGCATCGCCGTCGCGCCGCGGCGGCTGGCGACGAGCAGCGCAACGATGCCGACGAGCGCGAGCGAACCCGCGATCGGCTCCTGCTCACTCAACACGCGCCACGTAGGCCACACGCCGCCTCCGTTGAGCTCCGCGAGCTCGATCGCATGGCCGCCGCTCGCCATCGAGATCCCGTCGCTGGAGAGCTCGACTCCGCCGACGTGAAACGGCTTGGACAACAGCCAGGCCGAGACGGCCGTCGCAGCGGCGGCGATCTTGCGGGCCTTCGTCGTGGCCGAGAGCGCGACCGCCAACGCAAACGCGGGCGCGAGAAACGCACCCGTCTGCAGGCTCGAGAGGCCCGCCCAGAGCGTCAGCCCCGCGAGTGCGAGGCGCGCCGTGCTCGGCCTCCGCAGGTAGCGCACCGCAGCCCACAGCGCCCACACCTGGAAGGTCATGTGAGGAGCGTGCGGGCGAGCCTGGTGCGAGTACACGAGGTGCAGCAGGCTGAAGGTGACGAACGCGCACGCGACGAGCGCAGCGCGCGGCGCGACGAACTCGCGCGCCAGGAAGAACACACCCAACAGGCCGAGCACGCACAGCGCTGCGCACCAGGTGCGAACGGCCACCAGCGGTCGCGCTGCGGCGGCGAGGTGCGCAGGAAGCGGCGCGTCGAGCGGCGCCGGCGTGTACAGCCGCTCACCCAGCAACGCCGCCAGCGGGCGCACGACGAAGGTCGGGTACGCGCCGTAGAGCTGCTCGGCCTTGCCGCGCGCGGTCGCACCGCCCGGCACGTGCCCCGTCATCACGTCGAGCTGGAGCGCGTAGTACGCGTCGGGCTCGGGACGCTGCGGCGCCAGGCGCTCGACCAGTCCCACTCGGAACAGCGCGCCCAACACCAGCAGCAACGCGAGGCACAGCCAGTGGACCGCGTGCAGCGCTCCAGCGGACTCCGCCGCCGGATCTTCGAAAGCGGAAGGGGCGGCCTGCATGCTTCGCGGCGGAGCTTATCGGCATCCGCCGCGCGATACGAAGCCGCCCTCGCGCGCCACGTCAGGTGCGAGCGAGGGCGGCGGTGGGTCGCGATCGCTCAGAAGTGATTCCAGAGGTACTGGTTGGTGACCTCGTGGTGGAACTGCACCTCGGCCGCCTTGACCATCGTGCCGAGCGCCTTCGGGCAACGCTCAGCGCTCGCGAGCTTCAACTCGGCGAACTTCGACGCGACGTTCTCACCGAACAGGTCCGTCGTCCACTTGCTCGCCTTGAAGAGGCGGATGGCGTCCTGGATGTTGTCGGGGAGGAAGCGCGTGCGCGTGCGCTTGGCCTCATCCTTCGGATCGCTCTGCGGTCCTTCGAAGCCCGTGCGAAGCAACGTGTAGAGCGCCTGGTAGATGTTCGCGTCCGGGCCGACCGAGCGCACTTCGATGCGCGCGCTCTTCTCGTTGCCGAGCGGAATGCGAATCATCGACCCGCGGTCGATCGCCGAGACCTTGATCTGGTTGGGGGCCTCGTAGTGCGGATCGAGCCGGCGGTAGGCGTTGACGCTGGGGTTGAGCACGAGGCAGATGTCGCTCGCGCTGTTCAGGATGCGGTCGATGAAGTCCCAGGCGAGCTTCGACACGCCGTCCTGTCCCTTGGGGTCGTAGAACAAGTTGGTCTTGCCCTTGCCGACCGAGAGGTTGGTGTGCGCGCCCGAGCCGTTGATGCCGACCACCGGCTTGGGCAGGAACGACGCGGTCAAGTCCATCGTCGCCGCGACCTGACGGCACAGCAGCTTGTAGAGCTGGAACTGGTCCGAGGCGATCAGCGCCTCGGAGTAGCTGAAGTTCATCTCGAACTGGCTCGGCGCCACTTCGGGGTGGTCCTTCTCGTTGACGAAGCCCATCGCGCGCTGAGCTTCCGCCGCCGCGTCGATGAACTTGCGCAGCGGGTCGCTGGGCAGCGAGTGGTAGTAGCCGCCCGTCGAGCAGTACTCGAAGCGCCCGGTCTCGGGGAAACGCCGCTCAGCGTCGCGCCCCTTGAACAGGAAGCCCTCGATCTCGTTGGCCGCGAAACACGTCAGACCCTTCTTGGCGTGAAGGTCGCGCAGGAAGCCCTTGAGCCGGCCGCGCATGTCGCCTTCGTAGATCGAGCCGTCGCGGGCGAACACCTCGCCGAACACGAGCACCTTGCCGGGCCCGAAGACGTCCGCGGGCAGCCAATAGAACGCGGGCCAGTCGACGCCCAGGCGCAGGTCGCTCTCGGCCTGCTGCGAGAAGCCGCGGATCGACGAGCCGTCGAAGGTCAGGTTGTCGTAGCTGCGCAGCAGGAACTTCTTGTCGTAGTCGAGCATGTGCAGCCGACCCTCGAGGTCGGTGAAGCACACGGTGACGGCCTTGATGCGCTTCTCGGCCTCCAGGTACTTGAGCCGCTCCTTGCGCAGCTTGTCGGGGTCGATCCGGTCGAGGCGCTGCTGCTTGGCCTCGAGGTTCATCTCCTCCAACTGGTCGTAGGGGATCTCGAGGAAGTCGCGCAGTTGCGGCGTGGCATGCATGGGTGGGGTCCCGCCCGTGTCGGGCGGCGGAGAGGCCTTCGAATCGGCTCGAACGCTAAATCAAGCGTCCCTTAGCCTAATTCTTCGGCGAGCTACGTTATCCCGCTTGACCTTTAAGTCAAGCGTGCAGGCGGTCGAACTCCGCGCCGCGCCCCCCCGCTCAGAAGTTGCTGAACAGGTTGATCGAGAGGATGTGGTTGAGCCGGTCCTCGTCGGGGCGATCGACCCACTGGTTGAGGTAGCCGATCTCGAGCGAGTGGTGGTGGGCGTCGTCGAGGAAGAAGCCCAGTCCGACGAACGCGCGGTTCTGGCGCAGACCGGTGCGCTGCCCCCACTCCGTGTCGTTGAGGTCGACGAACACCTCGTCGTAGACACTCGCGAACAAGCTGTTGCCCGAGCGCAACGGCACGGTGGCCTTGACGAACTCTCTCAGTCGGCTGCCGGTGTCGCTCTCGCCGTCGATGAAGCGCTGCTCGAGCCGGGTGCGCGACTGAAGCGTGAAGCCTTGCACCGGGAGATTCCAAGTGAGCTGTTGGAACACGCGGTGCTCCCAGATCGGCGAGCGGTTGGCGGGCTCGCTCTCGATCGCGGCGTATCCCAGGTAGGTCGTGACGCGCGCGTTCCACGCGTAGCCCAGCGCCGGCCGGACGAAGAAGGTGTCGAACGATTGGCCTTCATCGCGGTTGCGATCCTGCGCGTCGAAGAACCAGCGCACCTGCTTGAAGTCATCGCCGAACGAACTGAAGTCACCTTGAGCGAACCACATCGCCCACAGGCCTCCGTCGTCGCGCGTTTGCGCGCTCGCGTTCGCGCACAGCGCCGTCACCGAGGCCAGGAACCATCCACAAATGCGTGCGACGCGGTCGGCTCGACGGCTCATGGCGCCATCGTCCCCGCCCCACTTGCGCGCGTCCAGTGGAGGCTGGAAGCGAGCGCGTGGCGCACGCGCGATGCGCTGCCTACCATCGCCGCGCAGTGAAGCCGCTCGTCCTGCACTCGGTCAATCCCTTCCTGTTCAGCACCGGAAGCTGGGTCTACGGACAGTTGCGCGGACTGCATCGCTGGCGCGCAGCGGTGGTCTGCAAGCGACGCGAGAACATCGAACAATTTCCCCTCGAGGACGTGTACGCGCTGACGGACTTGCCGGCCCCGCGTCAGTGGCTCGAGCAAACGCTCAAGACCGTGCGCGGAGCGTTTCCGTTCATGATCGACGTCGCGCGGCGCGAGCAAGCCCGCGTGCTGCACTCGCACTTCGCCGGCAAGGGCTGGCAAGACATCGCGCTCGCGCGAGCGACAGGCCTTCCGCACGCGAGTTCGTTCTACGGCGCCGACATCTGGCGCAGTTCGCGCTCGCACAAGTGGCGCACGCGTTACGAGGCGCTGTGGCGCGAGGGCGATCTGTTCCTGGTCGAGGGCGGCGCAATGCGCGACAAGGTCGTGTCGCTCGGCTGCGCGCCCGAGAAGGTGCGCGTGCACCATCTCGGCGTCGACGTCGACGCCGTCAACTTCGCCGAACGTGGCGCGCCTTCGGATGGCGTGATCAAGGTTCTGATCTGCGGCCGCGCCGTGGAGAAGAAGGGCCACGATCAGGCGCTGCGCATCTTCGCCGCCGCGCGGCGCGAACTGCCGAACCTGCGCATGTCGGTGATGGTGATCGCGAAGAGCGACGAGGAGAAAGCGCTCCTGGCGCAGCTCCAGGCGCTCGTGCGCGAACTCGACCTCGGCGCGAGCGTCGACTTTCCGCCCCCACTGCCCTACGCAGCGTGGCGCAAGTCGCTCGAGAGCTACCACGTGTTCCTCGCGCCCAGCCGGCACGCCTCCGACGGTGACGCCGAGGGCGGCGCGCCGGTCACGCTGATCGACATGTCGGCCACCGGCATTCCGATCGTCGCCTCCAGGCACTGCGACATCCCCGAAGTCGCGCCCCACGGAGTGAGCGGCCTGCTCTTCGACGAGAACGACATCGACGGTGGCGCAGCGGCGCTGGTCGAGGCCGTGCGCTCGCCGCAGCGCTGGCGCGAGTGGGGTCGCGCAGGACGCGCACATGTCGAAGCGAACTACAGCGCGGCGCGGCAGATCGCCCTGCTGGAGAGCATCTACGACGAGCTGGCGGAGCGCGCGCGATGAAGGCGAGCGTGATCGTCACCACCTACAACGAGCCCGACAAGCTCGCGCTCGTGCTCGCGGGGCTCGCGCGACAGTCGCGCACGCCCGACGAGATCGTCGTGGCCGACGACGGCTCGGGCGACGCCACGACGCGCGTGATCGAAGCCTTCGCGCCGCCCGCAGGCTGTCGCTTCGAGCGCGTGTGGCACGAGGACCGCGGCTTTCGCAAGTGGGCCGTATCGAACGAAGCGGTGCGGCGCTCGCGCGGCGATTGGCTGCTGTTCCTCGACGGCGATTCGATCCCCCACCGCCACTGGGTCGCCGATCACCTCGAGTTCACGCGCTACGGCGACGTGCTGTGCGGCCGAAGAGTGAAGCTCGGGCAGGAGTTCTCCAAGCGCGTCGATCTCGCGCTTCTGCGCAGCGGCGCGCTCGAGCGTCCGTTCGGCCCGGTGCTGTGGAACGGACTGTTCGGCGACAACGAGCGCGTAGCTCTGGGTCTGCGCCTCCCGACGCCGCTCGTGCGCGCTCTGCACCCGCGCCCGCGCAAGCTGATGGGCGTCAACTTCTCGCTCTCGCGCGCCGCATTCGAAGGCGTGAACGGCTACGACGAAGCGTGGCCGGGCCGGCGCGGCGACAAGGACCTCGATCTGCGCCTGGCGCGCGGAGGCTGGCGTTTCGCAGCGCTCATCAATCGCGCAGTCGTCTACCACCTGCACCACCTCGAGCGCCCCAACTCCGACGCGATCCAATCGCGCGTGGCCGAGGAGGAACGCTCGACGCGCGTTCGCTGCGCGCAGGGCCTCGTCAGCGAACAACCACCGGCGGCGTCGTGAAGCGGCTCGCCCTCGTTCTGTCGTTCATCGTCACGGCTTGCGGCGCGATGCGTCCCGCTGGCACGGCGGCCATCGACACACGGGCTGCGCTGCGCATCGACGCCGAGAGCGGCGTCGCCGAATGGGTCACGGTCGATCGAGGCGTGCGAGTCAACGCCGCCGGCGGAGTCGCGCACCTGCGAGCCATCCTGGCGGGCGCGCGCATCTACCCCATCGAGGGAGGCGATCTCCAGTCGGTCGACCTGGACGCGTTGGAGGCGCTGCCGGAAGCGCGCGAGCCCCGAGACATCTCCGACGTCTGGCGACGGCTCGCGCGCGATCTCTCCGTCGTAGACGTGGGTCTTGCGCAAGCCAGTGACGGTCGCCTGACGGTCTGGCGCCGCACGCGGCTCGAGCGCGCTGCCCAGTGGCTCACCGAACTCCAGCGCGCCATGCACCCGCACTTGTCCGCCAAGCTGGGGTCGTTCCCGACGTTCGACGTTCCCACGCTCGAGCTTGTGAACAACGAGCGCGCGCGCGGCGGCGTGGAGTGGCGCATCGAGGGCGGCGCGCTGGTGTGCTCCTTCCCCTCGACGGCTGAGAATGCGAGGCAGTGCGAAGCGGGCCTGGTCGACGCGCTGTCGCCGGTCGGCTTGCCGTCGCTCATGCTCGGTCCTCCGCAGGTGTCGTACGACGGCGAGCGCTTCACCGCGCGCCTCGCGCCCGATCCAGACGGTTGGATCCGCGGCAGAACGATCGGCGTTGAGCTCGGCCTCAGCGGTCCCACCGTCTCGATCGACGAGCTGCGCGCGGCGGGGCTCACCGTCGAAACGGCGGATCAGCTGCGCGCGCGACTCGCGGAGTTCGGACTGACGGACTAGCGCTCGCCCTGCGGCCGAACTCGAGCCGCGCTCCGGGGAAGAGTCCGCGCGCTCACGCTCATCTCGCAGCCCATGCGTCCGAGCGCGCGCGTGCGCCGGTTAACCTGCGCGCACTCCGACGGGCGCACGTCGCTGCGCGTCGGTGACGACCCCACTCAAGAGCACCATGAAGTCCCTGTGCGCACTCGCGTTGACGTCCCTGCTCGCTGCAGCTTGTCAGACCACGGCCTCGAACCCGCCGACGCCGCACAAGGCCGCGCCCGGGACGGCCGAACACGCGTGGCTGCAGCAACTGGTCGGTGAATGGCGTGCGAACGCCAGAGCCACCATGCTTGCCGATCAAGCGCCGATCACGTTCGAGAGCACCGAACGCGTGCGCTCGCTCGGCGGCCTGTGGGTGCTCGCCGAGGGCAACGCGAGCATGGACGGCGGACAGTTCCAGTCAGTGATGACCGTGGGCTACGACCCGGCGAAGCAGAGCTTCGTCGGATCGTGGATCGACACGACGACGCCAGTTTTGTGGTCCTACCGCGGCTCCCTCGACGGGGCTCGCAAAACACTGACACTCGAAGCCGAGGGCCCCGACTTCCACGACCCGGCCAAGCGCGCAAACTACCGCGACCAGATCGAGCTCATCGACGCGGACCACAAGCGAATGGTCTCGTCCGTGCAGAATCCCGATGGCTCCTGGACGGAGTTCATGCGCGCCGAGTACGTGCGCGCGAAGTGAGCCA
>CALKYE010000055.1 GCA_938003765.1 uncultured Planctomycetia bacterium
GCTCGACTCTGGGCTCGACTCTGGGCTCGACTCGATGCGCGATTCGACGTGCGGGCTCCGCGCGGTCTGTCGCGCTTCAAAGCGGAACGTGCTCGGTCGGTCGAGTTCGCGCGCGTGGCTCGAGGCGCCTCCCACTTCCCGAACTGAGAACCCCCAATCCTCACCCCATGAATCGCACTTCATCGATGTTCCCGCGTGTCTGGCTCGTCGTCCTCGGATTCCTGGCGCTGACCGCCCTGGCGTTCGTGTTGCGCAATCTGGGCGGCGCGGGCTCTGCGAGCGAGGCGGCAGCGCGCGCACCGGCGCAAGCGGCCGCAGCCGAAGCGACGTCTCCGACCGTGCTCGCGGCGACGGGATCCGAACAGCGCGGAGACGTGCCCGTTGCGGCGCCGAGCACGGCGTCCCCGGCGCCGTCGGCTACCGATCCCGCTCCCGCCATCGCTGACCCGCTGGCCGACGTGTGGGCCCTCATCGCGCAACTCGAGGCGCTGGCGAACAAGCCCACGACGTACCACGAACAGGCGCTTGCGCTGATCGAGCGGCTGACCGAGCTGTGCGAGTCGCTCGAGTCGGGGCCGGGATCGACTCCCGTCGCCAACGGCGTCGCGACGAGCTCGATGGCCGGCCAAGTGCATCGCGGCACGGCGGGTGAAGCCGTGGACGTCAGCGGAGTGCTCTTGGAACAAGTAGTCCGCTCGGTCGAGCGCAACGAACTCGTCCGTGGCGCCGTTGCGCTCGCGATCGCGCGCCGACTGCCCGAGGCCGACTTCTGGCGACTGTTCGACGAGTGGTTGGCGTCGCCGCGCGAGGGCTCTCTCGAGTTGGTGCGAGCCGCAGCGCTGGCCGCGGCGTTGCGCGGCGATGAAGCGCCGTGTCACCGCGAACTCGGGCTGTCCCGACTCAACGCCATGCCCGGCTCGGAGGCGGAGAGACCGGGCATCTATCCGATGTCGCTACGCCTGGTCGCCTCGCCCGCGGCCGGCGCGGCGCTTCGGCAGTGGCTGGACTTTCCAGACTCACGACGGGCCCTGTTCCGCGGCGAGACGCCGGTGATCGAGGACGCCCGCGCGCTGGCGTCGGTGCTGGACTACTTCGCCGCCGCCGAGGTGCTCTTCTGCGTGTGGGGTCACGGGGCCGTGGTGAACTCCGTGGTGGAGCGCGAACTCGTCCGTACAGCTTTGTGCGAGACGGGTGATTCCGGCGCGCCGGATCTCCTGACGCTGCGAGCGGCCCACTTCGTTCTCCGCTCGCTGGCCGAATGCAGCGCCGGGCTCGCCGACGGCGCCCATCGGGCGAGCGTGTCGCCGATACCCATCGTCGCTGGGTTGGCGAAGTCGATGGAGGCGCTCGGGGGCGGAGGCTTGAGCTTGAAGATGATGGCCGAGATCGAGCGGCTTCGGTACTCGCGCTCGCGCGAAGAAGAGTCCGACCTGTTGCTGCTCCTGGTCCAGGCCAACGATGCGCTAGCGGTCTTGGGGCGCTCGCGCACAGGTGGAAGGGAGAACGCGATCGAGTACCTGCTTGCGCTCGCCGAGGATGCGAACGTCGCGGAAATGGGCCGCGGCGCCGCGATGATGGCGGTGACCGACAACTCGACGTGGGACGAACTGCTCGGTGTCGTGCGCCGCGCGCTCGCAAGCGGCGTGGCCGGAATGCAGAACTACACCGCGATCAGCGCGCTGGTCGACGCCGCGGGGAACGACTCGGGTCGCAAGCAGCAAGCACTGCAATTGCTCGAGGGACTGGTGTCTCCGTCACTCGCCCCGGAGGTGTTCGAGACGATCAATGCTGCACTCGCCGAACTGCGGAGCTGAATCCGCGGGCTGGCGATGAGTTGGGGATCCCGTTCGCGCCGGGGGGACGGTCGAGTGTTGTGCTCGTCGATGGCGCGAGCGGTGAACACTGAGATGGAAGTGGATTGGAGGGAGAAACGATGAAGTTGAAGTGGATCGGTTCCGCGCTCGTGCTCGGGGCGTTGGTGTCTCTGTTCGTCGAACGCTCGGCGGTCGCTGCGCCAAGCGCTGCGGTGACCCGCGCAAACACCCAGACGAGCGGCTGTCTGCAACGGTGCTTCCGCGAGTACACGACGAGCGTCGCGCGGTGTCAGAAGGTGTGCTTCGTGTGCACCTACAGCGTGTTCGGGTTCTGCCTCGAAGGGCACGTCAACGAGGAGTGCTTCGAGCACTGCGAGGACCTGGCTGAGGAGGTCCGCGCGGCGTGCGCGGAGGAGTGCTGATCCAGCGCTGAGGTCGACTGGTTCGTCGCGGCAGCGGGCAACTGCGTCGTACGACGACGGCTGGCGGATCGGCGCGACGCCGACCTGAGTTGGGGGGCTGCGCTCTGGGGCGCAGCTCCCGCTGCCGAAGTCGCCTGCGACGTTCGAATGGTTCGAGTGACGCTGGCGAGGCCACGCTGGCGACGGGGCGTGCGCGCTTGGCTCCAGCGGCAGGCTGGAAGCTGGCGTGCGCCGAAGGACGCGGTGAT
>CALKYE010000056.1 GCA_938003765.1 uncultured Planctomycetia bacterium
GAGTGCGACTTGTTGAAGCCGTAGCCGCCGAACTTGACGATGTTGTCCCAGGTCTCGCGAGCGACCTGCTCGGGACAGCCGTTCTTGCCCGCGCCCGCCACGAACTGCGCGGCGAACTTCTCCATGATCTCGGGCTTCTTCTTGCCCATCGCCTTGCGCAGGTTGTCGGCTTCGTTGAGCGAGAAGCCGGCCAGCACGCTGGAGATGAGCATCACCTGCTCCTGGTAGACGATGCAGCCGTAGGTGTCGCGGAGGATCGCCTCCACCAGCGGGTGCGGGTACACCACGGCTTCCTCGCCGTGCTTGCGGCGCGTGAACATCTCGACCATGCCCGACTCGAGCGGACCGGGTCGGTACAGCGCGAGCACGGCGATCAAGTCCTCGAAGCGGTCGGGCTTGAGGCGCGCGAGCAACTTGCGCATGCCCTCGGATTCGAGTTGGAACACGGCGAGCGTGTCGCCGCCCGAGAGCATCGCGTAGGTCTTGGGATCGTCGGGCAGCTTGTCCAGGTCGGGCGCGACGCCGCCGCCGGCGCGGATGTACTCGAGCGTGCGCTCGAGGATCGTCAGCGTGCGCAGGCCGAGGTAGTCCATCTTGAGGAGCCCGAGCTCCTCGAGTTGCGGCGCGGGCCACTGCGTCACCACGTCCTTGTCGTGCGTCGCGAGCGGCACGTAGTCCACGATCGGACGGTCCGCGATCACCACGCCCGCCGCGTGGGTCGAGATGTGGCGCGCCATGCCCTCGAGCGACGTGGACAGCGCGAACAGCTCCGCGAACTGCGGGCTCTCGTCGCGGATCGCGCCGAGTTCCTTGTCCTTGTCGAGCGCCTCCGCGAGGCTCGGCGCACCGGGGCCGGCCGGGATCTTCTTGGCGATGCGGTCGATGTCCTTGAGCGGCACGTCGAGCACGCGACCGACGTCTCGCACGACCGTGCGCGAGGCCATCGTTCCGAAGGTCACGATCTGCGCGACGTTCTCGGAGCCGTAGCGGCGCCGCGTGTAGTCGAGCACCTTCTCGCGGCCCTCCTTGCAGAAGTCGATGTCGATATCCGGCATCGACACGCGCGCGCTGTTGAGGAAGCGCTCGAACAGCAAGTCGTACTGGAGCGGGTCGACCTTCGTGATCTCCAGCACGTAGGCCACGATCGCGCCGGCCGCAGAGCCGCGCCCCGGTCCGACCGGCACGCCGTTGTCGCGCGCCCAGCGGATCAGGTCCCACACGATCAGGAAGTACGACACGAAGCCCATCTCGCGGATGACCTTCTTCTCGTACTCCAATCGCTCGCGCGCCTTGGGGTTCTCGCGGCCGTACAAGCGCACGAGGCCTTCGTCGCACAGCCGGTCGAAGAGCGCGTCGGGCGTCTCACCCGTGTCGGGGTGGAACACCGGCACGTGGTACTTGCCGAACTCGATGTTGACGTCGACCTGCTCGGCGACGTCCATGGTGGCCTTCAGCGTCTGCGGCAGATCGCGGAAGATCTCGCCCATCTCCGCGCGCGTGCGGAAGAACAGCGAGTCGGTGTCGAAGCGAAAGCGCTTCTCGTCAGCTCGCTTCGCGCCCGTGTTGATGCACAGGAGCACGTCCTGCGCCTGGCAGTCCTCGTGGCGCAGGTAGTGGATGTCGTTGGTCGCCACCAGCGGCACGCCGGTGCGCTGATGGAGCCGCGCGAGCGCTTCGTTCGCCTTGTCCTGGATGTCGATGCCGTTGCGCTGCAACTCGAGCCAGAAGTGCTCGGGCCCGAACAGGTCGCGGAAGGTCGTGGCCACTTCCTCGGCGCGCTGCTCCTCGCCGCGCAGGAAGAGTTGATTGATCTCGCCGGCGAGGCATCCCGACAGACAGCTCAGGCCATCGGCGTGCTCGCTGAGGAACTGCTTGTCGATGCGCGGACGCGTGTGGTAGCCGCGGACGTAGGCCTCGCTGCACAGCTTCAGCAGGTTCTGATAGCCGACGTTGTTGCGCGCGATGAGCGTGAGGTGGTGGTAGCCGTTGTCCTTGCGGTCGTGGGGCTCCAGCCGCGAGCGCTTGGCGATGTAGACCTCGCAACCGACCAGCGGCTTGACCGCGCTCTTGCGGCACTTCTGGTACAGCTCGATCGCGCCGAACATGTTGCCGTGGTCGGTGAGCGCCAGCGCGCCCTGCCCGTCGGCGACGCAGGCCTTGACCAGGTCGTCGATGCGGTTCGCGCCGTCGAGCAACGAGTATTCGCTGTGCACGTGCAGGTGCACGAAGTCCGGCGCGCTCATCCTCTGGATCTCCTGGCAGTGCGGGGCCGTTCGCGCGCCCACGCAGCGCGCGCCGTTCCGAGCCGTAGGCCTCCGCGGCGCGATTGTGCGCGCGCGTGCCGGACCGTCAACCTCGAGCTGCGCTCGTCGGACTCGTGATCACGAACGCAACAGCCACTGCAGCACCGCCTTCTGCGAGTGCAGGCGATTTTCGGCTTGCCGCACGACCAGGCTGCGCGGCCCGTCGAGCACGCTGTCGACGACCTCGAGGTTGCGCCGCACCGGCATGGCGTGCATCAACTTCGCGTCCTCGCCGAGCGCCATGCGCCGCTCGTCGATCAGCCAGTCTCCAGCGCGCGCGCGCCGGCTGGCGGCGAGCGTGGGGTTGCCGTAGTCCTCGAGGCTGTGCCACGACCGCGCGTACACCACGTGCGCGCCGCGCATCGCGTCGCTCGCCTCGGAGCAGCTCGTCGCCGAGCCGCCGTGCTCGCTCGCCAGCGCGCCCGCGCGCCGCCAGACCTCTTCGTCCAGCTCGTACCCCGTGGGGTTGGCCACGCGAACGTTCATGCCGTAGCGCAGCGCAGCGTGCATGAGCGAGTGCACCGCCGCCGGGCTGGCCGCGGTGGGGGAGTTGGTCCACACGAAGCTGAGCGTCTTGCCGCGCAGCTCGCCCAGCGACTCCCGCATCGTCATCAGGTCCGCCAGGCCCTGCAGCGGGTGCCACAGCGAGCTCTCCATGTTGATGACCGGCACGCGGGCGTGCTCGGCCCAACTGCGGATGTCGGCGTCGCGGCGATCGACCGACCAGGGGCCGCCCGAGGGCTTGGTGCGGATCGCGAGCGCGTCGACGTAGCAGGACAGCACGGCGGCCGCGTCCTTGACGTGCTCGGGCGCGCGTCCGTCCATGACCGTGCCCGACCCCGACTCGAGCTCCCAGAAGTCGCTGGAGGCGGTGAGGTTGATGGTCGTGCCGCCCAGCTGCTTCATGGCGGCCTCGAACGAGCTGCGCGTGCGCAGCGAGCCGCGGAAGAACAACAGCCCGACCGTCCTGCCCGCCAGCGTGGCCTTGCCAGGGCGCTGCTTGAGTCGCAGCGAGAGCTCGAGCAGGTCGTCGATCTCGCCTTGAGCGAGGTCGTGGAGCGAAATCAGGTGACGCAACGGGCGCGGGGACGGCATGCCGCAGAGGGTAGCCCGGCGCGACGGTCAGTCCATCCGCAGCTCCGGCGGCCCGAGCGCGCCCGAGGAGGGCTCACGGCTTGACAGCGCGCGGCGCGCTACCTACAACCTTGCCCCCCCACGCACCCATAGCTCAATTGGATAGAGCATCTGACTACGGATCAGAAGGTTGAAGGTTCGAGTCCTTCTGGGTGTACCAACTCAACGCCGCGGGGTGATGCGCGCCTAGCGCCGCGGCGACTCCTCGCCCGGCCGCTGTCTGCCCCCGCCTGGACCGACGTCTTGACTCGCGAAGACGCGCGCGCGCCCGGCGAGCCGGTGCAGACCGATCGAGCGGGGATGCTCCTCGCCCTGGCGGAAGCCCGTGTGGCTTTCGCTGCGGACGAGGTGCCGGTAGGCGCGGTCGTCGTGCTCGACGGGCAGGTGATCGCACGCGCCCACAATCGAACGCGCACGGAGTGCGATCCCACGGCCCACGCCGAGGTGCTCGCGCTTCGCGCTGCGGCGAAGGTGGTCGGTGCGCAGCGGCTGGTCGGCGCGACGGTCTACACGACGGTCGAGCCGTGCTTCATGTGCGCCGGGGCGCTGTCCCACGCACGGGTGGCTCGGGTAGTCTGGGCGGTGCGCGATCCCAAGTTCGGCGGTGCGGTCTCCCTCGGGAGCGTGCTCACGGACCCGCGGATGAACCACCGTTGCACGGTTGCGGAGGGCGAGTGCGCCGACGAGGTGCGCGAACTCCTGCGCGGGTTCTTTGAAGACAAGCGCCGCAAGGCGCGAGACACGAATCGAACTGAGTGAGCGTGCTGCGCACGTTCATCTTGGACGTGCAGGTCCCACGACGTGCGGGTCCCACGAACAGGCCGAGCTGCGGCGACGCGGCGAGGCCCTGCGGAGAGTTGGCTGAGCGGCTGAAAGCGCCGGTTTCGAAAACCGGTGTGCCCGAAAGGGTACCGGGGGTTCAAATCCCTCACTCTCCGCCACCTACGTTCGACTTGGCGCGCTTCGCGCGCCGGGTCGAACGTGGGTGGCGATCGAGGAGCTCGCGGAGCTCGAGCAAAGCTCGAGCTCGGGCGCGAGCTCGATGTTGGATGCGCCGGCGCCGCTACGCCGGCGCGGCAGGTGGGACGGGTCGGTGAGCTGAGGAGCGCAACGGCAGAAGCAGATCGGACGCCGACTGGCGCGCCCGAAGCCAGCGCGCCC
>CALKYE010000057.1 GCA_938003765.1 uncultured Planctomycetia bacterium
CGCGCGCGCCTTCAGCCTCGTCGGCGCGCTCTCGATCATCCGCTTCCGCACGGCGGTCAAGGAGCCGCGCGACGTCGCGTTCCTGTTCGCGACCATGGCGATCGGCATGGCCGCCGGCACGGGCTTCTACGACCTCGCGGTGCTGTTCACGCTGTTCGTGGGCCCCGCGGTGTACTTCCTCTACCGCTTCCAGATCGGCGCCCAGCCGACCAGCGAAGTGCTGCTCAAGCTCCAGATCGCCGGCGATCAGGACCACCGCACGCTGTTCCAGGAGGTGTTCTACAAGCACCTCAGTCAGCACTCGCTGCTGTCGATCGAGACCATCCAAGGCGGCGCGGCGCTGGAGCTGGTCTACTCGATCCACATGAAGTCGGGCGTGAACGAGACGGGCTTGCTCGAGGCGCTGCGCGCGGTCGCCGGCGTGCGCAAGGTCGTGCTGCTCTCGGGGGCGCAGAACGTCGACGTCTGAGCGCGGCCCGTGAGCTCGAGCACTTCGATCGACGGCGGCGCTCGCGCCTGGATCCAGCGCAACGAACGCACGCTCGCGGTCGCCTGGATCGCCGGCTGCGCGCTGCTCCTCGCGGTGCTCGCGGTCTGGGGGCTGGGGCTGAACGGCGCGGAGCGAGCGGTCGAACGCTTGCGCCGCGGCTGGATCGACGAGACCGAACGCGCGCGCGAGGAACTGGAGCAGGGTCGCGGCGACGCCGCGCGCGCCCGACTCGAGCGCATCGTCGCGACGAACGGCGTCAGCAACGTCAAGCACCGCTTCGACAAGGAGCACGAGCGCGCCCTCGCGCTGCTGGCCGAGGCCTACGCCGCGCAGGGCAAGAAGGGCAAGACGCTCGCGACGCTGGAACAGTTGTGCGCGTTCGACCCCAAGAACTTCGACAACCACTTCCGCCACGCGCAGGCGCTGCGCGAGTTCGGTGAGACCGCCGCCGCCAAAGACGCGTTCGAGCGCGTCCTGGCGATCCACCCGACGCACTGGCCGAGCGTCGAGGCGCGCATCGACCTGGAGTACGACGCGGGCGCGTACGCGCCGATCCCGGCGCTGTACGAGCGCTACCTCGACGCCTGGCTGCTCGCGCGCGTGCGCCTGGTCGCGGGCGAGCGCGAGGCGTGGTTCGAGCTTCAGGCCGACGGACGCCCGCACGAGGCGCAGTTCGAACTCGCGCTCGAGCCCGGTTGGCGCGGCGAAGTTCGACTCGAAACGCGCGGCTACAGCGCAGCTCTCCAGCGCCTCGAGTTCGTCCCAACGTTGCGCGTCGGCGAAGAGCGCGGCGCGACGGTCGCAACGCCGAACGGCGAAGTGACGGCGGCCGACGTGGCCTCGCGCATCGAGCTCGGCGCCGTCGAACTCCCCGCGGGAGCGCAGCGCGTGCGCATCGAGCTCGTTCTGTTCAAGCGCGTCGAGGCGCCGGTCTGGGCCCAGGTGACCAAGGCCTATCAGAACCGACTGCTGCACGCCGAGCTCGACGAGGCCGCGCGCCGCACGCGCGTCGGCGGCTGCGACGAGGCCGGCACGAGCTTCGAGGACTAGCGGTGAGCTCCACGACCACGACCAGCCGCAGAGGCGAGTTCGCGCTGGCCGCGCTCGCGCTGGGCGTGCCGCTGTGGTTCCTGGTGAGCGAAATCACGCCGCAGCCGTTCGTGTTCGGCTGGTCGAAGCGCTGGTGCCTCGCCGTCGCGGTCTACGGCGCGTTCTATGTGCTCGCGCTGTGGAGCTATCGCGCACGCGTTCCCCGCGCGCTGGCGCTCGTGCGAACGGCGGTAGTCGCGCTCACGCTGTCGCTGTGGCTCGCGCTGGGCGGCGTCGAAGCGGCGCTGCGCCTCGCCGACCGCCCGACCTTCGAGCCGCTCGACAACTCCGGGCGCCACGTCGCCGATCCGGACGTCGGGCACGTCTACAAGCCGAACCACGAGCAGGTGCTCCAGTCGCGCGAGTACCGCTCGCTGTGGACCAGCAACGCGCAAGGCGTGCGCGCCGAGCGCGACTTCGGGCCCAAGCCTGCGGGCGTCGCGCGCGTCGTGTGCGTGGGCGACTCGTTCACGGCCTGCGATCAGGTCGACTACGCGCAGAGCTGGCCCGGTGTGCTCGAACGCTGCCTGGGCGAGGAGTTCGGCGCCGGTCGCGTCGAAGTCGTCAACGCGGGCTTCCCTGGCTTCGGCACGGTCAACGAAGCGCGTTGGATCGCGAAGTTCGGCGCCGCGTTCGAGCCCGACGTCGTGCTCGTCGCGATGACGCCCAACGACCTGCTCGAGAACCAGTTCCCGCTGCAGTACAGCGCGCGCGACGGAGCGATGGTCGCTGGCGGAAGCACGGAGGCTGACCTCGAGCGTCACGAGCGACGCGCGGCGTGGTGGCGTCTGGCAGCCGCGGTCGAGCGCAGCTTCCTCGCCGATCGACTGCAGCGCTCGCCCGCGTTCAAGCGACTTCTCGGCCGCCGCCCGTACAACCACCTCGAGGCGTACCTGATCGAGCGCAACGAGAAGGCGACGCGTCTCTACGAACTCGCCGAGCGCTACCTGCTCGAGGCGCGCGCGAATGCGACCGCGCTCGGCGCGAGCTTCGCGGTGCTCGTGATCCCCTACAACCATCAGCTCACGCCGCTGGGCCCCGGCCTCGATCCTGCACGCTTCGGCGACCACTGGCGCGCGTTCGGCGCCGCGCAGGGCTTCCCCGTCGTCGACGCGCGTGGAAAGTTCCTCGCCCATCCCGCGCCGCAGACGCTGCACTGGAAAGAGGACTCGCACTGCACGGCCGAGGGCTACGCGCTGGTGGCGCAGGCCGCGTGCGAGATGCTCATCGCGCAACGCGATGCGCTGGGCCTCGCGGAGGCGCTGCGGTGAAGCGCCCGTTCTCTGGCGGCGGCCCCTGGTGGCGGCGCATCACGCTGCTCGACGCGCTCGTCGTGACGCTGCCGATCATGGCGCTCGCGCTGTGGCTGTTCGTCGGATCGGTGAGCGACTACGACCGCATCCGGCAGTACGACGACTGGTGGTCGCGCGCCACCAGCGTGCGCAAGTTCGGCTTCTACCGCCTGCGCAGCGCGTGGCGCTCGCTCGAGATGAACGAGCTCGCCAAGGGCTTCTCGCCCGAGCGCGAGGACGCGCCGCGCCTGCGCATCCTGGTCGACCGCGACGAGTTCGCGCGCATCGAGCGCGACGCGGCGGCGCACTGGGGCGAGTGGGTCGACGTCGAGCTGCTCGACGCGGGCGATCGCACCAACGCGCGCCTGCGCCTGCGCGGCGACGGAAGCGCGCACTGGACCAGCGAGAAGAAGTCCTTCACGCTCCGCACGGGTCGCGACGAGCTCTACAAGGGCTTCCGCACGCTCGCCTTCAGCGTGAAGGACGTGCTGCCGCAGTGGCTGGTCGGAACGATCGCCAAGGACTTCGGCCTGCTCGCGCCCGAGCAGCAGATCGTGCCGGTCTACCTGAACGAGCGCTTCTACGGCCTGCACCGCTTCGTCGAGCCGATCGACGAGTCGTTCCTGCGGCGCAACTTGCGCATGCCGGGGAACATCTTCCGCGCCGACACCGCCGAGCGCGGCGACTACTTCAAGGGCCTGCCGCGCGAGGTCTTCGCCAACCCGCACATCTGGGATCGCGTCGCGAACAACGATCGGCCCGGCGCGTTCGGAACGGCGCTGCTCGAACAGTTCCTGCGCGATCTCAACGACTCCTCGGAGGCCGGCCGCGCGCGCTTCATGAGCTGGCTCGACACAACAGAGCTCTCGCGCCTGTTCGCGTTCCTGCTCGTGTGCGGCGACCCGTACCACATGAGCGGCGTGCACAACCAGTTCTGGTACGAGGACCCCACCAGCGGCAAGTTGCACCCGGTCGTGTGGGACGTGCGCTTGCTCGACCTCGAGAAGCCGCCGCCGGGCTCGAACATCAACCGCTTCTGGCGCGCGGCGCTCGAGGATCCGCGCGTGTGGGACGGCGCGATGCGCGAGGTCGCGAAGTGGCTCGAGGGCGACAAGCTGTACAAGCTCGCCGAGCAGCGTGTGAACGACGCGTGGCGCAAGTACGAGGCCGAGTTCGAGTACGACACGCTGCGCGCGGGCGTGATTCCGCCGGTCGGCGATCCGCAGTCGACGCTCGCGACGTTGCGCAAGAACCTCGACACGCTGCGCGGGTGGATGAGCGATGCACGAGCACGCGTCGGCGCGAGTATGTCGGCCGATGCTCTGACCTGGACTTTCGACGTCGTTGTCGATGGGCGCGCCCCCGTGGAGTTGGTTGGGTTCGACTGCGATGCGACACCCGACGCGCTGCCCTTTGGCGACGCTTTCCGCCGGGACACCAACGGAAACGGCGTGCTCGACGAGAGCGACGAGTTGGTCGGCGACGCCAACCTCTGGGACGCAGCCGGCGGCTTCTTCGCCACCAAGCCTCGCATCACGGCGACCATGGGAGGCAAAGGCGCGCAGCTCACACCGATGGCTCGCAGCGAGCGCTACTTCTGGACGCCGTCACTCGCCAGCGGAGAGGTGCACGCTGCGCGTCTTCGGCTTGCGAATGCACTCACCGACGCCGTCTTGGAGCCGTCGTCACTCGCACGCGGGAGCGCGCTTCCCACTCTTCCGAGTCCAAGGAGCGCAACCTCGCTCGCACCAGAAGTGATCGAGCTGGAAGGCGCACAAGATCTCAAAACAGATCTAGTGATGCCGCCCGGCACGACGCTCAGGATCCAAGCGGGAGCAGCCCTGAGACTCGACCCCGACGTCTCGATTCTCGCCAAGGGCCGTGTGCTCGCGCTCGGCACGGCGGAGCAGCCGATCACGATCACGTCGAGCGACCCGCTGCTTCCATGGGGCGTCCTCGCGCTGCAAGGAGAAGGCGCGAACGGATCGCGCTTCGAGCACGTCAAGTTCGAGCGCGGCGGCGCCGCTCAGCTCGAGCGCGTGGAGTACAAGGGCATGATCAGCGTGCACAACGCGCGCGACGTCGTCTTCGACCACTGCGAGTTCTCGCGCAATCAGCGCTGCGACGACCTCGTCAACATCGTCAAGGGCGACGCGAGCATCCTCAACTCGCACTTCCACCACTCCAACGCCGACTCGATCGACTACGACATGTCGTCGGGCCTCGTCGCGTACAACACAATCGAAGGCTCGGGCAACGACGGCCTGGACCTGATGACGTGCTGGCCGCGCGTGGTGAGCAACACGATCGTCGACTCGGGCGACAAGGGCATCTCGGTCGGCGAGGAGAGCCGCCCGATCGTGCTGAACAACACGATCCTGCGCTGCAACAAGGGTCTGGAGATCAAGGACCGCTCCGAGCCCTGGATCGTGCGCACGCGCGTCGACGGCGGCCCGACGGGCGTCCACGCGAACAAGAAGAACTGGCGCTACGGCGAGGCGGGCTGGCCGACGTTCGCGCTGAGCACGATCGCCGGCGAGCGCGCCGCTTACCTCGCCGAGGACGACGCCAAGCACACCCTGGCGCGTTCGCTGCTCGCGGGCGAGTTGCGCGCGCCCGAGGGCGACTTGCGCTGGCTCGACGCGCTGCTCGGCTGCGAGCTGACCGACGCCGCGCCCGGCCCGCTCGAGCAGCTCGAGCTCCACACTCCGCTCGCTCCGCTCTACGAAGTGCGCTTCGCCGAGGACTTCGTCGATCCGCGCGACGGATGGACGCTGGAGGGCGGCGTCGATCGCCTGGTCAAGCGCAAGCGCGACCTCGTCGCGACGATCAAGGGCGCCTCGGGGCGCATAGGCCGCCGCTTCGACTGGGACCTCGGCGACGAGGGGCGCGAGTACGCGCTGATCGCCGAGTTCGCCGCCGAATCGCTCGCGCACGCGAGCTTGAGCGCGACCGCGAACGGCGACGCCGACGCGCCACAGACTCCGCGCCTCGACCTGCCGCTCGCGTCCGCCCCCGCGGAGTACCGCCTCGCCGCGCTGTCGCTCGCGCCGGGCCGCTACGACGGAGTCGTGTTCGCCGCGCAACCCGCGCGCGCCGGCAAGCTGCGACTTCACAGCCTGCGCGTCGTCGCCTGGCCGCGCGCGCGCCAGTAACGCCATGCGCATCGGCGTCGACGCGACCTGCTGGGCGAACATCCGCGGCTACGGCCGCTTCACGCGCGAGATCTGCGCGGCGATGGTCGCGGCGGCGCCGAGCCACGAGTTCGTGTTCTTCGCCGACGAAGCCGCCGCGCGCGTGTTCGAGCTTCGCGCGAGCAACGTGCGGCTCGTCACCGTCGCGCAAGGCGTCTCCCCCACCGCTGCGGCATCAGCGGACAGCGCGCGCTCGCCGTTCGACATGCTGCGTCTGACCGCCGCCGTGCGCCGCGAGCGGCTCGACGTGTTCTTCTCGCCCTCGGTCTACACGTTCTTCCCGCTGCCGCCGGGCCTGCGCGCGGTGGTGTGCATCCACGACTGCATCGCGGAGCGCTTCCCCGAGCTCACGCTGCCCTCCAAACGCGCGCGGATGTTCTGGAGTGCGAAGGTCAAGCTCGCGCTTTGGCAAGCGACGCGCGTGCTCACCGTGTCCGATTACTCCGCGCGCGACATCGAGCGCGTCTTGCGGACTCCGAAGGAACGCATCGACGTCGCTGTCGAAGCGCCCGCCGCCGCGTACGAGCCCAGCGCGAGCCGCAGCGACGTCGAGCGCGTCGCGCGCAAGTTCGGGATCGATCCGAGCGCGCCGTGGTTCACCTACGTCGGCGGCTTCAACCCGCACAAGCACGTCGACACCATCGTGCGAGCGCTCGCAGCGGTCTCGAAGGACCGCGCGCAGCCGCCTCAGCTCGCACTCGTCGGCTCCATCGACAAGGACGTGTTCCACGGCGATCAGGCCGGCATCCGCCGCACGATCGCCGAGCTCGGCCTCGAGCCTCGAGTGAAGTGGACCGGCTTCGTCGCCGACGAGGAGCTGCGCCACTTGCACAGCGGCGCGACGGCGCTGCTGCTGCCGTCGGAGTGCGAAGGATTCGGCCTGCCCGCGGTGGAAGCCGCAGCGTGCGGCGCGCCGGTGATCGCGACGCTCGAGAGCCCGCTGCCCGAGCTGCTCGAAGGCGGCGGCCTGTTCGTGCGTCCCGGCGACGTCGGACAGCTCGAGAGCGCGATGCGAACGTTGCTCGACGACTCTGCGACGCGCGAACGCATGTCCGCCGCCGCGCTGGCGTGCGTCAAGCGGCTCAACTGGCAGCGGGCCGCCCGCGCCGCCCTCGACTCGCTGGAGCGCGCCGCGCGATGAGCCTGCGCTTCTGCCACGTCACGACGTTCTACCCGCCGCACAACTTCGGCGGCGACGGCATCGGCATCGAGCGCCTGGTGCGCGCGCTGGCGCGCCGCGGCCATCCGCAGACGGTCGTGGTCGACACCGACGCGTTTCGTTTGCTCGCCAAGCGCGAACCGGAACTGCCGCCGCCAGAGCCCGGCATCGAGATCGTGCGCCTGACGAGTTCGCAGCCCACGCTCTCGATGCTGCTCACGCAGCAGCTCGGCCGGCCCGTGTTCCAACGCGGAGCGTTGAAGGAGCTGCTCGAGTCCGAGCGCTTCGACGTCGTGAACTTCCACAACGTGTCGCTCGTCGGCGGCCCCGCCGTGTGGAGCTATGGCTCTGCGGTGAAGCTGCAGATGGCGCACGAGCACTGGCTCGTGTGTCCGAGCCACGTGCTGTGGCGCCACAACCGCGAGCTGTGCGACGCGCGCGAGTGCCTGCGCTGCCAATTGAACTTCAAGCGCCCGCCGCAACTGTGGCGCTCGACGGATCTGCTCGAACGACACGGGCGCTCGATCGACGCCTTCATCGCCATGAGCGAGTTCAGCCGCGCGAAGCACCGCGAGTTCGGCTTCCCGTTCGAGATGGAGGTGCTGCCCTACTTCCTGCCCGATCCGACGAGCAAGACCGCGCCTGCGCGCGCGCTCGACGCTTCGCAGCGCCCGTACTTCCTGTTCGTCGGCCGCATCGAGCGCATCAAGGGCCTCGACGACGTGATCCCGCTGATGAACGAGCTGCCCCAGGCCGAGCTGCGCGTCGCGGGCTCGGGCGACGACCTGGAGCGCTTGAAGGGACTCGCGCAGGGCCTCGACAACGTGCGCTTCCTCGGAAGGCTCTCGAACGAGGACCTGGCCCGCGCCTACGCGGGCTGCGCCGCGCTGGTGGTCCCTTCGATCTGCTTCGAGACCTTCGGCATCATCCTGATCGAGGCCTTCCGCCAAGGCGCGCCGGTGATCGCGCGCCGCCTCGGTCCGTTCCCCGAGATCGTCGAGTCCGCGCGCGCGGGCGAGTTGTTCTCGTCGCGCGAGGAGCTGCTCGCGGCGATGCGGCGCGTGCTCTCCGACCCGGCGCGCGCCGAACAACTCGGGCGCAACGGCCACGCCGCCTTCGTCGAGCGCTACACCGAGAGCGCCGTGGTCCCGCGCTACCTCGAGATCGTCGAGCGCGCCGCCGCTCGCAAGGGCCGCGCGCTGCGCGCCTAGACTGAAGAGCAGCCCTCGACGATGCGCGCGATCCTCACCTACCACTCGATCGATCCCTCGGGCTCGCCCATCTCGATCGACGCGGCGTCGTTCGCGCGACACGTCGAGTTCCTCGCCAGCTCGCGCGTGCGCGTGCTCCCGCTCGAGGAGTTGCTCGCGAGCCCCGACGCGCAGGACGCAGTCGCGCTGACCTTCGACGACGGCTTCGTGAACTTCGAGCAGCTCGCCTGGCCCGCGCTGCGCGAGCGCGGCCTGGCGGCGACGCTGTTCGTGCCGACGCGGCGCGTGGGCGGCGACAACCGCTGGGAGGGCCGCGATGAGCCGGGGATTCCGACGCTGCCGCTGATGGACTGGGACGCGCTCGGACGCCTGCACGAGCAGGGCCTCTCGATCGCCGCGCACAGCCGCACGCACGCGTGGCTCACGCGCGTCGACGCCGCGCAGCTCAGCGACGAGGTCGAAGGCGCCCGGGAGGACCTGCGCGAGCGCCTGGGCGTTCGAAGCACGGTGTTCTGCTACCCGTACGGCGACTTGGACGCGCGCGTCGAACGCGCGGTCGCGAGCTGCTACCGCTGGGCCTGCTCGACCGAATTCGCCCCGCTCGGACCGTCCGACGCGCCGCACCGACTTCCGCGGCTGGACGCGTACTACTTCCGCGGGTCGCGCGGACTCGAATCCTTCGGCTCGCCCGCCTTCCGCCTGCGCCTCGCCCTGCGACGCCGCGCGCGGGCGCTCAAACGGGCGCTCGGCCGCTGAACGACCCCGCGCGAGCCAGCTTTGGTCCGCGCAGGTCGGGTCGCACGCCGCCTGAGCGCATGGAAAGCGCCGCGCGCGCCGAACTAAGATGCGCTCGCCGGCGCGACCCTGCCCGCGGCCCCCCCGACACCCATGTCCAACCCCACCCCCGCGAGCAGCGTCGAGAGCGAACTCGAGCCCGAGCTCGAACTGGCCTTCGCGCCGCTGCACAAGCGCTGCCTGGGGTTGGCGGTCGGCGCGGCGCTCGCGCTCGTGGTGCTCACGGCGACGGTCGTGCACCTGTTGCGCTCGCCCGACGAGCCCTACCCGCTGGTGCTGCTCGAGCAGTACTTCGTGGGCTACTCGGTGAGCTGGGGCGGCGCCGCGTGGGGCGCGCTGTGGGCGTTCTGGCTCGGCTTCGTGCTGGGCTGGACCTTCGCCTTCGTGCGCAACCTCGTCCTCGCCGCCACCGCGATCGTGTTCCGCGCGCGCGCCGAACTCGAACAGACGCGCGGCTTCCTCGACCACATCTGAACGCCATGGCCGACGCCCAAGCGCTGCACACGACGCTCGAACGCGCGAACGCGCGCGCCTGGGGCATCGCGACGGGCCTGGTGCTCGGACTGAGCCTGTGCGGCGCGACGTTCTGGCTCGTCGCCAAGGATGGAGCGCAGGCCGGCGCGCACCTGGGGCGCTTGAGCCAGGTGTTGCCGGGCTACAGCGTGAGCTGGGGCGGCGGGCTGATCGGCCTCGTGTACGGCTTCGTCATCGGCTACGCGCTCGGACGCCTGCTCGCGCCGCGCCAGCCGCTGACCGCCGCCGAGCGCAGCAGCGAGCGGAACAAGCACGTGCGCCTGAACGGCCGCACCTGGAGCCGGACCTTCGGCGGATTGCTCGCGATCGCTCTCGGCGGAACCACCGCGGCGCTCGTGATTCGCGGCGGCGAGGAAGTCGGGCCGTTGCTCGGGCGACTCGCGCTGTACCTGCCGGGCTTCAGCGTCACCTGGAGCGGAGCGGCCTTCGGCGCCCTGTGGGCCTTCGCCGTCGGCTGGGTCCTCGGCCAGGTGATGGCGCTGGTCTACAACGCTTCCGTTTCGCGCGCGGAAGAACGCATCGCGGGCGGTTAGCGCCAGCAACGCAGGCGCGCACAGCTCCGCGCGCGCTCAACGCTCCTGCGGCGTGAGCACGAACAGCGTGAGGTAAGCGTCGACGCGCCGCTCATCGACGATGCGTCGCCCGGCGAGCACCGGTTGGAACGAGGGATCGTTCAGCGGGATCTGTCCGCGCCGCAACACGACGAGCGGGCGCGCGAAGTCCGCCTCGGACGGCTGGGGCAGCGCATCGGGCTCGCGGAAGTCGAGTTCGCGTCCGTACGCGCGGTACGGGAGCACGTGTTCGAACAGCGACGGCTGCGAGAGCACCGCGCTGTAGATCGGCCGCTCGAGCGACGCGCCGAGCTCGCGCGCCTGCGCGACGGCGCCGCGCATGTCCTCGAGCGCCCGGCCTCCGGCTTGCCCGACTCCCATGCTCAGCGCGCCCGCGCAGATCAGCGCCACGGTGGCGCGAGCGCCCGGACGCTGGAAGTTGATCAGCGCCGCAACGAACAGCGGCAGCAGCCAGACGATCGGTGTGAAGTACTGGAGCGGCAGTCGATCCCAGGTCCACCACGCGAGCGCCACGACGACGACGAAGTTCGTCGCGGCGTAGATCGCAAGCGCGCGCAGCGTCGGGTTCGCGAAGCGGCCGCGCACGAACGCAAGCTCGCGGAGCAGCGCGCCCCAGGCGCCCAGGCCAACCAGCGCCGCGCCGACCTTGACCAGCGCGGCCCACACGCCGCCGAGCGCGCCCATGAACGGTGCGAACAGGCGCAGCGGCAACGCGGCGAACTCAGCGAGCAACGCGCTCCGCAGACGGAAGCCTCCGATCTGCTCCTGGTACTCGAGTCGGTCCGTGGTCGCCCGCTGAGCGAAGCGCACGGCCCACAGCCCCATCGGCGCGAACGCGAGCACGCCAGCGACGATCAGGCGCCAGAGCGGAACCATCTGCGGGCTGCGCACGAACAGGCGCGCGACGCCGATCGAGAACACGCTCACCGCCATCAGCCGGTGCGTCCAGATGCCGGCCAGCGCGCAGACGAAGAACACCGCCGTGCGCAGCGAGAGAGGACCGAGTTGACTGAACGCCGCCCACGCCGCGCCCGCGGAGAACAGGCCCCAGGCGGAGTAGGGCCGCAGCTCGGCGCCCCAGTGCACCAGGTGCGGCAGGCAGGCGAACAACCAGGCGGCGAGCGCGACGGCCCGCGAGCCGCCGAGCGCTTCGCGCACCAGCGCGCACAGCGGAACGAGCGTCGCCAAGCTCGCGACGATCGGGATCCAACGCAGCGTCTCGCCCTGCTCCCACGCGCCGAAGCGCTGCACGAGCGCGAAGAACAGCGGAACGTGAACGCGCTCGAGCTCGACGCGCTCGACGAGCGCCGCGAACGAGGGCTGCGAGGCATGGCTGAGCGTGTGCAGCTCGTCGAGCCACAGGCTCGAAGTGACGGCCTCCCAGGCGCGCAGCACCAGCCCCACCACGAACGCCGCGACGATCCAGCGGCGCACGTCCGGCTCGGTCTCGTCGGCCGCGTCTTTGGTGGAAGTCGTCATGCTCGGGGATGCGCGTCCCCCAGCACGAGGCTAGCGTCGGAGCGCGCGCCTCGTCTCGCTGCGCGAGGCGCGAATCCGTCGCGCGCCGGCGTCGACGGCGAAGCTGCGGAAAGCCCTTCCACATCGCGCGCGCCCGTCCAGTAGAGTTCCGCCCCCATCGCGGCCGAACAGCGCTCCGGTCCCCGCTCCGCTCCCGTGTCCGTCCCCGCGCCCTCCAAGCTCGCGACCGTGGCCCGCCACTTCGCCACGCTCGCCTCGGGCGACGCCATCGCGCGCATCGTGGCGTTCCTCGCGGGCGTGTTCGTCGCGCGCCACCTGGGCGCGGAGATGTTCGGCGTGATGACCTTCGGGCAGGCGGTGGTGCTGTACTTCACGCACCTCGCGGCCTGCGGCGTCGACCTGACCGGCATTCGCGAAGTGGCCGCCGACCCCACGCGCGCGCGCACGCTCGCGCCGTCGCTGCTGGTGTTCCGAACGCTGGTCGCCGCGGGCCTGTTCGGACTGTTGAGCGCGGTCGCGCTGGCGTTCTTCCCGCCGCTCGAAGCCGCTGTGATCGCGCTGTACGCGGCGACGCTGTTCGGCCACGGCCCCAACCCGAAGTTCGTGCTCGTCGGGCTCTCGCGCACGGCGCCGGTGGCCTGGTCTCGCACCGCGGGCGAGTTCCTCTACGCCGCCCTCGTGTTCGCGCTCGTGCGCGAGCGCCACGACGTGATCTGGGTTCCGTGGGCGCAGGCGCTCGGCGACGTGACCTCGGTGCTGCTGATGCTCATGTGGCTCGCGCGACTCGGTCACCGCATGCCGCTCGAGCTGGACTGGAGCGCCGCGCGTCCGCTGCTGACGCGCTCGTTCCCGCTCGTGCTCAACATCCTGCTCGGCCTGCTGATCTACAACTGCGACCTGTTGGTCCTGAAGTACTTCCGCGGCAACTCGACCGTCGGCTGGTACTCGGCCTCGTACCAGCTCATCAGCTTCCTGATCAACCTCGCGTGGGCCTACAGCCACAGCCTGCTGCCCGCGCTCACGCAAGCCTCGCGCGAGAACGGAGAGCGCCACGCGCTGTACCAGACCTCGCTGGCGCAGTGCTGCGCGATCGGGATTCCGATCGCGATCGGCGGCGGACTGGTGGCGCGCGGAGTGATCGAGCTGGTGTTCGGCGCCGAGTACCGCTCGTCCGCGACGCCGCTCGCGATCCTGATCGCCTCGACGCCGTTCATGCTCTACAAGGACGTGTCGATGGTCGCGATGATCGTGTCGGGCCGCGAGCACGCCGTCCTGCGCATGACCGCCATCGCGGTGGTCTTCAATCTGGTCGCCAACCTGCTCGTGATCCCGACCTGGGGCATGGTCGGCGCCGCCTGCACGACGCTCGCGACCGAAGTGCTGCGCGCGGCGCTGGCGGCGGCCTTCGTGCGGCGCGACGGCTTCACGCTGCTCGCGGCGCGACGACTGTTGCGGCCCGTGCTCGCGGGAGCGGCGATGGCGCTCGTGCTGATCTTCAGCGGCGTGGATCAGGTGCTGCTCGCCGTGCCGCTCGGCGCGGTGGCGTACGGACTGGTGCTCTGGGCGAGCGGTGCGATCGTGTGGCGGCGCGGATCGCTGCCCGCGCTCCGCGTCTGAGCTCGAACGCTCAGCCCGGATCCGCGGTGACGTAGCCGACGAACTCACCCACGCCCCAGAACACCTGCAGCAGCGCGATCAGCGGCAGCGCGGCGAGGAAGCGTCCGCGGTGCGCGCCGCGTGCGAAGGCCGTGCGCGCCAGGCGCCAGGTCATGAGCAGCGGCAGCAGCGGCGAAGCGACGGCCCAGATCCATCGCTTGGGCGAGCCCGCCATGCGCGCGCGCGTGCCCGCGAACGAACGCGCCCACACGAAGCGCTCGCGCAGAGCGGCGCCGAGCGCGAGGCCGCTGCGCGCCTGCCACACGACGACGCGCGGCGTGGTGCACAGCTCGAAGCCCGCTTCGACCATCGCCCAGTGCACCGCGGTCTCGTGATAGTCGTCGCGCCACACGCTCTCGACGCGTTCGAGCGCCGCGCGCCGGTACGCGACGTTGCTGTCGCTGACGAACTCGCTCGGGCCCTCGGGCAGCGGATTCTGATAGCGCCCGAAGTCGCAGAACCACACCGCCCAGTTGAGCAGGCGCTCGCTGTCGCACTCCACCGCTCCGCCGACGGCCGCCGCCTTGGGGTGTCGCTCGAGCGCCGCCGCCATCTCGGCGCACCAGGTCGGCGCGGTGTGAGCGTGATCCTCGGTGAGCGCGATCAGCTCGCCCGTCGCAGCGCGGATCCCGATCGTGCGCAGCGTGTCGTGGTGCTCGCGACTGGCGCCGGCGCGCGCCGCCGCGGTGTCGAGGCCTTCGGCGCGCACGAAGCGCACCTTGGGAAAGCGCTCCGCCAGAGTCGCGACGTCCCGGCACGGATCGTCGTACGGCACGATGACTTCGAGCTCGAGCTGCAGGGTCTGGGCGTGCAGCGCGGCGAGGCAGCGCTCGAGGTCCGCGCGTTTGCCCGAGATCAGTCCGACCACGACGGAGAGCTTCACCGCGCGCCTACTCCACTTCCTCGAGCGCGCGCCCCGGGCCCACGAGGTAGCCCAGCCATTCGCCGAAGGAGTAGCAGAACCAGGCCGGGATCAAGAGCGGCAGCGCGCACAGGTAGCGACCGAGGTACTGCTTGCGCTGGAGCACGCGCGAGGTGACGCGCGCGAACAGGAACAGCGGGAACACCGGGCCGAGCACGAGGTGCGCCAAACGCTTGAGCGGTGAGACCAGGTCCTTCTGCGTTCCGCCCCACACGCGCGAGAGCAGGTAGCGCTGCCCCAGGTAGTAGCCGTAGTCGAACGGACCGGTGTGGTGCGCGCCCAGCGCGTCGAGCGCGCGGAAGCGTCCGTCGCGCGCGAGCAGCGGATGGAGCACGACTTCCCAGTAACCGCTGTCGAGCACGGCGCGGTGGCGCATCAGCTTCGCGCGGTCGTACACGATGTTCGCGCCGTTGAGCGCGTAGCGCTCCACGTCGCCCCAGGGCGGCAAGTAGTTGTGGTACTCGCTGAAGTACACGCACCAGTCGCGCAGCCGCGAATAACCCGCGTCGAGGATCGGCCCGCCCAGCGCGGCGTCCGAGTCCGTGAACTCGCGCGCGGCGGCCGCGAGCCAGCCCGCGGGCGCGGTGCAGTGCTCTTCGAGAATCGCCACGACCGAGCCTGTCGCCGCTTCGACGCCCATGCGCCGCAGTTGCGGCACGCTGGCTCGCGGAGTCGCGGGCGCAGCGATCACGCGCACGCTCGGGTGCTCGCGCGCGATGCGCTGGCGCGTGCTGTCCCCCATGCGGTCGACCACGATCAACTCCGCGCCGCACTCGCGCACCTGCGGCGCGAGCGAAGCCAGACAGCGGAAGAGGAACTCGCCGCCGGCGCCGGAGGCGACGACGACGGACACGGTGCGCTGAGTCATGCCAGGGGGATCGAGGTGGCCGGGGTGACGCGACGGGACACTATCCGCCGCGCTAGTAGCGCAGCTCCAACGCGAGCTGCTCGCCGCGCTCGGTTCCCCACTGCACGACCAGGAACAGCCGGTCGTACTCGCTCTCGTCGAGGGTCGGCTTGGCGCGTCCGCCGCTCAGGCGTTCGACCAGCGCGGGGACCGTGTTGGAGTGACCGGCCACGACCGCGAGCGCGCCGCGCGGCAGCGATTCGAGCGCGCTGAGCAGCGCCTTGGGATCGCGCGCGGAGACTTCGCTGACGGGGCGCTGCGCGAGTTTGGCGAGCGGCTCGAGCGTGGTGCGCGTCCGGATGAACTCGGTGGCGAACAGGTGCGTCACTCCGCTGGCGGCGAGCATCTGCGCCAGTCGTTCGGCGCGCTGAACGCCCACCGGCGACAGCGCCGGATCCGTGCCGCCTTCGGCAGCCTTCTCGGCGTGGCGCACCAAGACGATCGCGCGGGGGAAGCGCAGCTTCTCCGTCACGTCCTCGCTCTGACCCTGCCCGCCCGCCTGCGGACTCGCCGCGGCGCCGCCGGCCAGCGCGAACACTCCCGTGAACGCCGCGAGGAACTCGCCGCGCGTAAGCCGCGGACCCGCGGAACTCACATGTAGCCCAGGGCCTTCAGTGAGCTCTCCACCGACGGGTCGATCTTCGCGCGCGGAGAGGGACGGGTGAGTTGCGTCTGTGCTTTGATCCATGGTTCGAGCAGCGCCTCGAGGCGTCGGGCGACATCGGGCTGGTCCTCGAGCACATTGCGCCGCTCGAGCGGGTCGCTGTCCAGATCGAACAGGGCGCGCCGGCCGCGAGTGACGTCGTCGATGAGCTTCCAGCGCCCCTCGCGGAGGCTCGCGGCGCGCACGCGTTTGCCCCACGAGAGCTTCGAGTCGTCCAGCCACACCGACGAGTAGGCCCGCGCGCCCTCGAGCGGCCCGCCCTCCCGCTCACGCCGCGCCAGCGCGACCAGGTCCGCCTCCGCGCGCGCGCCCGGGAACGAGCTCCGCAGTCGCGCCAGGACCGTGTCGAAGATCGCGCGTGTTTCCACAACCGTCCGGACGCGTCCGGTCGGCTCGTCCGGCGCGCGCACGATCAGCGGCACTGCGAGTTGCTCCTCGAACAGGCTGATGGTGTGCCCGAAGTTGCCGCGTTCGGCGAACTCCTCGCCGTGGTCGGCGACCACGACGATCAGCGTGCTCTCCTCGAGGCCAGCGGCGCGCAACCAGTCGAGCAGACGACCGACCTGCGCGTCGGTGTGCGCGATCTCCTCGTGGTAGAGCGCGCTCAGCCATTCGATGTCCGGCGCCTCCACCAGGTGACGCAGCTTGAGCAGGTTCTCGAAGTCGTTCTGCTCGCGCAGCCAACCCTGGTAGCCGTCGGCCCAGGCGCGCTCGGGGTGATCGACGTACTCGTAGTGCGGGTCGAAGTAGTGCGCGAACAGGAAGAACGGCCGCTCGCCGCGCGCCTGGAGCGCCTCGATCGAGCGATCCGTCACGGCCGTCGAGGTCACGGCCTTGTGGCCCAGCGCGTTCGAGCAGTCGAACGACTCGAAGCCTTGCTCGAGGCCGTGCCCCGCGTCGAGGTAGACGTGACTGGTGACCGCGGCGGTGAAGTAGCCCTCTTCGCGCAGGACCTCGGCCAGCGTCGTCGCGCGCCGGTCGAGTCGCGAAGTGATGCGGTGCGCGCCGTGCTCGAGCGGGTACTGCCCGGTGAAGATCGAGGCGAACGCAGGAAGCGTCCACGGCGCCTGGCTGACCGCGTTCTCGAACACCAGGCTGCGCGCGCCGAACTCGCGCAAGCGCGGCGTCGTGTCGCGCCCCGCGGGCCCGGCGCCGGCGATCGAGGTCGCGTCCGCGCGCAACGTGTCGAGGCCGATCACGAGCAGGTTGAGCGGCGCTTCGCGTTGCGTCGTGCGCGGCGCGCGCTCGAGGGCGATGCGCAGCGCGAACGGAGCGACGAGCGTCAGCGCGAGGATCGTCGTCGCGACGACACGCACACGCGAGGATCGAGCGGCCGACACGAGCGTGACTCGGCCGAGCAGCGCCGCCGCGAGGGTCAGCGCGACGCGCAGCCATGCGTCGAGTTCGTCCGGTCGCCACGCGAGAGTGCGCGCGGACCACAACGCGATCGGCCACGCCGCGGCGACGGCGAGCACGGAGGTGTGCGAGAGCAGGTCGTCCGGAGCGTTCGCCGCGCGTCGCGCGCGCGCGAGCCACGCGACGGGCGCGATGCTCGCGAGCGCCACCGCCCAATCGCGCGCTCCCAGCCAGCCCTTGTCGGCCTGCAGGGCGCCGAGGAACGCCACTGCGCCGAGCGCGGCGGCGCAAGTCGACCAGCCGCAGCGCGCCGCCGACCCGCGCTCGGTCCAGCGCAGCAGCGCGCGCGCCACGAGCAACGCCGCGACGCAAGCGAGCGCATGCCACGCTGCGCGCAGCCATTCATCGTCGAGCGCGTCGCGCCACAGCTTGTTCGCGCCGACGTCGAAGCCGAGCCGGTCGTAGCCGTGCGCCGCGACGCGCGCGCGAGCATTCCGTGCGCCTTCGAAGGCCGCGTTCGCAGCGGCCACGGCCACGCAAGCAAACGAAGCCAGCGCTGTGCTGCGGCCGGGGGATTGGGGCGCCGACATGGACCCGAGGTTATCGACGCGCCCGCGCTGCCAGCCACACCGGCGCCGCCTCCTCAGTCGCTAACCTAGCTCGCGTGAAGTACTCGGCCGAACTCTGCCCCGCGCTCCTCTCGACCCTCGCCATGGCCCTCGTGTTCGCAGCATCGAGCTGCGGCGACGACGGCGCGAGCGGCAAGTCCTCACCGGGCGCGCGCCTGTTCGCCGAGAAGGGCTGCGTGGCCTGCCACGGGGCCCGCGGCGAAGGCACGTTCATGGGGCCGCCGCTGCGTGGTCTGGGGCAGAGCTGGAAGCGCGAGGAGTTGGCGCGCTTCTTCGCCGACCCCATGGGCCGCACCAAGGGCGACGAGCGCCTGGCCGCGCTCGCCAAACGCTTCCCGGCGCCGATGGCGCCGATCGTGGCGAGCGAGAGCGAGCGGCTCGTGTTGGCGGACTGGGTGCTGGCGTTCGAGTGACGGCGCGCGGACGGCGCTGATCCGCTGCGCGACGAAAGCGCGACTCACCCGCGCGCCCAAGGCGCGAACTAGCTGCGCGCCCACGGCGAGAACTAGCTGCGCGCCCACGGCGAGAACTAGCTGCGCGCCCACGGCGCGACGATCACTCCGCCGTCCCGCGACTCGATGTGCAGGTCCGGGCCGTAGACCTCGCGCAGGATCGACGGCGTGAGCACTTCGAGCGGAGCTCCGCGCGCGTGGACTCGACCGGCGAGCAGCACGAGCATGGACGTCGACACGCGGCTGGCGAGGCCGAGTTCGTGCGTGGCGACCACGACGGCGCGACCGGCGCTGCGCAGCTCGGAGAGCAGTCGGAAAACGGCGACCTGGTGCGCGGGATCGAGCGAGGCCGTCGGCTCGTCGACCACCAGGATCGGGGCCGACTGCGCGGCTGCGCGCGCGATGAGCACGCGTTGACGCTGGCCACCGGAGATCCCCGCGAGAGAGCGCTCCCGCAATCCGCCGACGTCGCACTGCTCGAGCGCCTGCTCGACGGCGCGCCGATCCTCCACGCGCGGTCCGCGCCAGCGTTCGATGTGCGCGTAGCGACCGCCGAGCACGAAGTCGTCGACGCGCACGTCGGGCACCGCCGGCAGGTACTGCGGCACGTACGCGATGCGCAGCGCGCGCTGGCGGGGACTCAGCTTCGAGAGCGGCTCGCCGTCGACGCTCACCGCGCCGGAGTTGGCGCGCAGCAGACCGGCCATGCAGCGCAGCAGAGTGCTCTTGCCGGATCCGTTGGGTCCGAGGACCGAGCACAGCTCGCCCGCGCGCAGGGAGAGCGACACGCCCTCGAGCGCGCGCGGCCCGGCGCCGTAGTCGACGAGCAGTTCGCTGCACTCCAGACGCGTCGCGGATTGGCTCACCATGTCGCGATGTCCCGTCGCTGGCGCAACAGCAGGAACAAGAAGAACGGCCCGCCCACGAGCGACATCATCACTCCCGGCTGCAGCACGCCGTCGCCGAGCAGCGTGCGCTGGAGCACGTCTGCGCCGAGCAGGAACACCGCGCCTGCCGGCAGCGAAAGCCACAACAGCACTCGATAGCTGCCCGCGCCGAGAAGCCTGAGCAGGTGCGGAACGACCAGGCCCACGAAGCCGATCTGTCCGGCGGCGGCGACCGCAGCCGATGCGGCCAGCGAGGACGCGACGAGCGCGAGCCACTTCACGCGCACCGTGTCGACGCCCAGCGCGGCGGCGTCCTCTTCGCCGCTGCGGAACAGGTCGAGCTCGCGCGCGAGGAAGGGACAGGCGAGAGCGGACAGCACGAGTCCGATCCACACCGTCGCCACGTGCGCGCCCGAGCGGTCGTCGAGCGCTCCGAAGGTCCAGGCGAGGATCGCCTTGCTGACCTCCCACTCCGCGAGCGTGAGGTACTGGATCGCCGCGAACAGTCCGGCCACGCAGAGGTTGACCGCGATGCCCACCAGCAGCAGCGACGTCACCGAAGCGCGACCGTGGATCGCGGCGACCGATGCGACCACCGCCGTCGTGGCCGCGGCGCCGACGAAGGCGAACACGGGCACGAGGAACGGGCCGAGCTTCGCGAAGCTCGCGCCCAGCGCGGGAGCGGCGCCGCCGACGAGCAGGAATCCGAGCGCCGCGCCGAGGCTCGCGCCGCCGGTGACGCCGATCAACGACGGCGACGCCAGCGGATTGCGGAACATGCCCTGCACCATCGCGCCCGAGAGCGCCAGGGCCGCGCCGACGCCGCTCGCGCACAGCCCGCGCCACAGGCGCAGCTCGACGATCGCCTGGCGATGCGCTTCGAGCGGTTCGCCGATGCCGAAGATTGCGAGCATGCCGCGCGCCAGCTCCGCGCCGCGCAATCCGGCCGGCCCGAGCGCGGCAGAGCGCGCAAGCAGCAGCAGGAGCGCAGCGCACAGCGCCGCTCCCCACAGCCACGCCCGTCGCAACTGTGTCGGCGAACTCACTTCGCTCCGCCCGCCGTGCCGCGCGCCTGAAGCTCGTCGACGGCGTCGCGCAGCGCCTCGGCGGCCTGCACGAGCTCCTGCGAACCCGTTGCGAAGAGCCAGGCCGGCAGCGCGACGATGCGGCGCTCGCGGATGGCGCGCAGCGTCGCGAGCGCATGGGCGCTGAGCAGCACGCGCTCGGCGGCGCCGCCCAGGTCGCCCTGCGCGCTCGGCGCCGCGCGCAGCGGAGCGCTGACGATGATCAGGTCGGGATCGAGGGCGATCAGGCCTTCGAAGCCGAGTTCGAAGTGCCCGACGCGGCCGGCGCTCGTCGCCAGGTTCTCGAGCCCGGCCAACTGCAGCACGTCGTCGAGAGTGGTGTTCGCGCCGGCGCTCGATCCCACGCCGCCGAAGTTCGAGTAGACCAGCGCTCGCAAGCGCGGGGCGCCGGCGGAGCGCGCGCGCAGTCGCTCGACACGCGCGTCGAGCGAGGCGATGAGCTCCTCCGCACGCGCGGTTCGCCCCAGTCGATCACCGAGCATCGAGAGCGCCGCGCGTGCGTCGCTCCAGCTCGCGATCACCGGCAGCGTGAGCACCTCGACACCGGCTTGCCGCAGGCGCGCGCTGGTCTCCGGCGCCTGATAGGGATCCGCGAGCACGAGCGTCGGCCCCAGCGCGAGCACGGGCTCCGCCAGGTACACGTCGAAGCGCGGAGTGCTCGCGAAGCGCGCGGGCAGCTCGTGGAGCTGCGAGTACTCGAGCGCCTGGTCCGGCAGCGCAGCGATCTCCTCCGGCTCGAGCAGCGCCGCGGCGAAGTCCACGGCGCTCGCGCTGGCGGGCAACACGCGCAGCGCGGACGTGGCGCGGTCGGAGGCTCGCGACTCGACGCCGCTTGGCGCGGAGGAGCGGTCGCACGCAGCGAACACTGCGGCGGCGCAGCAGGCCAGCGCGAGAACGAGGGCGCTGCGGCGCGACGAAGGAGAAGTGAGAACCGACAACGAAGACCTTGCGACCGAAGGACGCCGCGATCGCAGCGGGCATTCCGACTCGCCGCACAGCGGCTCACGGTTGCGGGCCAGTCCCGGAGTTCCACCGGGTTCCCCCGCCACGTTCGCCGCAACGACGCGCGCGTCGGCGAACGGGATCGCAGCCTGGAGATGAGAACCCGCGGAGCTGGGCAGCGCGCGAGACCGGGCTGACCCGGCGCCCAAGAGCATGCGGGCGCCGCGGGCGTGGGTCAACGCGCGGGCTAGCTGCGAGTCGAAGAACTGCTTCGACTGCGATGCCGACCAGGCCGTGTCGAATCAAGACGGGCAGCCCGAAGCGAATCCAGCGGGATTCGCTGAGGATCGCGCGATGCAGCGTCGGCTCATGCTGGCGCGGAATCGCGCCGCGTGAATTCGCGGATCGACTTCGCCGAAGGACGGCTTCGAAGGACGGCTAGCTCGAGCTGCCGCCGAGCCACTCGAGGAACGAGCGCTCCAGGCTGGTCGCGGTGGGATCCTTCGACGAGAGCGGAACGCCGTACACCTCGCTCACGAGCTCTTCGAACGTCGCGGCGCTGCCGACCTCGGCCACCTTGCGCATCAGCACGCCGAAGCGCTCGCGCGACTCCTTGACCGTCTTGCCGCTCTTGTCGCGCAGCCAGTGCGCGAAGGCCGTCTTGTAGGCGCGGAAGAACTCCTGGTAGTCGGTCATGAACTCCGGAGGAGGCAGTTCCTTGCCGACCGCTGCGGCCCCGAAGAACGGCGCCTTCATGGCCACGCGCTTGGAGGTGTTGTCCGAGGTCAATTGGAAGCCGAACAGCTTCTCTTCCTTCGACTCCACCAGCTTCGCGCCGAGCTTCTGCGACGCGCGCAGCGGCTTGACGAAGTAGTCCTTGCCGAACGTGGTGCGCCAGCCGCTGTCCGCGTTCGTCGGCGGCAGGGTTCCGCCGTTCGAGTTCCCGCCCGGGATGAACGCGGTCATGCCGTCGGTCGTGTTGCCGCGGCTCGCGCCGCCCGAGCGCGTGTTGTTCTCCTGGTAGATGTCGACGACCAGCGCTTGCGCGAGCGCCATCTCGAGCGCGGGGTCGACCAGCTTGTCGAAGCAGTGCCAACTGAGCTGAACGGCGCAGCGCTGCGCGACGTGCTGGTGCAGCCCGGTCGGCTCGCGCAGGTCCATCTTCATGCCGTCGTCGAGGTTCGACGGGTCGTGCTTCACCGGCGGGTACTGCAGCGCCACCACTTGATGCTCGTTCCAGCCGAACTCGGTCCAGCCCATGAGCTGGTCGTTCCAGTTCATCGAGCGGCTGTCCGGCTCGAGCTTGCCCATCACTCCCGCGAGGTGCAGGAAGTCCGCGCGGTCGGGAGACACGACGAGCACCTGCAACTTGGAGCCGCGCGGCGTGAGGCTGAGCGCAGATCCGGTTCGGAAGCCCTCGGCCACGCGCGCGAGCTGCTCGACGCGTTCGGCGCCGCCCGTGAGGCACACCAGGAAGTCGCCGCTCTTGTCCGCGTTCGGCGCGAGCTTGGCGCTCTTGAGCCACTTGAGCAGCTCGGCGAGGTCCGTCCGCGCCTTGTCGGCTTCGGGCCCGCTCGCGCCGACGACGTCCAACCACGCCGCGTGCACCTGCAGGATCGCCTGAACGACGTCGCGGAAGTCCTCGACCGTGTTCTTGTCGCCCAGCGCGCTGCGCGGAAAGCGCAGGTCGATGGCGCCGACGCGCGCGGGAGCGAAGTGCGTCGTCACCAGATCGCTCATCGTCATCTGGTCGGCCGACTTGCCCGCCACCGGGTGGCGCGCGAGGTACTCGTCGGCGAGCTTGGCGAAGTCGACCTCACCCGGTGCGCCCAGGGCCCACAGCGGTGCAGCGAGGAGCAGCGCGGCGGCCGCGCGCAATAGAGACGAACGAGCGATGGATTGCAGCGGGAACATGCGACTTGGATCCACTCCAGTGCGTGCGGAACGGGCCTTCGAACGAGAGGACACTACCTCTCCCGCGGCGCCGGTTGAGTTGCGGTTGAGTTGAAATCTGACGAGTGAACGGCGCTTCACACTCTCTTCGTGCGAGGCGCGCGCGCTCAGCTCGCGTCGCCCGCCCACTCGATGCGCACGGGCAGGCGCACATCGGGGTGAAGGCTCTTGTGCACGGGGCAGGTCAGCGCAGCGCGCTCCAGCGTGGTCCGCGCCCGTTCATCGAGACCTGCGGGCATGCGCAGCACGACGCGCAGTTCACCGATGCGACGCGTCGGCTCGCTCACCATGACCTTCTCGACCTCCGCGCTCGCGCCGCGCAATTCCCATCCGTGGCGCTGCGCGACGATGCCCATGGTGGTCAACATGCACGCGCCCAGCGCGGTGGCCACCAGATCGGTCGGCGAGAAGCTCTCACCGCGGCCCTGGTTGTCCACGGGCGCGTCCGTGGCCAGGCGCACGAGCGAGGGAGTGTGAACGGCTTCGCAGCGAAGCTCGCCGGTGTACGTGAAGGTGATCTTGACCATGGTGCGGACTCTCGCGCCGGCGTCGACGCGCACGGGGGCGGAAGAGATTAGTGCGCGCGTGCGGCGCGGTACACGAGCTCGCCGTTGATCACGGTGAGCAGGGCCCGCGCGGAGAGCAGTCGCGCCGGTTCGCACTCGAGCGGATCGACGTCCAGCACGGTCAGATCGGCGAAGTAGCCCGGCAGCAGTCGTCCTCGGCGGTCCTCCTGATGCGCGGCGCGCGCGGCGCCGATGGTGAATGCTGCCAGCGCGTCTGGGGCGCTGAGGCGTTGATCGGGGCGGAAACCCTCGCGCGGCTCTCCGTCCGGTCCGGCGCAGGTGATCGCCGCGTACAGGCCTTCGAGGGGACTCGCGCGTTCGACGGGGAAGTCGCTGCCGAAGGCCAGATGAGCAGGCTCGGCGGCGAGTCGGCGCCACGCGTAGGCGCCCTCGACGCGTTGCTCGCCCAGACGACGCGGCGCCCAGGGCATGTCGCTCGTGGCGTGCGTCGGCTGCATCGAAGGGATCGCCCCCAGCGCTTCGAAGCGCGGCCAGTCCTCGCGCGCGACGATCTGCGCGTGCTCGACGCGCGGGCGCAGCTCGCGCAGTCCGCCGACGCGGCGTTCGGCGGCCTCGAAGCTGTCGAGCACGACGCGGTTGGCGCGATCGCCGATGGCGTGCACCGCGGGCTGCAGGCCCAGGCTCGCGCACAGATCGATGGCGGACCGGAGCTCAGCCGGTTCGGTCACCATCAGCCCGCTGTGCGTCGATTCGTCGTGGTACGGCTCGAGCAGCGCGGCGCCGCGCGAGCCGAGCGCGCCGTCGGCGTACAGCTTGACTCCCGGCACGCTCAACCGATCGAGCGCGTCGGGCGCGAGCGGGAAGCCCTGCAAGTCCGCGGCGGTCATGCCGGCGCCTCCGCTCAAGTACTCGACCAGGCGCAGCTTCAAGCGCCCCTCGTCGCGCAGTCGCTCGAGCATCCGCACCGTGTCCGGCGACACGCCCATGTCGTGCACGCAGGTCAGACCGGCAGCGAGCAGATGCTCCTGCGCCGCAAGCAAGCGACGCTCGCGAACGGCTGCGTCGCTGCGGGGCGCGGCGCGTTCGAGCAACGCGCAAGCGGTGTCGACGAACACTCCCGTCGGCCGCTTCTCGCCGTCCAGCAGCACGCGTCCGCCCGCGATCTCCGTTTCACTCGACCAGGCGCGATCGACCCGCGCGGCGCGCATGGCGAGCGCGTTGGCGAGGCTCGCGTGGCCGTCGATGCGGTCGAGCAACACGGGGTGCTCGGGCGTCGCCGCGCTCAGCGCTGCGTGGTGCGGGAACTCCTTCGTCGGCCACAGGTTCTGGTCCCAGCCGCGACCGCGGATCCACTCGCCCGGCGCCAGGGTTCGCGCTCGCGCCGCGACGCGCGCGATCAACTCCTCGAAGCTGGCCACGCCGCGCAGATCGACGTTCTCGAGCGCCTCGCCGAGGCCTTCGACGTGACCGTGCGCATCCTGCAGCCCGGGCACGGCCACTCCGCCGCCGAGGTCGACGCGCTCGACGATGTTCCACGGTCCGCTCTCGAGTTCCGCGAGGGCTCCGGCGGAGACCACGCGACCGTCGCGCACGACCAGCGCTTCCACCGCGAGCCAGTGCGGCGCGCCGAGGTAGATGCGCGCGTTGTGCAGGACCGTCACGTCAGGGCGCTGCGGCGCGGGCGCGACGCAGGCGCCGAGCAGCGCACACACGAGGACTCGAACGAGCGTGTTCATGCTGCGGAGTGTGCCCGATGCGCGGCGCGAGCGCGAAGCCTTGGGAGCGAGCGGTCGAAGCTATGCTCGGCGCCGATGAGCTCCTCGACCTCTCCTTCGAACCCCTCCCCCTTCGCGCCCGACCAGGCGCTCTCCGGCAAGCTGGCGCTGGTCACCGGCGCGTCGTCGGGCATCGGCGAGCAGATCGCGCGCGCGCTGGCCGCGTCCGGCGCACGCGTGCTGCTCGCGGCGCGCCGCAAGGCCGAACTCGAGCGCGTGGCGCGTGAACTGCCGAATGCGCAGGCGCTGGCGCTCGACGTGCGCGACTTCGCCGCCGTCGAAGCCGCGCTGAGCGGCCTCGCCCTCGACATCGTGATCGCGAACGCCGGCCTGGCGCGCGGGCTCGAGCCGCTGCAGCAGGGCGACCCCGCCGACTGGAAGGAGATGCTCGACACCAACGTGCTCGGCGTGCTGCACGTGCTGCGCGCGACGACGCCCGGCATGGCGACCCGCCGCAGCGGCGACGTCGTGCTGATCGGCAGCGTGGCCGGTCGCCAGTCGTATCCGGGCGGCAACGTCTACTGCGCGTCGAAGGCGGCGCTGCGCTCGCTGTACGAGAGCCTGCGCTACGACCTGTTCGACAAGGGAGTGCGCGTCGCGACGGTCGACCCCGGCATGGTGAAGACGGACTTCAGCGACGTGCGCTTCAAGGGCGACAGCGAGCGCGCCGCGAAGGTGTACGCGGGCGTGGATCACCTGCTGCCGCAGGACATCGCCGAGATCGTGCGCTTCGTGGTGACGCGCCCCCGCCGCGTGAACCTGGGCGAAGTCGTGGTGTGGAGCTCCGACCAGGCCAGCGCCATGCAAGTCGCGCGCAGGAGCTGATCGTCCGCGGCGGTCGCGGCGCGCGGTTCAGCTCGCGCGCTCGAAGAAGCGCGCATGCAACGCGGCGAGCGCGGCGGGCGCAGCGGAGCGCTCCAGCACGACGCTCAAGTTGATCTCGTTGGCGCCCATCGAGAGCATCTCGACGTGGAACGAGGCCAGCGCGTCCAACGCTCGCGCTGAAACGCCCGGAGTGTTGCGCAGACGCTCGCCCACGACGGCGACGATGGCGCGGTCGCGCGACACGTCGCAGCGCGCGAAGGGCGAGATCGCCGCCACCAGATCGTCGAGCGGCGCGTCCGCTTCGACCGTCAGCGAGACCGACACCTCGGCCGTCGCGACCAGGTCGACGCTCACGCCGCGCTCGCGGAACACCTCGAACAAGCGCGCCAGGAAGCCCGCCTGCGCGAGCATGCGCGACGACGTGACGGTGAGCACGTGCACCGGGCCGCGCATCGCGATCGCGGTCACGGCGCGCGCGCCGGAGCTCTGGCCGCGGATGGTCGTGAAGCGACCCGCGGGCCGCAGCGTGTGGCGCACGGTGACGGGAATGTCGGCCTCGACGGCCGGCTGGATCGTCGCCGGATGCAGCACCTTCGCGCCGAACGCGGCGAGTTCTGCGGCCTCGGCGAAGCTGAGCTCGGCGATCGGCTCGGCGCGCGCGGCCAGCCGCGGATCGGCGGTGTACACGCCCTCGACGTCGGTCCAGATCTGGACTTCGCGCGCGCCCAGCGCCGCGCCGAGCAGCGACGCGCTCCAATCACTGCCGCCGCGCCCGAGCGTGGTCGTCGCACCGCTCTCGTCGGCGCCGATGTAGCCCTGGGTCACGATCGCGCGCCCGGCGCGGAGCAACGGCGCGAGCTTGCCTCGCACCAGCGCGCGAACGAGCTCGACGCGCGGTTGCGCGCTGCCGTGCGCGCTGTCGGTGCGCACGACCTCGCGCGCATCGAACCACTGCGAGTGCGGGCTGCGCGCGCGGAAGTAGGCGGCGAACAGGGTGGTCGAGAGCAGCTCGCCGCGCGCCGCGATGGCGTCCATCGAGCGCGGTGAGAGCTCGCCCAGCAACGCCAGCCCTTGGAAGATGCGGTCGAGCTCGTCGAAGCGCTGCGCCAAGCCGCGCTCCAGCTCCTCTGGCGGCTGGCCGTCGAACAGGCCGCGCGCCGCTTCGTGGTGCCGCGCGGCGACGGCCTTGGCCTCCTCGCGCGCGACGTCGAGCCGACCTTCGAGCGCGGCGCGCGCGGCGCGGAACAGCGCATCGGTGGTCTTGCCCATGGCCGACAGCACGACCACGGGCGCCTCGGGGAGCGCGCGTTCGACCAGCGTCGCGACCTGACGCATGCACTCGGCGTCGGCGACCGACGAGCCGCCGAACTTCATCACCACGCTCATGACGCGACGAGCCCTCGTGCGAGCGCCAGCTCGGCGTTGAGCACGGAAGCACCCGCGGCGCCGCGCTCGAGGTTGTGGCCGAGCACGAAGAACTTGCAGCCCATCACGGGGCAGGCGCGGATGCGGCCCACGTGCACCGCCATGCCTCCGTCGCACTCCACGTCGAGCCGCGGCTGCGGACGATCTTCGAGCGTGTGGACGACGATCGGCGGCAGCGGCGCGGTCGGGAGTCGCAGCTCCTGCGGCTCGGCGCGCCACTGCGCCAGCGCTGCGCGCACCGACTCGAGGTCGGGAGAGCCGCGCAGCTTCACGGCCACGGCCTCACTGTGCCCGTCGACCACCGCGACGCGGTGGCACTGCGCAGAAACCGTGATCGCCGCCGGCGACACTGCGCCGTTGCGCACGCGTCCGAGCAGCTTGCACGTCTCTTCCTCGACCTTGGGCTCTTCGCCGCGGATGAACGGAACGACGTTGCCGAGCGCGTCGAGGCTCGCCACGCCCGGATAGCCGGCGCCGGACACCGCCTGCATGCTCGAGACCACGAGCGCCTCGATACCGAAGGCGCGCTCGAGCGGCGCCAGCGCGCTGACCAGGATCGCGGTCGTGCAGTTGGGGTTGCACACGATCGCGCCGCGCCAGCCGCGCTTCGCGCGCTGCACTTCGAGCAACTCCAAGTGCTCGGCGTTCACTTCGGGCACGAGCAGCGGGACGTCGCTCTCCATTCGGAAGGCGCTGGCGTTCGAAAACACCAGGGCGCCCGCGCGCGCGAACTGCGGCTCGATCTCGCGCGCCGCGGCGGCGTCGAGCGCCGAGAACACGATCGGAGACAGCGCTGCGTCCGGCGAGCACTCGACGATCTCGCGCGACTCGCAACCGGCGTACGGCTTGGTTCCGCCGACGCGCCAGGCGCAGGCCTCCGCGAAGTTCTTTCCCGCGCTGCGCTCGCTGGCGGCGAGGTGCGCGAGCTGGAACCAGGGGTGCGCGGCCAATCGGGCTACGAAACGCTGGCCCACCACTCCGGTGGCGCCGAGGACGGTGACGGGGATCGGTGCTCTCACGCGCGGCGCTCTGGTTCGACGGGGGGCGGGAGCATGGCATCGCGCGCGAGCCAGCTCAATGCGCGAGCCAGCGCTCGACCTCGCTCAGGAAGTCGCTTTTCACTCCAGAAGGCCGATGGGCGCCTCCGATGAGGAGTGGATGGGGAACGGCCGCCGAGGGTGGCGCGACGCTTCCCCGGGCGAAGAGGGTCGAAACCATGGGGACGTACAGAAGCGGCGCGCGCGCCAAGCGGTCGCGTAAGGGCATGAGCCTGCTCGAGGTCTTGGTCTCGATCGCGGTGCTGGTGATCGGGCTGGCGGGCTTCCTGCAGTCGCTGATCACCACCTCCTCGCTCGAAGCCGACACGCAGGACCAGGCGGCTGCGAGCGCGGCCGCGCGGGCGACGCTCGAGCGCATGCGCGCCACGACGTTCAATCAGGTGTTCGCGCGCTACAACAGCACGGTCGCCGACGATCCGGGCGGCGTGGCCTCGCCGGGCAACCTGTTCGACGTGGCCGGCCTGCGCGCGATGCCGGGTCAGCCCTTCGCGGGCGAGATCATCTTCCCGGTGGACGCCGACAGCCCGGCGGTGCTGCGCGAAGACATCCTGTTCCCCGAGCTGGGCACGCCGCTCGACCTCGACGTCGACGGGGTGATCGACGGCGATGACCACGCCGCGGACTACCGGCTCCTGCCGGTGCTCGTGCGAGTGAGCTGGGAGAGCGGGCGCGGCCCGGCGAGCTTCGAGCTGCGCACCATCCTGGGGAACATCCAGTGAGGCTCTCACGCTCACGCGCCGCCCGCCGCGGCTTCAGTCTGCTCGAGCTCGTGATCGCGCTGGCCGCGTTCTCGCTCGTGATCGGTTCCGCCTTCGAGTTGCTCGTGCGCGGACGCGACCTGTCGCGCGCCACGGCGCAGCGCGCCGCAGCGACGCGCAAGGCTCAGTCGGCGCTCGACCGCGCGGTCGAGGAACTGCGCGAGGCGTCGAGCGGGGTGAATCCCGCCCCCAACGGCGTCAGCGGCTCGAACACGGTGCAGTTCCAGACGCCGCTGAACGTCGCGGGCGCCGTCGTCAACTGGAGCGGCCTGCGCCAGCTCCTGTGGGAATCGGATCCCGCCGACCCGATCGGCGGCGGCGACGACGACGGCGACGGGCTCACGGACGAAGGCCGTCTGGTGTTCGTCCGCGACGTCGGCGCCATCAACGAACGGCGCGTGGTGCTCGCGACCAACGTGCCGCGCCTGGCGCCGGACGAACTGGTGAACAACGCCGACGACAACGGCAACGGCGTCGTCGACGAGGGCGGCTTCAACTTCCACCGCGTCGGCGACGTGTTCACGCTGCGGTTGTGGATCAGCGAGCCCGGGGCCGGCGGACGGCGCGAAGTGGGTCGCGCCGAAGCCTCGATCATCTTGCGCAACTGAACGCACACATCTGGAGACATGCACATGAAGGTTCGCACTCTTGCGAAGAACGATCGGCGCGGCGGCGCCTTGGTGCTGACCGCGGTCAGCCTCACCTCACTCTCGGTGCTGTCGCTCTCGCTGCTCTCGGTGATGATGGCGAGCTCGAAGGAGCAGCGCCTGCAGCGCGAAAAGGTCAAGGCGGAGTACGTGTGCGAGGCGGCGCTCCAGCGCGCAGCGGTTGCGCTCAACGCCGGGGGCAACGGGGCCTTGGGGAGCGTCGACGCGCCTCAGAACTGGGGCGAGTCACAGTTCTGGGTCGACGCCGCGGCGCCGTCGGCCACCGTGCGGACGCTGACCGCGACCGCGCGTGACGACCGGGTCGGCGCGCGCATGGAATTGACGCTGGAGCGCGGCGTCGACGCGATCTGGCGCTACGGCGCGTTCGGCGAGGACAGCCTCACGATGGACAGCAACGCGCGCGTCGACAGCTACGACTCCAACCTGGGCACGTGGGCCTCGCAGGCCATCAATGGCTCGGGCTCGGACCAGCACGCCAGTACGGACGGCGACGTGGGCTCGAACGGTTCGGTGACCATGGAGCAGAACTCCAAGGTCTGGGGCGACGCCACTTGCGGGCCCAACTCGTCGACGACCGTCATGGGCAACGCCGTCTGCACGGGGGCGAGCGCGCCTTCCTCGGCGCCGTTCACGATGCCGACCGTGACGCTGCCGTTCCCGGTCGGCGCCACGAACGTCACGGTGAACACGACGCTGACCCTGGCGTCGGGCAACCACGCCATCGCTGACTTCGCCGCGAAGTCGAACTCGGTGACCACCGTGATCGGGCCGGCCACGATCGTCGTGCGCAACTTCCAACTGCGCTCGGGCGCGCAGTTCCTGATCGACAACACCAACGGGCCGGTCGAGATCTTCGTGCAGGACGACTTCGTGCTCGGCGCTGGCACGACCATGCGCACGGACGACTACCGGCCGGCGGACCTCGAGATCAACCTGCTGAGCGACAACATCATCAACCCCAACGTGGTGGTCGAGCTCGACAGCCTGGACTTCAACTCCAACGCCAAGGTGTTCGGCACGGTCCTGGCGCCGAGCGCCGCGATCGAGATCAACAGCAACTTCGAGCTCTTCGGCGCGCTGATCGCCAAGAGCGTCGACTTGGACAGCAACTGCCGCATCCACTACGACGAGGACCTGGCGCTCTCGAAGGGCGGGACCTTGGGCGACTACGAAGTGGTGTGCTGGCGCACGCTGCCCTACACGCACTGAGGCTCGCAACATGGTCCCCGCCGCGTTGCTGATCCTGCTGGGCCTGCCGTCTGCGCAGGCGGGAGCCCCCCCGGCCCCGCGGCCGCAGCTCTCCGCGGTCCGCGATGACGCGGGACGCGAGCTGAACCGGATCCTGCGCCGCTCGCGCGACGCCGACCGTCCGTCGCACCTCGAGCTGGTGAACCAGCTCGAGGCGCTCGGCGCAGACGCGATCGGGCCCGCGATTCAGATCCTCGTGCAGCGCTCGGTTCCGGCGCTCGACGACGCGACGCCGCAGATCCTGAGCGAGCCGCAGCGCACGCTCATCGTCGATGCGCTCGAGCGCTGGCCCGCGGCGCCCGCGCTCGAACGACTGGAAGGCGAGCTGCTCGCGCCGCCGAGCTTCGAGCGCGCTTGGGCCGCAATCCATGTGTGGAGCGCCCTGGGCGACGGCCGCCTGTTCCTGCGCGGCGCCGAGTTGGCCAAGGCGCATCTGGAGAGCAAGAAGCGTCGCGAGTTCCTGCGCAGCGCCGTCCAGATCGCCGCCGAACGACTCGTGCGACGCCGACCCGATGCGCTGGTCGACCTGCGCGCGGGCTACGACGGCGTCGACCAGCGACTGCGACTGCCGCTGCTCGCCGGCGTCGGCGCCACAGGTGACGCGCGCGCCGCGGAGCTGTTCGCTCACGTGCTCGACACGGACGAGGAGCTCGCGCCGGCGGCGCTGGCGCAGGCCCAGGTTCTCGCGCGCAGCCCGGACCCCGCGGTCCACGAGCGCTTGTGCGACGAACTGCGCGAGCGGCTGTCGTCGGAGGTCGCCTCCGTTCGCATCGCCGCCATCCGCGCGCTGGGCGCCCAGCGCGACTGGCGCAGCGTCGAGCGGATGCTCGACCTGCTCGAGCAGGGCGCCAGCGAGGAGCAGACGAGCGTCCTGTGGGCGCTGCGTCGCGCGACGGGGCTCGAGTGGCGCGGCATCGACTCCTGGCGCGCGTGGCACGCCAGCGAAGAGCGCTGGCGCGAGGAGCGGCTGGAGTTCGTGCTCGGCCAGCTCTCGTCGAACGCCCAGCGCCAGGTCGTGGCCGCGCTGGAGGAGTCCGCCGCGCATCCTCTGTTCGCCGACCGAACCGCGCCCTGGGCCGTCGATGCGCTGCGCGCGACGAGTCCGACCGTGCGCCGCGCCGCCGCGGCCGCGCTCGCGCGGCTGGATTGCCCGCTGGCGTACCCGGCGCTGATCGAATCGCTGGACGACGACGACACCCAGGTGGCCGAGGCGGCGCACAACGCCTTGATGTCGCTGTCGGGACGGTCGCTGGCGCCGCAATCCGACGTCTGGCGCGCAGCGCTCCTGCTCTGACGCGGCCGGCGCGCTGACGGCTCGGCGCAGCGGCGTTATGCTCAACGGCTTGGTTCCACACCCATGCCCAAGCCGAACGACCCGCGTTCCGATCCCCTGTCCCTCGAAGTCGAAGCCGCGCTGGATGGCGTCAACCTCCAGGAGGTCGACACTCCCACGCGCACCAGCGCTGCGAAGACCAACCAGCGCCTGGTCAAAGGCGCGGTCGTCGGCATCAGCGGCGACGACGTGATCATCGAGCTGGGCCCGCGCGCCCAGGGCGTGATCAAGCGCTCGGAGTTCGACGAGCCGCCCGCCGTCGGAGCGGTGTTCGAGTTCTCGATGCACGGCATGGAGGACGGCCTGCACGTGCTCTCGCGCAAGGAGGCCAAGGCGCTGGCGGCCTGGAACGAGCTGGCCGTTGGAGCGCGCGTCGCGGCGCGAGTCAGCGGACAGAACACCGGCGGCCTGGAGCTGCGCATCGGCCCGATCGCCGCCTTCATGCCGGCCTCGCAGGTCGGGCTGGGTCGCGAGGACGACCTGGCGCAGTACCTCGGCCGCACGCTCGAGTGCGAAGTGATCGAGATCGACCCCGGCAAGAAGCGCGTGCTCGTCTCGCGCCGCAAGCTGCTCGAGGTCGAGCGCGAAGCGGCGCGCAAGGATGCGCTCGGCTCGCTCACGCCCGGACAGGTCGTCCAGGGCAAGGTCGCGCGCGTCGAGAACTTCGGCGCCTTCGTCGACATCGGCGGCGGCGTCGAGGGCCTGCTCCACGTCTCGAACCTCTCGCGCAAGCGCGTCGAGAGCGCCGGCGAAGTCGTCAAGAAGGGCGACGTCGTGCGCGTGATGATCCTGGAGATCAAGGAAGGCGGGAAGCGCATCGCCCTCGGGATGAAGCAGCTCGAAGCCGATCCCTGGGACGAGGCCGGTTCGCGCGTCGCCACCGGTCAGACCGTCAGCGGCAAGATCGTGCGCCTGACCGATTTCGGCGCCTTCGTCGAACTCCTGCCGGGCGTCGAAGGTCTCCTGCACGTCTCGCAGATGAGCAAGGAACGCCTGCGCCGGCCGCAGGACGCAGTGCAGATGGGACAGCAGATCACCGTGCGCGTGCAGAACGTCGACACCAAGCAGCGCCGCATCTCGCTGACCCGCTTCGACGAGCGCGGCGCGCTCATCGGCTCGGAGGATTCGGTCGAGAGCGGCCTGATCGACGAGATGCTGCAGCGCAACTCGGGCGCGAAGGCCAGCACGAACCTCGGCTCGCTGTTCAAGAAGGCCTTGGGCGAGCGCAAGAGCTGACGAGCGAGAGCGCCGAGCTCCGAACAAGCACCGAGGGCCGCCCGGCTTCGCGCCGAGCGGCCCTCGCTTCGTTTCGTTCAACCGCAGCGCCTTCGCGGCGCGGCGCGAACTACAGCCAGTTCTGGTTGTTGTTGGCCTTGTCGAGCGCGTTCTTCAGCTTCTCCTGGAGCGCGCGGTCGGGATCGCACGGCGGCGTGTATCCGTCGTGCGCCAGGGCAGCGTTCGCCGCGTCGATCAGCTCAGCGATCGTCATCACGCCGCACTGCGTCTGCACGCGGCAGTTCAAGCTCACGCGGCCCGAGAGGACGTTGAGCTTCATCGCCGCGAGGTGCGACGAGAGCTTGTACGCCATGTTGTAGGCGCTCGAGCCGGACATGTAGAGCTTCCACGAGCACACGTTGCCGGTCGGGTTGTAGTTCCAGCCGATGGCGTTGACGAGGTTGAGATCGCTCAGCTCGTCCCACCAGTCGCCGGCCTGGATCTGCGCGATGCCGTTGTTGCTGCGCCAGAAGCCCGGCGTGCGGCCTTCGCACTGCGTGTCGACGCTGAACTTGCCGAAGTCCACGACCTGCGAACCGCAGCCGCAGTTCATCAGCCGCACGTCGAGCGGCGTGGTCGCCTGGTGGAGCTGCGTGTCGATCTCGAGCACGACGCTGCAGTCACCCGAGACGACGTTCGAGAACACGTACGCGCCGAAGTTGTCCGTCGTCGTCGTAGCGACCACCTGGCCGGGATTGGCGGGGTGGTTGGAGACCATCTTGACCACCGAGCCGGCGATGCCGGGCTCGTTCGCATCGCGCACTCCGTCGTGGTCGGTGTCGTGGAAGACGATGCCGCTCACCGTCGCGGGCTGTCCGTCGCCGATGCGCAGGTAGGTGTTCTCGACGATGCGGAAGTCGCCCGTCGGGAGGAGTTCGAACAGCAGCACCTTCTTGGCGCACAGCAGGTCGGGACGGCCGAGGTACGGCGCGGGGCTGACGAACGGGAAGATCGGCATGCTGTGGCCGACACCGCCCGGACCCACTCCGACCGGCGGCAGACTCGGGTCGGACGACAGACGCGTCATCGTGATGACGCCATTGGTGTTGACGACGTCGAACAGGCGATCGGCCAGCGGCAGCGGGGAGAGCGGCTGGAAGTTCAGATCGAGCACGTCGTAGAAGTAGATGCCCGACGGCAGCGAACCGTCGACCAGCGCGTAGACCTTGTCGCTGTTCGAGATGTCGAGCGGCGCGTTGTAGATCGGGCCGTTGACCGGGAGCTGGATCACGATGTCGGGCAGCAGGTTGCCCTGCGCGTCGACGAGCAGGTCGGACACGTCGGCCAACGCCGCCCCGGACACGAGAGAGATGGCGGCGAGGGTCAGGAGAGACTTCATTCGAGGGTGTGGAATCGAGGAGTGTTGCGATGAAAAAACGCCGCAACGAGGCGGCGCGACGCGAGAACTCTCCCCCGCTGTCCGCACTCCGGCAAGCTCGAACCCGCGCGCGCGCGCGGCGTCCTCAATAGCTCTCGTCGGCGCCTGGAAATTCTCTCGCCTTGACGTCGCGCTGGTAGCGCTCGAAGGCGGCAAGCATTTCCTGGCCGAGTTCCGCGTAACGCCGCACGAAACGCGGGTGGAAGCGCGTGTAGAGGCCGAGCATGTCCTGCGTGACCAGGATCTGCCCGTCACAGCCCGCGCCGGCTCCGATGCCGATGACAGGAATCTCAGCTCGGGCGGAAATCTCTGCCGCCAACTGCGCCGGGACCTTCTCGATCACCAGCGCAAACGCGCCCGCTTGCTCCAGCGCCACGGCGTCGCGGCGCAGCTCCTCGGCCTCCTCCGGTTCGGTCGCGCGCACCTGGTAGGTGCCGAACTTGTGGATCGACTGCGGCGTGAGCCCCAGGTGCCCCATCACCGGAATCCCGACGTCGACGATGCGCCGCACGGTCTCGCAGATCTTCTCGCCGCCCTCGAGCTTGACCGCCTCGACGCCGGCTTCCTTCACCAGTCGGCCCGCGTTGCGCAGCGCCTCGTCCGCGTTCACCTGGTAGCTCATGAACGGCATGTCGCCGACGACGAGCGCGCGCTGCACGCCGCGTGAGACGACCTGGCAGTGGTAGAGCATCTGCTCCATCGTCACGCCGACCGTCGTGTCGAGGCCTTGCACGACCATGCCGGCCGAGTCCCCCACGAGGATCACGTCGATCCCGGCGCTGTCGAGCAGCTCGGCCGTCAGGAAGTCGTAGGCCGTGAGCGCTGCGATCGGATCACCGTTGCGCTTCATCTGCAGCAGCGTGCGCGTGGTGATCTTGCGCTGTCTCTTCGATTCGGGGCGCGGTTCGTTGGACATGCGGTGTGAGGCTGAGAGCTTCGGGGCGGCGAGGTCAGTCTACGGGTGCGAACGCCGGCGCCGTCGTCCGCAAGAGCGCGTGAGCGCTGCCGGCGCCGTCGAGCGCGGCGCTCATGATCCCCCCCGCGTAGCCCGCGCCCTCGCCGACGGGATACAGGTTCTCGATCCCTTGCGCGGAGCGGCGCTGAGCGTCGCGCACCATGCGCACGGGACCCGAGCTGCGCGATTCAAGGCCCACGAAGAGTCCCTCGTTGCTCGCGAAGTGCGGGATCTGTCGCTCGAACAGCGCCAGCGCGCGCCGCAGCGCGTCGCGGCCGAGCGGCGGGAGCAGTTCGTCCAGCCGCGCCGGTCGCTCGCCGAAGGTGTACGTGGAGCGACGCACGTGCTCGCCGACGCGCCCCTCGATGAAGTCGCGCGCGCCCTGCGCAGGCGCGGTGTAGTCGCTGCCGCCGGCTTCGAAGAAGCGCCGCTCGAGCACGCGTTGGAACTCGACGCCCGCGAACGCGCCTTCGCCGAAGTGCTCCGGTCCGAAGGTGGTGACCAGCGCTGCGGTCGCCCACGCCGACGAGTGCTTGGAGTTGCTCATGCCGTTCGTGCACAGGAGCCCGGGCTCGTTCACGCTCGCGACGATGCGGCCGCCCGGGCACATGCAGAACGAGAACGCCGACGGGAGTCCGTCCGACGCGCGACACACGAGGTTGTAGCTCGCGGCGCCCAACGTCGGGGTGGATCCGCCGAAGCGCCCGCGGTCGATCAGCTCCTGGCTGTGCTCGATGCGCAGGCCGAGTTGGAACGGCTTGGCGGCGAACGCGACGCCCTGTTCGGCGAGGGTGCGCCACGTGTCGCGCGCGCTGTGACCGACGGCCAGAACGACCGCCGAGGCCGCCACCTCGCCCGCGCTCGTCCGCACCGCGCGCACGCGACCGGACTGGAGCACGAGGCCTTCGACGCGCGTGTCGAAGCGGAACTCGACGCCCTCCGCCTCGAGGCGCGCGCGCAGTCGCGGCAGGATGCGGTGCAGCTTGTCCGTGCCGATGTGCGCGCTGGAGTCGTAGAGGATCTCGGGCGGCGCGCCGCACGCGACGAGTTCCTCGAGCAACGGCACTTCGAGCGGATCGTCGACGCGCGTGTAGATCTTGCCGTCCGAGTAGGTGCCCGCGCCGCCTTCGCCGAACAGCAGGTTGCGCTCGGGATCGACCTCGCGCGTGCGGTGGAAGCGCACGACGTGCCGTCCGCGCTGCTCGACGCGAGGTCCGCGCTCGAGCAACACGACGCGCGCGCCGTTGCGGGCCAGCACGTGGGCCGCGAACAGTCCGCCGGGGCCCGCGCCGACGACCACCACCGGCGGCGCGCCGCTCGCGCGCCAGGACGGATCGACGTCGTCGATCTCCACGCCGACCTGCGGCGGCGCCTGCTTGGCCCTTCCCGAACGCAGCGCGCGCTCGAGACGCGCCGGACGGCGCCGTGCGTCCACGATCAGGTCGACGTGGCAGACCCAGCGCAGCCGTCGTTCTCCTCCGCGGACGCGCGCATCGAGCGCACGCCGCGCGATGCGCATCCCGCGCAGCGCGCCCGAGTCGAAGCCCAACTCACGCGCCGCGGCCTCGCGCAGCTCGGTTTCGCTCGCGCCGACCGGCGCTTCGAGTTGGAACAGGCGCCAGGTGGCGAGCGGTGCGGATTGATTCATGGCGGGGACCGCTTGAGGTCCAAGTGCTGCTTCACGCCCTGCGACGAGCGTGGCGTCGCATGGTACCAGCGCGCCGCACGCGCCCGGTGTTGACGCGCGTTCCGCGCCGCGCGACTGCTACTCTCTGCGCGCTTGGCCAAACTGCAGAACCTCACCCCCGAAGAGTTCGCGCCCGTACTCGCCGATCTGGGACTCGAGCCCGCGAGCTTCGCGGTGGTCGATCCCGCGCCGCCGCCGCCGAGCGAAGGCCGCTCCGCACCTCCGGTGCCGCGCGCCAACCTCGTGTTCGGGCAGATCGGAACCGGGCTGGACATCCCGCGCGCCTGCGGGCTCTACCGTCAGCGCGCCGATGCGTCGCTGCCGCCCGACGGCTGGGCGCTGTTCTTCTTGAAGGACGCGCGCCGCGACGAGGAGCTCGCGCGCTGGCGCAATCACCTGTGGCCCTGGCTGCACGTGACCGCGGTGTATCGCATCGCGAACGGGCGCGCAGAGCGGCAGACGCTGCAGGGCCGCACGCCCATCGACGGCGCCTGCCCCAAGAGCGGCGTGATGCTGGTGGCGCAGCGGCGCGAGCAGGTGCTCTCGCCCGGCGCGACGGTGTCGAAGTTCGACACCAACGCCGGCGGCTGGAACGGCGAGCCGGGCAAGCCCGGGTACGCGCACTTCCGCTGGATGCGCCGCTACGTGGCGCACTTCGCGCAGGCGCGCTCGGCCCGGCGCATCCTCGACTTCGGCTGCGGCGCCGGCTGGGTGGGCGTCGAAGCGGCGCTCGCCGCGCCGGGCGCCGAGTTGTGCTCCTTCGATCCCAGCCCGCAGATGGTGAAGCTCGCGGAAGACAACGCGCGCGCGAACGGCGTCGCTCGCTTCAGCGGCCGGACCGGATTCGGAGAGGCGCCGCCGTTCCCCGCCTCTGGTGAAGCGCGCTTCGACTGCGTGCTCGCCTCGGGAGTCGTCAGCTTCTCACCCGACCACGAGCGCTGGTTCGACGGACTGTGCAGCACGCTGGCGCCGGGCGCCGTGCTGGTGGTCGGCGACCTCAACCGCACGTCGCGCGGGATGCAGCGGCGGGCCGCCGAGCGCGTGCTGCGACCTGCGCGCGAGCTCAACGCGCTCACGCTCGAAGAAGCGCTCGCCGCGCTGGAACGGCGCGGCCTGGCGATCGAAGCCAGCGCGGGCTACCAGCTCAGCGATCCGTTCCCGCAGCTCGCGCACTGGTCCGACACGCGCGCGCGCGGAATGTTCTCTGGGCTCGTGCTCGCCGCCAACCGCATGGCCGCGGGCCCGAGCAAGAACCTCGCGCGCTTCGACTCGTGGGTCGTGCGCGCGCGCGCGAAGTGACCGCGCGTTCGTCGCGCCGGATCATCCCGCTGGACCTGGCGCGCCGCGCTCACTGCGCTCGGATCTCGAGCTCGCGCAGCACGTAGCAGCCCTGTGCGTGCGGCGTGAAGCGCATCTGCCACGGGCCCTCGAGCTCGTCGTCGCACAGCTCGTACACCAGCTCGGCGCGGCCCGCACTGAAAGCGCACGAGACCGTGTTGTGCCGCTCCCACCGCGGCTCGCGCCGCGTGCGGTAGATCAGATCCATGCGCCCGTCGACGGGTGCGTCGATCACGAGCCGGAGCATCGCGCCGCTCAGCCCGCGCTGCGGCAGCGCGAGTTCGAGCACGGGTTGACCGCGCGCGGCGCTGAGCTCGAGCGCTCCATCGCGCGGCTCGAGTCGCGTCCCGCTCGCGGCCCGCCACTCGAGCGTTTCGAGCGCCGTCGCGCTGTCGGAGACGATCTTCCCCAGCGAGTCGAAGCGTGCGCGCGCGGCGCTGCTCGTGAGCAGCTCCCAAGGCGCCGGCGCCGTGTGGACGAGCGCTCGATCGACGTACAGCTCGACCACCGCGCGCGGCTTGCGCTCGTCGACGACGGCCAGATCGAAGCTCGACCAGTACGAACCCACGCTCGACGCGCTCGCGGCCCAGAAGCGCCGCAGGTACGGACCGAACGAGTCGTGGATCACCACCAAAGCGTCGGCCTGCGGGTCGTCGCGCTCGAAGGTCCACTCGCGCTCCTCGTCGAGGTTCGCTCCACTCGCATCGAGCCCCGCCGGCTCGCGGTTCAGCCAGCGCCAGGCCTGCTGCTGCAGACGCCCGTCGAGGTACATGCTGCTCGCCGAGCTGTCGCCCTCGCCGATCGCCTGCACGTCGAACTCCGCGCGCGACAAGGGGCGCAGCCGCACGCCCAACTCCCCCAGCCGCTGCGCAAGCGCCTGCTGCGCCGCGAACGCGCCGCGGTCCGTCCAATGCGCGCCGAGGCGGTAGTACGTCAGATCGTCGGGCCCGCGCTCGCCGTCGTGCGCCTTCTCCGCGAGCATCGCCTCGCGCAGCTCCAGCACCATCGCGAAGCGCTCGCCCGACAACGCTTCGAAGAGCTGCTCGGCGCACGTCGTTCCGCGCTCGTTCCAGGGCTCGGGCAGGTGCTCGGGATAGACCTGATCCTTGTTCGGCGCGAGGGCGAAGACGTAGGCCACGTTGCGCTGCGCCAGCGCGCGCTCGCGCTCGCGCAGCATGCGCACCCAGCCGTCGAGCCTCGCCGGAAGCAGCGGGAACGCGCCGCGCGCGACGTCGAGCCCGCGGTTGGCGGTCGTGAACAGCCACTCGCCGCGGCCGCGCAGCTCCAAGTCGCTCGGACTCTGCGCCAACGCGCTCCACACGAGCTGGTTGTGCGCCGCGAGGAGTTGCGTCCGCGACCAGAAGTGGTCGGCGTACCACGCGTCGAAGCGCCGCGGCCAGGCGAGCGCTTCATCGAGGTTGCGAGGCTTGCGCACCGGCGGCGCGGGCATGCGGCGCTCGGCCAGCGCGGCGGACGGTGCGCCGCCGCGCGCTGCGAAGAGCGCCAGTGGAGCCGTGAGCAGAATCGTGAAGCCGCTCGCGAGCACGCCGCGAGCGAAGCGACTCGCACCCGGGGCCGGAGTGGCCTCGCCCACGTCTCTAGCGCCGCGTCAGCGCGCCAGGGAGATGTTCTTGGGCGCGCCCGGCGCCGGCGCGGGAGCTCGCGCTCCGCTGGCGTAGTCGAGCAGGCGCGAGAGCATCGGGCGCATCTCCGAGCGCTTGACGATGCGGTCGAGCTGACCCTTCTCGAGCAGGAACTCGGCGCGCTGGAAGCCGGCCGGAAGCTCTTGCTTGAGCGTGGTGGCGATCACGCGCGGACCCGCGAAGCCGATCAGCGCGCCGGGCTCGGCCAGCGTGATGTCGCACACGCTCGCGAACGAGGCCGTGACGCCGCCCGTGGTCGGGTGCGTCATCACGCAGATCGAGAAGCCGCCGGCGTCGTTGAGCTCGGCCAGCGCGGCGCAGGTCTTGGCCATCTGCATCAGCGACAGCACGCCCTCGTGCATGCGCGCGCCGCCCGAACCGGTGAACATGATCACCGGCAGCTTGCGCGCGATCGCGACCTCGACCGCCAGAGCGATCTTCTCGCCCACGACCTCGCCCATCGAGCCGCCGAGGAAGCTGAAGTCGAGCACGATCAGGACGATCTCGCGCCCCTGGACCTTGCCCGTCCCGCACAGCAGCGCCTCGTTCTGACCGGTGCGCTTGACCGCCTTGTTGACCTTCTCGAGGTAGGGCGTGTTGTCCTTGAACTCGAGCCGGTCCTCGCTGGTGATCTCGGCGAACATCTCGTTCCACGAGCCCTCGTCGAGCACCATCGCGATGCGCTCCTTGCCGGGCAGCGTGAAGTGGAACTCGCAACTGGGGCAGACGCGCCCGCGCTCCTCGAGCTCCTTGCGGAAGATCATGGCCGAGCAGCTCTCGCACTTGAGCCACAGCCCCCCCGGCATGTCCTTCTTCTTGCGGAAGCGCGCGAAGCGCGTCTCGCTGAGGTCCTTGGGGGTCAGCTCTTCGGGTGCGTTGGCTTGGTCTTTCGATTCGCTCATGGCGCTCCTTGGCGAGGCAGATCCTAGCAGGCCGCGGCGCGACGTTTCGAACCGCGCCCTCCCACGCGCGCGGGGCCGCGCTCAGCCGTGCTGCGCGGCGGCGCCGAGCCGTCCGAGCTCGCGCTCCGCGGCGGCGCGGAAGCCCGCGATGGTGGCCCGCATGTCGCGCGCGCCGAACACGGCGGAGCCCGCGACGAAGCAATTGGTCCCCGCCGCGGCGCACAGGGGCAGCGTCGCGTCGTTGAGCCCGCCGTCCATCTCGATGTCGCGCTCGAACCCGCGCTCGCGCAGCCAGCGCACCTTGGTCAACACCTCGGGCATGAACTTCTGCCCGCCGAAGCCCGGGAACACGCTCATCACGAGCACGAGGTCGACGGCGTCGAGGTAGTCGGCGATGCGCTCGGGCGGTGTGTCGGGGTTGATCGAGACTCCGACCTTGGCGACGCCGTTGTCGCGGAACGCGCGCGCCACCTCGCGCGCCGCGGCAGCGTTCGCGCACACCTCGGCGTGGAAGGTGAGCACGTGCGCGCCGGCCTTCGCGTAGTGAGCGGCGTAGCGCAGCGGCTCGGTGATCATCAGGTGCACGTCGAGCGGGCGCTTGGCCACCTTGCCGATCGCTTCCACCACCGGCGGCCCGATGGTCATGTTCGGCACGAAGTGGCCGTCCATCACGTCGACGTGCAACCAGTCGGCGCCGGCGGCCTCGACGCGCGCGATGTCGTCGGCGAGGCGCACGAAGTCGGCCGAGAGGAGCGACGGGGAGATCTGGATCGGCGGCGTTTGCATGCTGATGCGCATCGTAGTGGAGCGAGCCGGAAGTTCGACCCAGATCCCGAGCAGCTCGCCGCGAGCGCCGGGATCGTCACTCGGCCTGCCCTCACGCGCCTCGGGACGGCGCGGACACCACCCTGCGCCGCAGCATGCCCCACGCGCCGAGAACGAGCGCGAGCGGAAGCCAGTAGCTCGCAAACGCAGCGAACCCGAGAGCGCCGAACACGAGCGCTCCGCGAGGATCGAAGTGCGAGAAGACTCGCGCGAGCACGACGCCGAGCGCGCACGCCACTCCTGCTGCTGCGAGCGGACTCCAAAGAGGCCAGCGCAGCCAACGGCGCAGAAGATCCGCCGAGACTCCCAGCAGACTCACCAGCACGAACGTCGCGCTTCCCGCCAGCACGATCACGAGCGCGCCGGCGGGATAGAACAGCGGCCCGCCGAGATCGCCATCGGTCACGACGGCAACCGCGAGCGCCCCAGCCGTGGCGAGCGTGAACAGCAGCAGCGGCACGACAACGGCGCACACGCCGGCGCACAACATGGCCGAGAGGTGCGCAACGAAGAACGTGGCGACCTCGCCCCAAGGCGTCGCCCTCGGAGCGACTCGGGGACTCAGGATCGCAGATCGCGCGTCGGCTGGCGTCATCGGAGTGTGCGACTGTCCACCACGTGTCGCGTCGAATAGATCCACGCCGATCGCGCAGCGCACGGGCGCACGGCTCTTTCGACGCCGAACGCGGTGCGCCTCAAGTGTAGAGGGCGAGCCCGTGAGGTCGCTGCTCTCGATCGTCACGGACGGCGCGCGTGGACGTCACGCCGGGGGCAGCAGTTCCGGACCCGCTCGCTCGCAGACACGCAGCCTCCGAACGCCGCGGCAGTTCACACGACGACGGACACCGCAGTTGCTCGTCGCCGTTGCAAGCCACGGTTGCGCCGTGAGCACCCCGACCAGAGATCAGCGCACCGCAGCTCGGCCGACGGCCTCCGTCGCCGACGTCCGGCGTTGTCCAACTCCTCGCCGTGGACCGAACTCGCTGCGTGACGCTGCGCGCGCACTACCCGCGACAACTGCGCTGGCGGGATCGGGAGACCGCTCTCGCCGCCACTCCGCTCCTGCCCGGCCAGCTCGTGCTCGATCTGGGCTGCGGCGTGGGCGACGTCGCAGCACGGCTCGTCGAGCGCGGCGCGCGGGTCGTCGGCGTCGATCTGAACGAGGATTCGCTCGCCGCGCCGCGTTCACCGCGGGCCAGTCGCTGGCCAGGCGACTACTTGCCGTGTCGGCGCAGTTCCTCGCGCAGCACGGGTTCGAGCGCCGCGCCCCAGTGCGCGTACCCCGCCGGCGACAGGTGCAGGAAGTCCGGCATGTCAGCGGCATCGATCGACCCGTCGGCGCGCACCCAAGCGTCGCCGACAGCGACCGTGCGATAGCCGCCATTCGCCTGGCCGCTGCGCAGCGCTTGGTTGATCTGCGCGATCTCGCCGCGCATCGGGTTGAAGCGCTCGCCGCGCGGGAAGATCTCGTGCACGACGAGGCGCGCCTGCGGCGCCTGCTCGCGCACAACCGCGATGACACGCCGCACGCCCTCGAGCGTCTGCTCGCCGTTGTGCGTGCCGTGCCCGAGGTTGTTCGTTCCGATGAGCAGCACCACGACCTTCGGCGCGAGCCGCGTGATCGGCGCCTGCTCGAGCCGCCACAGCACGTGCTCGGTCCGATCGCCGGCCACCCCGAGATTCAGCGCGCCGAGCGGCGCGAAGCGCTCGTTCCACACGGCGAGCCCGGTGTCGTCCCAGGCCTGGGTGATCGAGTCGCCGAGGAACACCACGTCCGCCTGAGCAGTCTCTCGCGCGCGTCGCAGGCACTCGGCTTGCCGCGCGAGGATCCCGGGCTCCGTGCGCGGCGTCGCCACGAGCGCAGTGTTCGCAGGCTTGGGCGGAACGTCTTGCTGCGTGAGCGAGCCGAGGGCCAACAGCAACGCCGATATCACGAGCTTCATCAGCTCACGATACTTCAGGCGCGGCGCTCCTCGCAGTTGGAGCGGGCTCAACACGCCAGCCAATGCAGCGCGAAGAAGCGCTGTTCGTCCAACCAGACATGGCGGGGCTCGAAGCCAGCGGCGCGCGCGAGCCGGCGGAAGCCCTCGACGGTGTACTTGTGCGAGCACTCGGTGCGGAAGCTGTCGCCCTCGTCGAACTCGTGCGTGTGGGCGCCGATGCGCACGCACTGGCCCCGGCGCGAGATCAGGTGCATCTCGATGCGCTGTTCGGGCGGGTTGTAGAAGGCAGCGTGCTCGAACTGCGCGAGATCGAAGTCCGCGGCCAGCTCGCGGTTCGCGCGCGCCAGGAGGTTCAGATTGAACTGCGCGGTGACGCCCTTCGAATCGTTGTAGGCCGCGTGCAGCACCGCGGGCGACTTGATCAGATCGACGCCGATCAACAGTCCGCCTCCGCGCAACCAGCGCGCCATGCGCCGCAGCAGGCGCTCGGCCTCGCCCGGGTTGAAGTTGCCGATCGAGGAGCCGGCGAAGAAGCCCACACGCCGGCCTGACGCGGGTCCGAGCTCCAGCTCGCGCGTGAAGTCCGCGGCCAGCGGCTCGACGCGCAACCCGGGGCGGCGCGTGCGCAGCTCCTCCGCGGCGCGCTCCAGGTGCTCGCCCGAGATGTCGATCGGAACGTAGCGCGCCACGGCGCGCAGCGTCGCGAGCAGTGCGCGCACCTTGGCCATCGCCCCGGCGCCGAACTCGATCAGCTCGACGCCTTCGCCGACCAGCGCTGCGAACTCCGACGCGTGCCGCGCGAGGAGCGCGAACTCCGTGCGCGTCGGGTAGTACTCGTCGAGCTCGCAGATCCGCTCGAAGAGTTGCGACCCGATGTCGTCGTAGAACCACTTGGGCGACACCGCGGGCTCGTCGGCGCGCAGGCCGTCGAGCAGCTCGAGTTCGAACTGCTCGCGCAGCGAGCGCGCTCGCGCGCCGTGGATCGAGGCGGCGCCCATGGGACCTCAGCGCTCGCGCGCGAGCCGCAGCCCGCTGAACTGCCAGCGCGCGGCAGGTGCGAAGAAGTTGCGGTAGGTGACCCGGCTGTGTCCGCGGGGCGTGGCGCAGCTGCCGCCGCGCAGCACCAGCTGCCCCACCATGAACTTGCCGTTGTACTCCGCCACCGCGCCCGGCAACGGGCGGAAGCGTGGGTACGGGTCGTACGAGGAGCGCGTCCACTGCCAGACGGCGCCGAAGAGCTGACGAAGCTCGCCGCTACCGCGCGCAGCGCGAGGCTGCGGATCGGCGCTTGCGCACTCGAAGCCGGCCGCGCACTCGCGATCCGCGCCGGTGCGCCGCGCAGCCGCCTCCCACTCGAACTCGGTCGGCAGCCGCGCTCCGCACCATTCGGCGAAGGCCGCCGCCTCGTAGAACGAGACGTGCGCGACGGGTTCGTCGGGGTCGAGCTCGCGCTCGCCGTACAGCGTGAAGCGCGTCGCCTCGTGTTCGTTCCAGTACAGCGGGGCGCGCCAACCTTGCTCGTTGACTGCGCGCCAACCGTCGCTGAGCCACAGCTCGGCCCTCCGGTAGCCGCCGTCGTCGATGAACTCGCGGTACTCGCGGTTGGTCACCAGGTCGCGCGCGAGCTCGAACGGCGCCAGACGCACGACGTGCTCGGGCCGCTCGTTGTCGAACGCAAAGCCCGTCGGCCCGGCGCCGATGCTCGCCTCGCAGGCGTCGAACGCGACCCAGCGCGGAGCGTCGCCCGCCTCGCGCGGCGCGCGCGGAGGTTCGCCTGGCAAACAAGCCGGGCGCAGCGGATTGAGCGACAGCAGGTGCTGGACGTCGGTGAGGATCAGCTCCTGGTGCTGCTCCTCGTGCGCAAGGCCCAGTTCGAGGAGCGGCGCCGCCGCGCGCCACTGGGACTCGTCGCAAGCCTCGATGAAGCGCTCGAGAGCGCGCTCCACCGCCGCGCGGTACTCAAGCACCAGCGCCAGCTCCGGCCGCGTCAGCATCCCGCGCGCGGGCCGCGGATGGCGCGGGCCGAGGCTCTCGTAGTACGAGTTGAACAGCTCGCCGAAGCGCGCGTCGAAGGGCTGGTAGCCGCGGCACAGCGGGCCGAGCACGAGCGCCTCGAAGAACCACGTGGTGTGCGCGAGGTGCCACTTCACAGGGCTCGCGTCGGGCATCGACTGCGCGCACTGGTCCTCGGCGCTGAGCGGTGCGGCCAGCGCCAGGCTCGTCGCACGGATGCGCCGCAGTCGCTCGAGGCCTGTGACGCGCTCGAATGCTTGCTCCGCGCTCGGCGCTGCGCCGTTGCGTGCGAGCGGCGGCCCTTCCAATGCGTGCTCCATCGTGGCGCGCAGTCGTGCCTCGCGCGCGCCGCGTCCTCGGGAGATTAGCCGCACCCTCCGCAGCCTTCTAGTTGCGGGTGCAAGGAATTGCGCGCGACGAAACGGGCTTCTTCTCCCGTGCTCTGCGCGAGGTGGCCGCGTCCGTCCAGCGATCGCGGCCCGGCGCGTCGAGCGGTCAGCGAGCCGTCGCATCGTCCGGTCCCCAGGCGCCTCGTCCGTGCGGCGACCTCGGCCGTCGAAACTCGTCCCGACGAACCTCCACCGCTTGCTTGGCCGCTCTCGCGCCCGCACTGCCCGATCGAGAGCTCGACCACCAGCGCGTGCTGACGCCGGCATCTGCGCGGCGCAAACACGCCGCTTCCGAGCGCGCGCTCGCCTCCGCGGCGGCTCTCCCGATGTCGACCCAACGCGCGTCGCGAGCGCCTCGACGGACGATCGCTGCAGCATGAGGAGGCTGCCGCGCGCCGGATGCTGCTGTCCGCGGACGCGGCGCACTCGCATCGACGCGCGAACCGCGACAAGATCGGACAAGTGGAGCGCGCGCAACGGGGAGCAGTGAGCGATCGGGAGTCGGCGCGCGGGTCGCTGCGCCGCGCTCTACGCCTTCTCGCGCTGACCCTCGCCGGCCTCGTGGCGCTCGTGGTCTCGGCGCTGGTCGTGGCCATGATCGCCGGCCGGATTCGCAGCGCCGCTGCGCTCGATCGACTGCGCGCGAGCGGAGCACCCGTTTACCCCGCGGACCTGCGCGTTGCGCCGAGTCCGATCGCTGCGAGTTACGACGCTTGGGTGCAGCGCGGTCGCGACGTGGAGGAGCCGTTCGGCGCGTTCGAAGAAGGCCGTCTGCCGGAGTGCGCGGACTCCGTCGCTGTGCTCGTCAACGCGAGCTTCGCCGACCTGGCCTTGCGCGAGGACCTTCAGTTCGCGACCGAGGATCCCCTTCGCGCGGGCCGACTGACCGACTGTCAGCGCGCGGTCCACCGCGCTTGGCTGGCGGAAAGCTCGTCGACACTCGCGTGGGCGACGAGTCTCGAGTCGAGCGCGCGACCGGACTGGCGGATGCTGCTCAGCTCCGACCTCACGCCCGTCGAGCTGCTCACGCGAGCTGGCGCGGGTTCGACCCAGCGCGCCGCAGAAGCGCTGTCGGTCGCCATGTTGAACGAAGCGTGGAGCGGCAACTCCGACGAAGCCGTGCGACTGTGCGCGCGAGTGTTCGAGCTCGCCGACGTCTACCGCGAGGCGCCGAACATGCTGGCCTTCGAGATGCTCGGGCTCCAAGAGTCGATGGCGCTGAGCGCGCTGCAGGCTCTGGTGCTCGCACTTCCGTCGGAGGTCGACCTGCAACGAATCGAAGCTCAGCTCGATGCCGTGGGCGCCATCGAGCGCTTCCGGTTCGCGCTGGAAGGCCAGCGCGCGCAGACGAATGCCTGCTTCCGCGACATCGCCGACGGGCTCAGCCCGTTCCCCGTCGAGACTTGGACCGAACGGCTCGACGCACTGGCCGTTCGCATCGCCGCTGACTGGTTGCTCTCGAGCGAACTCGGCCGCTTCGAGCAGCAATTCGCGCTTCTCGGACGAGGCTACGCGCAAACCAAGCCGCTCCTCGAGCGAATGGACGCGAAGCGCGACGCGTGGCTTCCCCACTCGCCCACACGTTCGAGCGCCGCGCACGACGCGCTGTTCCTCGCGCAGCTCGAGACCAATCGACTGCTCTGCCAAGCGCTGCTCATCGCTTACCGCGACGGCCTCGACGCCGCGAGCGCATGGGCGCGGCAGCAGCCCGATCCGTTCGGCACGGAAACACTCCGCGTGCGAGTCGACGCCGACGGCGTGCTCACGGTCTGGTCGGTGGGCGCGAACGGCAGCGACGACAGCGCCCCCTTGCCGCCGTGGGCGATCGAAGACTGGGGAATCCACCTGCCCCCCGACCGTGCGATCCGCTTCCGCCCACGCCGAGATCGTTAGCTCCGCGGAGAGGGCTGTGGGCGCTCTGAACGCTCCGAGCGCGAAGTGGATTCTCGCTTGCGTCGGGCCGCGCTGCCTGCCCGCGAGCGGCGTCGACCGACCGACGTGCACGCAACAGCGAAGCAGCCCGCGCGGAACGTTGAGTTCCGCGCGGGCTGCGTGAAGTGAACGTGCGCGTCGCGAGGATCGCGACGAACGCGTCAGGCCTTGAGCGCCGCGATGCCGGGCAGCGTCTTGCCCTCGAGCAACTCGAGCGAGGCGCCGCCGCCGGTCGAGACGTGCTTGACCTTGGCGGAGAGCTTCAACATCTCGAGCGCCGCGACCGAGTCGCCGCCGCCCACGACGGTGTAGCCCTTGCACGACGCGACGGCCTTGCCGACCGCTGCGGTGCCCTTGGCGAAGGCCGCCATCTCGAACACGCCCATCGGGCCGTTCCAGACCAGCGTCTGCGCCGCGGCGATTCGATCCGCGAACAGCTTCTGCGACTTGGGGCCGATGTCGAGCGCCATCCAACCGTCGGGGATCGTCTCGACGACTTTGCTCGCCGCGTCGGCGGCGAACTTGTCGGCGACGACGTGGTCGACCGGCAACAGGAGCTCGACCTTCTTGGCCTTGGCCTTCTCGAGCGCCCTCTTCACGACGTCGACGCGGTCGAGCTCGACCAGCGACTTGCCGATCGGCTGCCCCATCACGTGCAGGAAGGTGTAGGCCATCCCGCCGCCGATCAGGATCGTGTCGCAGCGCTCGAGCAGGTTGTCGATCACGAGCAGCTTGTCGGAGACCTTGGCGCCGCCGAGGATCGCGACCAGCGGACGCTTGGGCTGCTGGAGCACGCGACCGAAGGCTTCGATCTCGGCTTGCAGCAGTCGACCAGCGACCGACGGCAACAGCTTGGCGACTTCGCTCACCGAGCACTCGGCGCGGTGCGACGTGCCGAACGCGTCGTTGACGAACACGTCGCCGAGCTTGGCGTAGGCCGCGCTCAGCGCCGGATCGGCCTTCTGCTCGCCCGCGTTGAAGCGCACGTTCTCGAGCAGGATCACGCTGCCCGCCGCCGCGCCGTCGACAGCGGCCTGAACCGCTGCGCCGGTGCTGTCGTCGAGCTTGATGACCTTGCGCTTCAAGAGCTTCTCGAGCCGTTGCGCGACCGGGTTCAGACGCAGCTTGTCGTCGACGCCCTTGGGGCGACCCAAGTGGCTCATCAGCACGACGCAGCGCGCGCCCTTTCGGAGCACCTCCTGGATCGTCGGCAGCGCCGCGCGAATGCGCGTGTCGTCCGAGATCGCGCCCGTGTCGTCCTGCGGGACGTTGAAGTCCACGCGCATCAACACGCGCTTGCCCTTCAGATCGAGCGCGTCGAGCCCCTGCGCCGACTTCGCGGCCGGTGCGCTCGACGCGCCGGTCATTTTCCCGCGCCGACGGTCTCCTTGGCGGCCTTGGGCAGCTTCATCTTGTTGGCGATGCGCATCAGCTCGACCACGCGGTTCGAGTAGCCCCACTCGTTGTCGTACCAGGCGACGAGCTTCACCATCCGGCCGCCCATCACCATCGTCGACAGCGAGTCGAAGATCGTGCTGTGCGGGTTGCGCACGATGTCCGTCGACACCAGCGGATCGGTCGAGAACTCGAGCACGCCCTTGAGGCCCTTCGACTTCGCCGCCGCGGCGAATGCGGCGTTCAGCTCTTCGATCGTGACGTCCCTCGACAGTTCGGCGACGAGGTCGACCACCGAGCCGTCCGGCACGGGGACGCGCAGCGAAATGCCGTCGAGCTTGCCCTTGAGCGCGGGCAGCACCTTGCCGACCGCGCGGGCGGCGCCGGTCGTCGTCGGGATGATGTTCAGCCCGGCCGCGCGGGCGCGGCGCAGGTCCTTGTGCGGCAGGTCGAGCACCTGCTGGTCGTTCGTGTAGGCGTGCACCGTCGTCATCAGGCCGCGGACGATGCCGAAATTCTCGTGCAACACCTTCGCGAGCGGCGCGAGGCAGTTCGTCGTGCACGACGCGTTCGAGATGATGCGGTGCTCGGGCTTGAGCGTTCCCTCGTTGACGCCCAGCACCACCATCGCGTCGATCTCGTCCTTGGGCGGCACGGTCAGCAGCACGCGCTTGGCGCCCGCGTCGATGTGCTTCTGGCACTGCTCGCGCGAGGTGAAGATGCCGGTCGACTCGACCACGAAGTCGACGTCGTTCGCCTTGTGCGGCAGCGCCGCGGGGTCCTTGATCGCGGTGACCGAGATCTTCTTGCCGTCGACCTTGATCGAGTCCTTGCCCGCCTCGACCTTGCCCGCGAAGGGGCCGTGGACCGAGTCGTACTTGAGCAGGTGCGCCAGCGTCGCCGGATCCGTCAGGTCATTGATGTGCACGATCTCGATGTCGGGGAACTTCGAGTGAATGACGCGGAAGACGTTGCGACCGATGCGGCCGAAGCCGTTGATGGAGATGCGCATGCCCATTGGGGGGCTCCTGAGAGGCGGGTGAGGTGAGCGGTTGGCCCGAAAAAACGCGCAGCGAGGCTAGCTGCGGCGCCAAACCCCATCAACACGCCGTACGGCGAGTCGGGGTGTCCGAAAACAACTGCGGACGCGGTCCGGCGCGGGGCCCGAGCCGCGCTCTCGCACGCGCTTCGGCGAGCGCGCTTCGCAACGAGCCGATGCGCAGGGTGCGCTCGCGCGGCGCGCCTCGGCCGTAAGTCGTTACCGCTGCCACCCCTGGAGCGGGCGCTGAGCGAGACGGCGGAAAAGTGGGTCAGAGCGAGGCATCGAGCGCCGATCCTCTCCCCCCGTTGCGAGCCCGGGCCGTACCCTGGAATCGCTCTCTTCCGATGCAGTTCGAAACCACGCCCCAGACCGCTCCCCGCCGCGCGCCGGCGTGGGGTGAACGCTGGCCCGCCCTGGCGCGGGCGCAGGGGGTGGCGCTGAGGGAGCCGGTGGTCCTGGCGCTCTCGGGCGGCGCCGACAGCGTGCTGCTGCTGCACTGGCTCCACGCCGCGCAGGAGACGCCTTTCACGGCCGTCCACGTGCACCACGGGCTGCGCGGAGTCCAGGCCGACGAGGACGCCGACTTCTGCCGCGAACTGTGCCGCTCGCTCGACGTCCCGTTCCGCCTGCGGCGCGCGGACTTGAGCGACGCGCACGGCTCGCTCGAGGCCCACGCCCGCAACGCGCGCTACGCACTGCTCCTCGAGGAGGCCCAGGCGCTGCGCGTTCGACTGCTGGTGACCGCACACCACTCCGACGATGCGCTCGAGGGCGTGCTCATGCGCTGGGTGCGCGGGACCGAGTTGCCCGGCCTCGTCGGTCCGCAGCCCGACGGCCAGTGGCGCTCGCGCGCCGGCTGGAACGTCCGCGTCCTGCGTCCGCTGCTGGGCATGCGACGCCATGAGATCCGCGAGCTGCTCGCCGGCGCCGAGCTGAGCTGGCGCGAGGATTCGAGCAACGGCGATCCGCGCTTCACCCGCAACCGCGTGCGCGGTCAGTTGCTCCCGCGCATCGAGTCCCTGGCCGGCTCGGAGGGTGTCGAGCACCTGCGGCGCTTCGCACAAGCCGTCGAGCAGCTCGAGAGCGACCTGAGCGCGCGCACCGCGCACCTGACCTGGAGCGAGTTGCCCGCCGTGGCCGCCACGCGTCGCCGCGAAGATCGCACTCTCGGCGGCGCTCTGTCTCGCGCGCGACTGCGGGCGCTCCCGCGTGCGCTGCGTCGCCGAGCGCTGTGGCGCCTGCTGCTCGAAGCGACACAAGAGGCGCCGTCGCGCGCGCAGCTCGACGAGTTGGTCAGCGCGCTCGACGACCAGGACTGCTCGCGCCACGGCCTGCGCGGCGGCTGGATCGTGCGCCTCAACCGCACGCGCTTCGAGCTGCACCCGCCGCTCGAGAAGCTCTTCGACGGTCCGCGCGACGCTGCGCGCCAGCTCTCGCTCGGCTTCGGCGACGGCGAGCGCTCGCCGCGCCCGTCGGCCTGGGTCGCGTCGCTCGCGGCGCCGCCCGAAGGCTTCGTGCTCCCCGCTCCGGGTTCGGTCACGCTGCCCGACGGCCGTCGCATCAGCGCCAGCATCGTCCCCCACGATCCCGCGCGCGCCATCCCGCGTTCGCCCAACGTGGTCGAGCTCGACGCGCGCGAGCTCCCCGCGCGACTGCGCGTGCGCTGGCCGGCGAGCGGCGATCGCTTCCAGCCGCTGGGCTGCGCCGGCACGCGTCCGCTGCGCCGCTTCCTCGCCGACGCGGGAGTTCCCGCGCGCGAGCGACGGCTCGTGCCGCTGGTGTACGCGCACGACGAACTCCTGTGGGTCGCCGGGTTGAGGCCAGCGCATCCTCGACGCGTGCAGGAGTCCACCAGCGCGCGACTGCGGCTGGAGCTCCACTCCGGCTCGCCGTGGCGGCCGGGACGCGACGACGGTGTGAGCCGCAACGTTTCGAGCTCGCGTTCGCGTCAGCTCGAACTGTTCTGACCTGACACGAGCCGCACAGGCCGTAGCGGTGACTTGCGGCGCCCCACGGGGTACCCTCTTTCCCCCGTGCTTTCGCCCGCCAGAAGCCGCGCCTGCCCGCCGTCCTTGCCCAGTCGCTCGCAGATCCTCGACTCCAACCTGTCCCGGGTGCATGCGCGCATCGCGGCCGCCGCGACGCTCGCCGGCCGCCGGCCGCAGGAGGTGCGCCTGGTCGCGGTGACCAAGTCGGTGGACGCTACGACCGCGCTGGAGCTCGCGCGACGGCTCGCGCAAGGCTCGAGGGCCGTCGAACTCGGTGAGAACCGGGTCGACAAGCTGGCGGACAAGGCGCAGGCCTTCGCCGCGGCGCTGCCGGCGGCCCCGCCCGTGCGCTGGCACATGATCGGCCACCTGCAGCGCAACAAGGCGCGCGCGGCCGCTCAGCACGCCTCGGCGGTGCACTCGGTCGACACCGAACGCCTGCTGGCGACGCTCGCGCGCCTGAGCGTGGAACTGGATCGCGACCTCGACGCCTTCCTCGAAGTCGAGCTGACGAGCCTGCCCACCCGCTCCGGCTTCGCCCCGAACGCACTGTCCGCGCTGCTGGAGACCGGGCCCGAGCTCGGTCGCGTCAAACTGCGCGGCCTGATGACGATGGCCGCTCCCGACCCGCGCTCCCTCGCCGGCGAGCTCGCGACGCAGTCCGCGGCGCGGCGCACGTTCGAACAGCTCCGCGAGGTGGCGAGCAAGCTGCCGCGCGAACGCTTCGAGAACGGTCGAGTCGAGCTCTCCATGGGCATGAGCGACGACCTCGACGCGGCCGTGGCGGAGGGCGCCGACTGGGTGCGCGTGGGTTCCGCGCTGTTCGAGGGGCTCGAGCCCGGCGCGGAGGAGGCCCCGTGAGCGCCACCGAGAAGGAACCGCGGCTGCTGCTCGAGCTGGCCGGCGATGCGCGCGGGCCGGTCGAGCTTCCGCGCTCGGGCGTGCTGTCGATCGGCGCCGATCGCGAGCGCGTCGACTTCCTCGTCGAAGGCCAAGGCGTGTCGCCGGTCCACTGCGCCATCGGGCGCGTGAAGGGCGGCGGCTGGGCGCTCAAGGACCTCGGCTCGGAGTACGGAGTGCTGGTCAACGGCGAGCGCGTCAGCTCGCGCAAGCTCGAGCCCGGCGACCTGATCGTGCTGGGCTCGCGCCGCATGCGCATCTTCGACCCCGACGCCGCGCGTTCTGCGCCGTCCGCGCCTGCAAGTTCGCCCGCAGCATCGCCGAGCGCGAGCGCCGGCAAGGCCGCCGCACGCTCCGCGAGCGCGACGCCCGCGAGCGTCGAACCGGCGCGGAGCGAGCCCAGTCTTCCGCAGGTCAAGGGCTACCGCGTCGAGCGACTGCTCGGCCGCGGCGGCATGGGCGAGGTCTACCTCGCCGTGCAGGAGAGCCTGGGGCGACCGGTCGCGCTCAAAGTGCTCTCCGCCAAGCTCGCCGCGGACCAGGACTTCGTTCTGCGCTTCCAGGCCGAAGCGCGCGCCGCCGCAGCGCTGAACCACCCCAACGTCGTCACCGTGCACGACGTGTGGGAGGAGGGCGGCCGGCACTTCCTCGCGATGGAGTTCATGGACCGCGGCAACCTCGAAGCGCGACTCGCGCGCGGGGGCAAGCTGCCGGTCAAGGAAGCGCTCGAGGTGCTCTCCGACGCGGCGAAGGCGCTGGTCTACGCCGAGATGCGCGGCATCGTGCACCGCGACATCAAGCCCGCGAACTTGATGCAGAACTCGGCCGGCGCGACGAAGCTCGCCGACCTGGGCCTCGCGATGCACCTCGAGGCCGAGGCCACCGAGTCCGACAACAAGAAGATCTTCGGCACGCCGCACTTCATCTCGCCCGAGCAGGCGCGCGGCGAGAAGACCGACGTGCGCTCGGACATGTACTCGCTCGGGGCGACGCTCTACCGCCTGCTCTCGGGCCTCACGCCGTTCGAAGGCGCGACGACGCGCGACATCCTGCGCGGCCACTTCCTCGATCAGCCCAAGCCGTTGGGCGAGCTCGTGCCCGACCTGCCGCCCGCGCTCGTCGCGTTGGTCGAGCGGCTGCTGCGCAAGAAGCCCGACGAGCGCTACCCGTCGGCCAAGGTGCTGCTCGACGAGATCGAGCGGCTCAAGAGCGCCACGCTGCACGGCGGATCGGGCGCGATGACGGCGCCGACCAGCGGCGGCCGCAGCGGCATGTTGATCGCGGTCGGCGCGGTGCTGGCCCTCGGCGCGGGCGCAGCGTGGTGGTTCACGCGCACGGATGGGCAGACCAACGCGGAGCCGCGGGAACGCGATCCGCTGGTGAGCGAGCCGGACGACATCGAGTCTCCGACGGACACGCACAACGAGCCCTCCGCGACCGACGCGCCCACGACGCCGGACAACAACCCGACACGTCCCGTCGACGACGACACGGCGCTCAAGCTGCGCGAGAACGAGGCGGAGATCGCGTACCTCAAGTTGCCGCGCGACCTCTCCCCCGCCGAACGGCGCGACGCGCTGGTCGAGCTCACGCAGCGCTTCGCCGGCACGACGGCCGCCGGTCGCTACCAGCTCGAGGCCGAGGAGCTCGCGCGCGCGCTCGAGCAGCAGAACGCAGCGGAACAGCAGGTCTCGGCCGCAGTGGAAGCGTGGATCACGTCCGCGCGAGCGGCCCTCGGATCGAGCGACGCTCCCAAGCCCTTGGGTGAGGCGCTGCGCGCGCTGCTGGCGCTCGACACGCCGCCGGACCTGAGCACGGACACCGCGTTCCTCGCGCGCCGGCGCGCGTTGACTTCCGCCGCGGTCAGCGCCGCGATCAACGCCTGTCGCGCCGCGCTGAAGACTGCGGACGCGCTCGAGAGCAAGGGTGACTTCGACGGCGTGGGCGCGACGCTGCGGCCGTGGCTGGTCGCGCTCGATCTCCCGCAGATGCCGCCGGAGCTCGGTTTCGACGCGGTGCCCGAACTCGGCGACGTGATCGGACTGCGCGGCCTGGTGCAGAAGCGCGTCGACGGGCTCGAAGCTGCGCGCGAGCGCTTCGCCACGCGCCGCACGCGCGGCGACCTCGAAGCGCTGGCGAACGCCCTGCGCGGCGAGTCCGGACTCGAAGGCGCGCTCGCTGGCCTCGATCTGCGCGCCGCCGACCAGCGGCTCCAGAACCTCGAGAGCACGCTGGGCACCGAGCCCGCGAAGGAATGGACGCGCGCTCTGCGCAGCGCGTTGACCGACGGTCGCGGCGCGCTCGACGCGCTGGCGCGCGAGTTCGACGCGGGCGGCTGGCGGCGCAAGGCCGTGCCCGACCCGCGCGCGCGCGGCCGCGCCAATCGCGACGCCGTCGGCGCCAGCGCCGAGGGCCTGCTGCTCAAGGCCGACGGCGGCAGCGAGCTCGCGCCCTGGTCCGCGTTCGGCGCGCGCCCCGCCGATCTGCACCAGCTCTTCTTCCAACGCCTCTCGCGCGAGTACACGGAGTCCGAGCTGCGCGGCATCGAAGCGCTCGTGCGCTGCGCGGCGGTGGTCTCGGCCGTGCGCGAAGTCGCCGATTGCTTCGACGCCACCAACCCCGGTCTCTTGAGCGTCGAGGAAGCCCAGGCGGTCAGCGACGCGTTCGACGCCGCGCGCAACTGGGCCGCGGGCGGCGCGGACAAGGACGCGATCGAGCGCGAGGCCGCGGCCGCAGCGCTGTTGATCGAGTCGCTGCGCGCGCGCGAGCAGGGCCAGTGGTCGGTGGCCACCGTGCGCTTCGAAGAGCTCTTCGCGCGCCACGGCGACACGCTGTTCGTGCGCCTGCTCTCGGATGGTCGCGGAGCCGAAGCGGCCGCCACGGGCCGGTGAGCGCGCGGCAGCCGCTCGAACTGAACGCCGTCGACGGCGGTTGCCGCCTGGGCGTGCGCGCTCAACCCGGAGCGCGGCGCAGCGAGGTCGCCGGTCTGTGGAACGGCCACGTGAAGGTGTGCGTGCGCGCTCCGGCCGAGGACGGCCGCGCCAACGACGAGTTGCTCGACGTGCTGGCCGAGTTCCTCGGCCTGCCGCGACGCGCGCTCGAACTCGAACGCGGCGAGCGCGCGCGCGTGAAGCTCGTGCGGATCGCAGCGCCGCTCGCGTCCGTTGCGGCGCGCGTGAGCACACTGTCCGGCCCCGACGCGTAGCGAGTCACCGACCTCAGTGCGCGCGAAGGACCTCGCGCCGCGCGAGCAGCGTCCCTCGAAGCGATCGGGCCGCTCAGTTCGATCGGCGAGAGCGTGCTGCCGACTCACGTCCGCCGACGCCACACCGACCTCGCCCCGTCGTCGAGGCGCAACTGGCGGGCGCCGCTCCTCGACTCAGGCGATGCGCCGGAGAGCCACCCGCTCGAGTTCGTGGTGCGGCCGTAGGTTGCACGTCGGACGCGGCGGGTCGGGCCGGCGACCGCGGGCTGTGTTGCGCCGCGCAAGGCGGTGATCCGCCGCTCCGCGCGACGTAGGCTACGCGCCCCACGATGAAGCCCTCTCCTTGCGAACTGGATGACGCCGTCGCACGCGCGCTGGCCTCGCTCGAGCGCGCGCGCGCGCCGCGACCGTCGGCCGTGGTCTCGCTCGCCACGGGCGCTGGCGCGCTGGCGGGACGACTCGAACAGGCCGGGCGACTGCCCTTCTCGCGCCTCGAAGGCTCGCCCGCGCGCTGGCGCGATGTGCTGCTGCACTACGGGACGCTCGAAGGCGCGCCCGTGTGGGTGTTCGAGGACGCGCCGGCCGACGCGGGCCGCGACGACGCGCCGTGGCACGCCGCCTACCCGGTCTGGCTGGCAGGCGCGAGCGGCGCGGCGAGCTTGATCCACGTCTGCGCGGGCGCATCGACGAGCAGCGCGAGCGACGGCGGCCTGCGCGCGGGCTCGATCGCGCTCGTGCGCGACCACCTGAACCTGAGCGGCGGCACGGTGCTGATGGGACTGGGTTCGAGTCGCCTGGGCGCGCAGTTCCCCGACCAGACGCGCACCCACGACGCGTTCTTGCGGCGCTCCGCGCTCGCCATCTGCGAGCGGCTCGGCTTGCACGGCGCCGAGTGCGTCGCCGCCTGCCCGCTCGGCCCGACGCTCGAAACGCCCGCCGAACGCCGCGCCTTCGCCGCGCTCGGCGCGCAGGTGAGCGCGCAACGGCTCATCGAAGCGCTGCACGCCGCAGCCCACGCGGGAGTCGGCGTGCTGGCCGCCGTGCTCGTGGTCCAGGAGAGCGACGAGGAACTCGACATCGCACGCATCGCCGCGCGCGCCGCCGCGCTGGCGCCGGCGGTCGACGACCTGATCGTCGAGATGGTGCGCGCCGCACGCGCGGAAGCGTGGGGTCGCGCGCGCGAGGGCGAACAAGCGTGAACCGTCGCATCGCGGTGCTGGCCTCCGGCGGCGGGCGCTCGCTCGAGAACCTCGCCGAGAAGATCGCCAGCGGCGAGCTCGACGCCGAGCTCGCGCTCGTGGTCGTGAACACTCCCGGCGCAGGCGCGATCGAGCGCGCCCAGCGCCTGGGGCTGGAGTGCGTGCTCGTCGACCACCGCACGTTCGCCTCAGCGCAGGAGTTCAGCGCCGCGATCTTCCGCGAGGTCGAAGCCCGCAAGGTCGAGCTGGTCGTGCTCGCCGGGTTCCTGCGACTGCTCGTCGTGCCCCAGCGTTGGGAGGGCAGAGTGATCAACATCCACCCCGCGCTGCTGCCGAAGTTCGGCGGCAAGGGCTACTTCGGCGAGCGCGTGCACGCCGCCGTGCTGGCTGCGGGCGAGAGCGTCAGCGGCTGCACCGTGCACTACGTGACGAACGAGTACGACTCGGGGCCGCCGCTCTTGCAGCGCCGCACCCCGGTCAAGCCCGGCGACGACGCGCACTCGCTCGCCGCGCGCGTGTTCGAGGAGGAGAAGATCGCGCTGCCCGAGGCGATCACGCGGCACTTCGACGCGCGGCTGCGGCGCGACGCGCCCGTCACAGGCTCAGCGCCGCAAGCGTGAGCCGAGCGTGCGCGAGCACGCCCGAGGCCAGTCCGAGCAAGCGCTGGCGCAGCGACAACAGTCCCAGCGACGCCCACAGCGCGAGCGTGGCGCAGAAGCCGGGGCAGTGGCTCCGCGTGGGGAGCGCGCCGAGCACGTGAGCGAGCGCGTTGATCGCCGCGATCGCGCCCAACGTCGTTTCGAGCCAGATCAGCGCGCTTTGCGCCACGCCTGCGACGCGGCCGCGCACCTCGCGACGGACGCGATGTCGTGAAAGACGAGGAACTCGCCCTCGCGCAACTGCGCGTCGAACGCGCGCGAGAACCAGCTCGGGAAGCCCTCGCCTTCCCGCAGCTCCTCGGCGAAGGGCGCCGCGTGCGGGAGCAGGAACGACAGCAGGCGCCGACGCAGCGCGCGGTGCTTCGTCGAGGCGGCGTCGGGATCAGGCGTGCTGCTTGAGCGCCCGGCGCGTGGCCTTCACGATCAGTTCGTCGAGTTCGCACGCGTGCTCCTCGAGCGCCAGCTCGCGCGCCGCGCTCGCGAGCGTCGCGCACTCGCTCCAGCGCTTGTGGCGCGCCAGTGCTCGCGCCAGCCCGCGCAAGCGCGCCCACTCCAGACTGCGCGACGGCTCTTGGGTCACTGCGACGGCCCGAGGCGCGAACTCGAGCGAGCCCAGGTGCGCGCACAGCGCCGCCAGGCTCAACACGTCGTCGCGGTTGTGCGCGAACACGCGCTCGAGCCGGTGCGGCCGACCGGCGAGGAAGTCGTACCAGGCCGCGGGAGCGTGCGCTCCGCTGAGGTCGTCCTCGCGCTCGACCGAGCACAACACGCGCTCGAGCGTCCCCAGCCGCGCGTCGGCGAGCGCGGGTCGGTACAGCGCGCGCAGCGGGTGGTACAGGTCGAGGTGCGCGCGGCCCTCGAACGGCGGGCGCACGCCGTGCACGCGCATCTTGTCCTCGAGCCGGTGACGGTCGAAGGTCTTGCCGAAGAACGTGACCAGCGCCTGCGCGCCCGCGACGCGTTGCGCGACCTCTTCGAGCAGCGCCGCTTCCTCCTCCGGTCCGCGCAGGAAGCCTTGCCACAGCACGAACTCGCCGGCTTCGATCCAACCCAGACCGACGAGGAAGGCCTTGGTTCCCGCGCCGCCCGAGAGTCCGGTGGTCTCGATGTCGAGGAACAGCGCGCGGCGCGGATCGAGCGCAGCGAGGCGCGCATCGCCGGTGAGCAATGCGAACAGCTCGGAGCGCACGTCCAGCACGCGCGCAAGCGGCTCGGCGCCGTGCGGTTGCTCCAGCGCGACGCGCAGCTCGCGCACGGCGAACGCGCCGCGCACGCTGTGCGCTTCGCGCAGGTCAGTTGGCGGTCCGACGTCGAGCGCGGGTGGGAGCTGCGCGGCAGGTGCGCCCCGCGCGACGCGCGCTTTCCACCAGGACGGAAGCTCCGCATCCGGCGCTGCGCGAGGCGCGTCCGACTCGCTTGCGGACTCGGGCTCCGCGCACGGCTCGCTCGACGAGCCCTCGCTGCTCGCGTTCGCTGCGCTCGCGTCGGCGCGCGCGGGTGTCTCGCGCCGCAGGCGAGCGAGTCGATCGCGAAACGAAGCGTCCATGGGCGCGGCGCCGCGTCAGGGCGCGAGAGTCGACTCGTCGAGCGCGCTGGGCGCCGGCAGCGCGCCGCTGGTGAGGTGCGTGAGAATGCGACGCGCGGCGCTCTTGCCCATCACGCCCGACTCCGAGATCGGCCCGACGCACGCCGGACAGCCCGCGCGACAGGCGCAGTGCTCCACGATGCGCAGCGCGGCCTGGAGCACGTCGCGGTGCGCGTCGAACAGCACGTCGGCGAGTCCGACCCCGCCCTGCACGCGGTCGTACAGCACGATCGCCGGCCGCGCGAAGGTCGGCGAGCGCACTTCGCTCGCCAGCCCCAGGTCGCTGGGCTGACAGCGCAGGAACAGCGGAGCGACGCGGCGCACCAGTCCGCCCACGCTGCGCCAGGCGGCGCCGCGTTCCGCCCCCACCAGACCGAGTCGTTGCGCGCTCGGTTCCGAGAGCGTCAGCACGAAGGCCTGCGTGTCGAGCTCCTCCGCGGGCAGGTGGATGTCCTCGCAGCCCACGTTCTCGCGCGTGTAGAAGCGGATCTTCTTGTACTGCGTGGCGAGCGTGGTCACGTGCACCTCGCCAGCGAGGATCGAGAAGTCCTCTTCCCCGCCGGAGCGCTCGCGCAGCGAACGACGCTCGAGGCGCAGGAGCTGCCAGCTCGTGTCGACCTCGGCCTCGGTGAAGTAGTCGCTCTCGACGGAGCGCACGTACGCGCGACGGTTCTCGTAGTCGAAGCGCTCGACCTTCCAGGTCTCGCCCTCGATCTGATAGATCGCGCCCTCGTGGCAGGTCGTGAGCGAGCCCGCGCGGTCGATCTCGCCGATGGCCTTCTTGGTGTCGGCGTCGAGGATCAACACGTTGTCCGGACCGCCGCTCGCGAGCGGCACGTCCTGCGCCGGATAGGCGTCGGCCATCCAGTGCCAGGTGTCGTCGCGCTTGAGCAGGAGCTTCGATTCGCTCGCCAGGTAGTCGAGCACGTCGGCGACGTGCGGCGCGCTCGCGAAGGGCCCGCGCTCGAGATCGCGCTCGCGGAACGGCAGCTCGAAGGCCGCGCACTTGAGCTGCTCCGAGAGGATCACGAGGTTGTTCGCGTCCAGGCCGAGCTTCTCGCGCGGCGCCTCGAACAGGTACTCGGGGCTCGCGGCGAGGTACTGATCGAGCGGATCGGAGCGCGCGATGAGCACGGTCAGGCTGGGTTGACCGCGGCGGCCGGCGCGGCCCGCGCGCTGCCAGAACGAGGCCTGTGAGCCCGGATAACCCACCAGCACCGCCACGTCGAGGCGGCCGATGTCGACGCCGAGCTCGAGCGCGTTGGTCGAGACCACGACCTTCACCGCGCCGCGCCGCAGGCCGTCCTCGATCTCGCGTCGGTGCAGCGGCAGGTAGCCTCCGCGGTAGCCGCGGATCTCGCTCTCCTCGAGGCCCATCGCGCTCGCGCTCTCCTTCAAGTAGCGCGTGAGCACCTCCACGGCGGTCCGCTGGCCGCAGAAGAAGATCACCTGCCGATCGGGGCCGCACACCGAGAGCGCCAGGCGGCGCGCTTCCTCGAGCGCGTTGGCGCGCAATCCGGCGACGGGGTCGAGCAGCGGCGGGTTGTAGACGCCGAACACGCGCGCGCCCGCGGGCGAGCCGTCCTCGTCGATGACGCGCACGTCGCGGCCCGTGAGCCGCTTCGCGTGCTCCGCTCCATCGCGCAACGTCGCCGACGAGAGGATGAACTGCGGGCGGCTGTGGTAGTGCTCCGCGATGCGGAGCAGCCGGCGCACCACGTTGGCGACGCTCGAGCCGAACACGCCCGAGAGCGTGTGCGCCTCGTCGATCACGATCGTGCGCAGGCTGGTGAAGAACTCCGACCACTTGGCGTGGTTGGGCAGGATGCCGGCGTGCAGCATCCAGGGATTGGTGAGCACCACGTGCCCTTCGTCGCGCAACGTGCGGCGCACGCTCGGCGGCGTGTCTCCGTCGTAGGTGCAGCTGCGCCACTCGGCGCTCAGCGCGCCGATCATGTCGTTGAGGCTCGCGCTCTGGTCCTGCGAGAGCGCCTTGGTCGGGAACAGCATCAGCGCGCGCGCGTCGCCGTTCGACTCCAGGAGGCGCTGGAGGATCGGCGCTGTGTAGCACAGCGTCTTGCCCGACGCGGTCGGCGTCGAGATGAGGATGTCCTCGCCCGCGAGCGCCGCCTCGATGGCCTGCGCCTGGTGCGAATACACGCGCGTCTGTCCGCGCGCCGCGAGTTGCTCGCGCAGGCGCGGATGGAGCGCTTCGGGCAGATCCTGCGAACGCTCGCCGCGCGCTGGGACCTCGCGCCAGTGCGAGAAGCGCGGAGCGAGTTCGCCGTCGTGCTTCAACTGCTCCGCGAGTTCGAGCGCGTCGCCCCCGGCTCGCGCTCGCCGCGCGCCGCCGCGTTTGACCGAGGGCTGTCGCTCGTCTCCGTCGGCGCCCGTGCCGTTTGCTCCCACTTCGCGCATGCCGCTGTCCCCTCCGATCCGCTCCACTCCGCGGCGCGAAGTTAGGGCTTTGGAAGGGTCCCCACAAGCACGGCCACGGCGCGAGCCGTCGCGCCGATCAGTCGGCGAGCATCAGCGCGGTGAGCGACGCGTAGGGCTCGGCCCCGACCACCGCGAACAGGCGGTCGCTGCGGTACACGCTGGCCGCGGGCGCGTCGCCGACCTGACTGGTTCCGAGCACGAACGAAGTCGTCGCGCCGCGGAACGTGACTAGATCGACCTTCAGCGGCGCGCGGACCTCGTCGTCGCCGCCGCGCTGGAGCATGCGCGAGGCGCGCATCGAAAGCAGCCGGTCGACCCAACGACTGAACTCCTTGGCCTCGCCCTCGAGGCCCTCGCGCGTCCAGTGCCCGTGCTCGTCGCGCAGCCACTTGCGGCGCCGGCCCTGGTGCTCGATCTCGATGAACGACACGTCGAGTTCGAGCAGCTTGTGGAGCACGAGGCTCTGGAACGAACTCGCGTCGCGCCGCACGAGCGCGAGCACGTTGGCGCCGAGCAGCCCCACCACGTGGTCGCCGTCGCGGCGGAACTGCAGTCCTTCGACGCCGTCGGCGGTGCGCACCGGCGCGCCGAGGTCGCCGGCCACCTCGCCGCCGCGCAGTCGGAGCACCAGGCGACCGCGGACCTCCTCGGGCGCGAGGTTGCGCTCGAAGTCGATGCCGCTCATCCGCGCCTGCTCGACGATCGAGAGCGCGTCGGACACCGCGGCCTCGTCGGCGGCTGCGGCGTCGAGCGTCACGCGCTCGCCTTCGCGACCCGTCGTCTTCCAGGCGCGCTCGTCGAGCGACAAGCTCACGCTGCGGCCGTCGAAGGTCCACTCCAGTCCGATGACGTCGCTGCGCGCGACGCGGGCCAGGTTGGCCTCGATGAAGCCCTGGCTGGGCGCGAAGCACATGCCCGCGGAGAGACTGGAGACGCGGTAGACGTAGGGCAGGTCCTCGCGCGTCGCGTACCACATCTCACTCTGCGGCTCAGGGTTGAGGCGCAAGATCTGAACCTGTCCGCGCGCATCGGTCACGCCCAGTCGCACGGCGGGTTGATCGAGTCCGTAGAACTCCAGCGGACCGGGCGCGTCGATGAACGTCTCGGCGCGCAGCGTAGCGATGGAGGCGAGCAGGGTCGCGACCGCGCGCGCGTCGAGTTGCGCTTGGTACGGCGCCGTCGCGCGCCACTCCCCGTCGAGCACCGCGCGCAGTTCCACGGACAACGGCGTCTCGCCCGTGATCTCCATTCGTCCTTCGCGCCAGAACTCGACGGCGCTGCGCGGATCGAAGGACATGATGTAGTGGGCGCGCCAGTCGGGCAGATCGCGCTCGAGCACCGTGTCGAGCGCGCGCTCGGTGCGCCCCAGGCGGCCGTCGCGCCGCGCGTAGACGAGCTGGTCGCCGATGTCGACCGCGCCGATCTCGATCCGCGTGAGCTGCGAGCGGCCGTCGATCTCCTCGGTGATCTCGAGCACCGCGCGCGGCGGCGCCAGACCGACCTTGGAGAGGTCCTCGACCAGCGGCGGGCGCAGGCGCTGCGACTCGAGCGAGCTGAACAGCGCCTCGAGCACCGCCGTTTCGACCGGGAACTCGAGCGGGTCGACGATCATCCAGCGGCCCTGCGGCGTGCGCTCCAAGCGCATCTGCAGCGAGCGCTCGAGGTTGTCGATGCGGATCGCCGTCACGCGCCCGCGCTCGAAGGCCTCGAGCAGCGGCGCGTCGGCCTGCGCTCCCTGCTCGTCTTCGCGACGCAGTTGCCAGAAGGTCAGGGCGACGAGCGCCGCCACGGCTGCGAACAAGAGCGCCAAGCTCCGAGCGTGCATCGCTTCACTTCCTCCGACGCCAGGCGAGCAGGCCGCCCAAGAGCGCACACAAAGACGGCAACCCGAACAGGGCTGCGTGGTTGAGCAGCGCGATCGACTCGTCGTCCCTGATCAGACGGCGGTCGTCGACGCGCGCGGCGATGCGCAGGCGCTCCTCGCGCTCGGCCAGCCAGTTGAAGGCGTTGAGGGCCAGGTCGCGGTTGGGCTCGAGCGCGCCGTTGGCGAACGCGTCCGCGCCGCCGAGCACCAGCACGCGCGAGCGCTCGCGCTCGGCCGCTTCGGGATCGTTCGAGCGCGGCTTCGGCGGCCGGAAGTTGACCGCGAACGCGACCGCGCTGGAGCCCGGATCGCCCTCGCGCTGCGGATCGGGGCGGAAGTCGTACTCGCCCTTGGAGTTCGGCAGGTCGCGCCAGGACTCGGCCGGGCTGCGCACGATGTCGACGATCACGGCGTTGGGCGGCGCTCCGGAGTCGTTGCGCTCGAGCGGGCGCGAGTTGGGCAGCCCGACGCCCTTGTCCGCGCGCCACAGCGATTCGGTGATCGGGTGACGCGGATCCAGCCCCGTGCCGCCTGCGACGATCGTCGCGCACTCACGCCGACCGACGACGCGCTCGCCGAACGAGTTGCGGATCACTTGAGCGACCAGACCCGGCGAGACGCGCACGCCCCAGCGCTCGATGAAGCGCTCGATGGAGTCCTGCGCGCGCAGGGCCGCGTCGTCGCTGGTCGCGCCCACCAGCAGTCGTCCGCCGCTCTCGACGAAGGCCTCGAGCGCGGAGAGCTCCTCGGCGCCGAACGGCTGGCGCGCGTCGAGGATCGCCACCACGCGCACGTCGTCGGGGATGTGCGGATCGGCGCGCGAATCCCAGCGCGCGGGCGCGAACCCGTCGGCGACGAGCGCGCTGTCGAGCCGGCCCAGTCCGGTGCGCGCGTCGACGTCGTACAGGTCGCGCTCGCCGTGGCCGGTGGTGAACCAGACCTTCGGCCGCTCGCCGATCGACACGCGCAGGATCGCGTTGGCGAGCGCGGTCTCGCCCTCGAAGGCCTCGATGGTGGGCTCTTCGCGCATCACCGGATTGCCCGGGTTGACGCGCACGATGTCCTTCAAGAGGCGCAGCACGACGCGCTTGCCGTCGAGCTCGACCACGGCCACGTTCGCCTCGTCGAGCCCCAGCTCCTTCATGCGCGTCTGCACCGCGGCCAGATCGCTCAGGTCGTGGTCGATGAAGCGGAACTTCGACGGGAACTGGCTGCGCGCGACGAACAGGAGCTCGCGCATGCGCCGCTGCGCTTCGGCGGCGACGCGATCGAGCGGCGGGGCCTGCGGCTGGAAGAAGAAGTCCACGCCGATGCGCGACTTGGCCTTGGAGATCAGATCCGCCAGCGCCGGATCGAGCGTGTTCAGCTTGGCCGTCGTCAGGTCGTAGCGCGCGCGCAGTCCCGGGCGGGCCGAGAGCCATGTGATCATCACGGCCGCGGCGAAGGCGAGCGCCACCAGGGCGAGCACCTGCGCGCCGATCGAGAGTTTCGAGCGCCGCGTGACGCGGGCGCGATCGGCGCCGCTCAGCTCCATCGGCGCTTCTCCAACAGTCGCGTGGCGACGAACACGAAGAACGCGGTCCAGACCACGAAGAAGAGCAGGTGCTTGGAATCGAGCACGCCGATGCCGAACGACGACTGGTACTGCGAGACCACGCTGGCGTGGCCGAGCGCGACCTTGGCCCAGTGCCCGGGCGGCAGCTTGAGCAATGCATCGAGCGAGGGCAGCGCGATCACGATGAAGTTCATCACCACCGCGCTGAACGCGGCCAGGATGGGCGTGCTGCTGAGCGCGCTCGCCACCAGTCCGATCGACGAGAACAGCGCGGAGACGAGCGTCGCGCCGAGCACGCCGGACAGCGCAGGGATCCAGTCAGGGCTCACGCCCAGCATCTGCGAGAGCAAGCCGTAGACGAGCGCGCTCGACCACAGGATGCCCATGAAGCTCGTGGCGGCGAGGAGCTTGCCGAGGATCACCGCTAGATCGCTCGCGGGCGCGGTGAGCAGGAACTCGAGCACGCCGGAGCGCGCCTCCTCACTGATCATGCGCATCGTGAGCAGCGGCGGCAGCAGCAGCATGAACCACCAGAACACGTCCCCCGCCAGCGCCAACTGCATCGCCGCGCGCAGGTCGCGCCCGGTCACGCTGACCAGGTAGACGATGAAGAAGTAGCCGTGCGCGAACAGCGCGATCGTGAGCAGGATCCAGGCCAGCGGCGAGAAGAACAGGCCGGCCAACTCGCGGCGGTAGATGGTCCAAAGTCCTTGCATCGCTCTCCCGTTGAGTAGTGCCCCGCGACTCTTCGCGCAGCGGCAGGATCAGTGTTGCGCGGGCGGCTCGTCGATCGCCTTGGGACGAGACAGGTCGCGGCTCGCACCCTGATCGAAGGGGTTGAGGTTGTAGACCACGCGGGGCGCGGGCGCGTTCACGGGCGGCGCCGCCTCGCTCGCAGGCGCCGCGCCGCTCGATGGCGCGCGCGCGGGCTCGAACGGGTTCAACGGACGCATGCCGGGCGCGGCGGCCGATGCGGGCATCTGCACTTCGAGCGAGACCGCGGTCGGCGCCGGGGCGTCGCCAGCCGGCGCCGGAGCAACGTCGGGCTCCGCGGGGAGATCGAGTGCGATGCGCGCGAAGAGTTGCTCGAGGCTCGGCTTGCGCCACGACAACTCGCGCAGCGCCCACTTGCGCGCGGCGGCGAGGGCGCCGACGTCCTCGCGCAGGTCTTCCACGCACGAGATGTCGAACACGTGGTGGATGCCGAGTCGGCCGCGGTCGCGCACTTCGCCGGCGCCGCGGATCGAGGACAGCAAGCGCAGCGCGCCGGCCACGTCGGGCCCGACCACGGCCTCGACGCGCACGTAGCTGCCGCCGCCGAGCCGTTGCAGCAACTCGTCCTTGCTGCCGTCGGCGGCGATGCGGCCGTGGCTGAGGATGATCACGCGCGGACAGACCGCTTCGATCTCCGGGAGGATGTGCGAGCTGAGGAGCACGGTGTGCTCCTGCGCCAACTCGCTCAGGAGCTTGCGGATCTCCAGCCGCTGCAGCGGATCGAGTCCGCTGGTGGGCTCGTCGAGGATCAGCACCTGCGGGTCGGGCAGCAGCGCGACCGCGAAGCCCACGCGCTGGCGCTGGCCGCGCGAGAGGCGTCCGATGATGGCGCGCGAGCGATCGGCGATGCCCGCGCGTTCGAGCACGCGCGGGATGCGCTGACGACGCTCGGAACGCGACAGGCCATGCAGGCGCCCTTGGAACTCGAGCATCTCCTCCACGCGCAGCTCGGCGTAGAGCGGCACGGACTCGGGCAGGTAGCCGATGCGCCGGCGCACCTCCATCGACTGGCGCAGCACGTCGAAGCCGGCGACCACGGCCGCGCCTTCGCTCGCCGGGAGGTAGCCCGCGAGGATGCGCATGGTGGTCGACTTGCCGGCGCCGTTGGGGCCGAGGAAGCCGACGACCTCGCCCTTCTGGAGCTCGAAGTCGAGCCCCTCGATGGCGGTCACGGGGCCGAAGCGCCTGGTCAGTCCGCGTACGGTGATCACGATCTGCGGAGCCTAGCGAACTTCGCGCGCAGACCGTCGTGCGCTGCGCGATGAGGCGAGAAGGTGCGGACGGGCGACCACGCGGCGGGCGGATCGAGGTTCAGGCAGCACGGGCGAGGGCGAGAGGAGTGAACGGAACGGTGTGGAGGATGAGCCGTGGTGGCGGAGCAGGCCGCTCGAACTGCGAGCCCAGACGCAAAGGTCGGGCCCGGAGGTCGAGCGAGTCGCCGAGACGAGCGCGGAGGCTGAGCGCTCCGTCGCCGACGACCACGCGGATGCAACGCGCGACGATCGAACGCTCGCGCCGAGGCCTGCAAGTCGGGCCAGAGCTCTCGCCCGGCCGTCGCGCTGCGCCCGTCGCCGGTCGAAGTGCAGACCACTCGGCGCACTCGAGAGCGCGGCGGCGACCTCCGCAGTCGCCCCGACTCCGTGCAACGCAGCGCGGGGCATGCGGTTCAACCGCACACCCCGCGAGCGGGTCCGCACAGCGCCCCGCGACTCGGCCGAGTTCGTCGTCGAACTCAGCCGGCGCCGAGCGCCCGACTCAGCGCTTGACCTCGAAGTCCGCGTCGATCGGCTCGTCGCCGTCGCGCGCACCCTTGCGGGCGCCGCCACTGCGCGGCTCGGCTTGCGGCTCCGGTTCGGCCGCCTTGGCGCCGCCTGCGGCGGAAGCATCCTGCTGCGCCTTGTAGAGCACCTCGCCCAGCTTCTGCGACTTGGTGCGGAACTCCTCGAGCGCGCGCTCGAGCGCGGCCTTGTCGTCGCCCTCGGCGGCCTTCTTCAACGCCTCGCGAGCGTCCTCGATGGCCTTCACGTCCGCGTCGGACAGCTTCGACTTGTGCTCGGAGAGCGCCTTCTCGGTCTCGTGCACCACGGCGTCGGCCTGGTTCTTCAGGTCGACCACCTCGCGGCGCTTCTTGTCGTCGGCGGCGTGCGCCTCGGCCTCGCGACGCATGCGCTCGACCTCGTCCTTCGAGAGGCCCGAGCTCGACTCGATGCGGATGCGCTGCTCCTTGCCCGTGCCCTTGTCCTTCGCGCGCACGTTGAGGATGCCGTTGGCGTCGATGTCGAAGGTGACTTCGACCTGCGGCATGCCGCGCGGCGCCGGAGCGATGCCGTCGAGGTGGAAGCGGCCGAGCGAACGGTTGTCGCGCGCGAACTCGCGCTCGCCCTGCAGCACGTGGATCTCCACCGAAGGCTGGTTGTCGCTCGCGGTCGAGAACACCTGGCTCTTCGAGGTCGGGATCGTGGTGTTGCGCTCGATGAGCTTGGTGGACACGCCGCCCAGGGTCTCGATGCCCAGCGACAGCGGAGTCACGTCGAGCAGCACGACGTCGGACACTTCGCCGCCGAGGATGCCGCCCTGGATCGCCGCGCCGACCGCCACGGCCTCGTCGGGGTTCACGCTCTTGTTGGGCTCGCGACCGAAGATCTTCTTCGCCATCGCGACCACGGCCGGCATGCGCGTCTGACCGCCGACGAGGATCACGTCGTCGATCTGACTCGGCTGCAGGCCCGCGTCCTTCAGCGCCTGGAGGCAGGGCCCCTTGGTGCGCTCGATCAGAGCTTCAGCGAGCTGCTCGAACTTGGCGCGAGTCAACTGCACGTGCAGGTGCTTGGGACCCGACGCGTCAGCCGTGATGAACGGCAGGTTGACGTCGGTCTGCAAGCCGCTCGACAGCTCGATCTTCGCCTTCTCGCAGGCTTCCTTCAGACGCTGCAGCGCCATCGGGTCCTTGCGCACGTCGATGCCGCTCGACTTCTGGAATTCGCCCGCCACGTACTGGATGAGCACGTCGTCGAAGTCGTCGCCGCCCAGGTGCGTGTCGCCGTTCGTGGCGAGCACCTCGAACACGCCGTCGCCGATCTCGAGGATCGAGATGTCGAACGTGCCGCCGCCCAGGTCGTACACCGCGACCTTGCCGCTCTTGTTCTTGTCGAGGCCGTAGGCCAGCGTCGCCGCCGTCGGCTCGTTGATGATGCGCTCGACCGACAGGCCCGCGATCGTGCCCGCGTCCTTGGTCGCCTGGCGCTGCGCGTCGTTGAAGTACGCCGGAACGGTGATGACGGCGCGCGTGACCTTCTCGCCGAGGTAGTTCTCCGCCGACTCCTTGAGGGCCGCGAGCACCATCGCGCTGATCTGCGGCGGCGTGAAGTCCTGGCCGTCGATGTCGACCTTGACCAGCTCCTCCGAGGCGCCCTTCAGCTTGTACGCGACGCGCTTCTCCTCCTGGTCGACCTCGCGGTGGCGACGCCCCATGAAGCGCTTGATCGAGGCGATCGTGCGCGTGGGGTTGGTCACGGCCTGACGCTTGGCCGGAGCGCCCACCAGGCGGTTCTCGCCTTGGAACGCGACGACCGAAGGCGTGAGCCGCGAGCCTTCGAGATTGGTGATGACGACCGGTTCGCCGCCTTCCATCACGGCCACCACCGAGTTCGTCGTACCCAGGTCGATGCCGATGATCTTGCCTTGTTGCGCCATGTTGGTTCCTCCCGTGCTGGGGTCTTGGGCGCGACGCCTCCACAAAGCCCGTGCCAGTGCTCCAGCGCGCCGGAAGACGTGGACCGGCAACGACTTAGGGCGATGAGGAGAGCGCCGCGAGCGCCATTTTGACAGCCCCGCACGGGCGACTGCCTATGTGGCGGCTGCGCGGACTACTCGAGCTGGTAGTGCTTGAGGCGGCGGTAGAGCGTGCGCTCGCCGATGCCCATGAGCTGCGCGGCCTTCTCGCGGTTGCCGCCGGTCAGCTCGAGCGTGGCCTCGATCAACTCGCGCTCGACCTCTTCGAGCGTGCGCCCCGCCAACTCGACGCCTCCGCGCTTGGGCGCGCGCGCCGCGGCCCGCAGGGAGTCGGGAAGGTCGCTCTCGCGCAGCGTGTCGCCGCTCGCGAGCAGGACCATGCTCTCGAGCACGTTGCGCAGCTCGCGCACGTTGCCCGGCCAGGCGTAGCGCAACAACGCCGCGCGCACCTCGGGCGAGACGTGGCGCACGTCGCGCTTGTGCGAGCGCGCGAACTCGGCCACGAAGTGCTCGACGAGGAGCGGCAGGTCGCCGACGCGCTCGCGCAGCGGCGGGAGCTCGATGACGACCACCTGCAGTCGGAACAGCAGGTCCTCGCGGAAGGTTCCCTCGTTCACCATCGCGCGCAGATCGCGGTGCGTGGCGCCGACGAGCCGGATGTCGACCTTGCGCGGCGTGGTCCCGCCCACCGGCGTCACCTCGCGCGTCTCGAGCACGCGCAGCAGCTTGGCCTGCGTCGAGAGCGGCATGTCGCCCAGCTCGTCGAGGAACAGCGTTCCGCCGTCCGCGTGGACGATCTGCCCGTCCTTCGCTGCGATCGCGCCGGTGAAGGCGCCCTTCACATGCCCGAACAGCTCGCTCTCGATCAGCCCCTCGCTGAGCGCCGCGCAGTTGACCGCGACGAAGCGCCGCTCGCGGCGGGTCGAGTTGGCGTGCACGGCGCGGGCGACGAGCTCCTTGCCCGTGCCGCTCTCGCCGAGGATCAGCACCGTCGCGCTGGTGTTGGCGACCTGGCGCACGATCTTGAACACGCGCTCCATCTGCGGGCTCGCGCCCACCAGCCCGCCGAGTCCGAAGCGCTCGTCGAGTTGCTGGCGCAGCGCGAGGTTGTCGCGGCGCAGGTCGCGCGCCTCGAGCGAGCGCTCCAGGCGCGTGCGCAGCTCGGCGATCATCACCGGCTTCTGGAGGTAGTCGGCCGCGCCCATGCGCATCGCCTCGACGGCGGTCTCGAGCGAGCCGTGGCCGGTGATGAGCAACACGGCGGCGTCGGGCTGCAGCACGCGCGCCTCGCGCAGCACGTCGAGCCCGCTCTTGTCGTGCATCTTCAAGTCCGTGAGCACGGCGTCGAAGCTCTGCTCGCCCAGGCGCTCGACCGCGGCGTTGCCCGAGTGCGCCAGCGTGCACTGGTAGCCGTCCATGTCGAGCCCGTCGGCCAGGGCCTCGGCGTGCCCCTCGTCGTCGTCGACGATCAGCACGCGCCGCGCGGGGCGTTCGATGTCTGCGCTGCTCACGCCAGGTGCTCCGTCGCGCTCGCGCCTTCCGCACCGCCGCTGCGCGCGATCTCGACGATGAGCGGCAGGTAGATCGTGAACGACGTGCCGCGCCCGCGCTCGGAGACGACGGCGAGTGATCCGCCGTGCTCCTCGACGATGCGCCGCGTCGTCGGCAGCCCCAGTCCGGTGCCGCCCTTCTTGTCCGACCAGTACTCCTCGAAGCAGTGCTCGACGGCTTCGGCGGACATGCCCACGCCGGTGTCGGTGACGGTGAGCTCGGCCCAGTTGCCCTCGCGGCGCAACCTGACCAGCAACTCGCCGCCGGACGACATCGCTTCGCGGGCGTTCTTGAACAGGTTGATCAGGGCCTGCTTGATCGCGCGCTCGTCGAGCATCACCAGCGGCAGGCCCACGGGCAGGTCGACGTGGTGGCGGATCCCCAGCGCCGCGTCCTCGGGCTCGACGAACTCGAGCACCTCGCGCGTCAGCGCCGCCAGATCGCACGGCGCGCGGTTGATCTGGGCGCCGCGCGCGAAGGTGAGGAACTCCTCGAGGATGTGCTCCATCCGGCTGACCTCGCGCTGCAAGGTCTTCACGCGGCGCAGCGAACGCTGCTCGCGCGGAGTCAGCTCCGGCGTCGCGCCGCCGCGGCCGGAGGCCGCCTTGCCCCACTCCTCCTCGAGCAGGGCGAGGTTGATCGCCAGCGTCGAGAGCGGGTTCTTGATCTCGTGCGCGAGGCCGCCCGCGAGGCGCGAGAGAAAGGCCACGTGCTCCGCCGAAGTGAGCGGCTTGGGAGCGTGCGAGGAGGTGCGCGGATGTTGTTGCGCCATGGAGGGCAGCGATGGAGCCCGATAGGCTAGCGCTGCTGCGGGCCCCGACCAACGCACGGGAACCAGCGGCCCGCATGCCGCGATGAGCGAGAGCGCCCAGACGATCCGAGTGGACCACGCCAGCGCGGCGAGCGCAGAGCAACTCGCGCGGCCGCTCGCTGCGCTCGCGCGCGGAGCGTGGGTCGGTTGCCCGACAGAGACGCTGTACGTGCTCGCGACGCGCGGCGATCGACTCGACGCGCGCGAGCAGCTCGCGGCGTTCGAGGCGCGCGGCGCCGAGCAACGCCTCACCTGGCTGGCGCACTCCAACGAGCAGTTGCGCGCGCTCGGCGCGACGTCGGCCGTGATCCAGCGCCTGATCGAGCGCTACTGGCCCGGTCCGCTCACCCTGCTGCTCCCCGGACGCGCCGACACAGCGCCCGCAGCGGAACACGAGGGTTGGACCGCGGTGCGCCGCCCCGCGCACCCTCTCGCAGCCGCGTTGCTGCAGCGCGCGGATCACTCGGTGGTCGCCGCCGACGCGTCGCGCCGAGGAGAGCCCGCGGCGAGCGAGGCCCTCGCGCTCGTCGAGCGCTTCGGCGCGCAACTCGAGTGCGTGCTCGACGCCGGCCCCGCTCGCATGGCGGAGCCCTCCGCGCTTCTGGCCGTCGGGCCCGGGCGTTTCGAGCTGGTGCGCGAAGGCCTGATCGACCTCGCGGCGCTGCGCGCGACCGCGGGGCTGCGCATCGGCATGGTCTGCACGGGCAACACCTGTCGCAGTCCGATGGCCGAGGCGCTTGCGCGTGCGGCGCTGGCGCAACGACTCGGTGCGCCTGTCGGCCGCCTGCACGACTTCGGCTTCAGCGTCACGTCGATGGGCGTGTACGCCGCCAGTGGCGCGCCCGCGAGCTCGCACAGCGTCAGCGTCCTGGCGGAGCGCGGAATCGACTTGAGCGAGCACCGTTCGCAGCCGGCGGCGCCGGAACTCGTCGCGCGCCTCGACCGCGTGTACGCGCTCACGCGCTCGCACCTCGAGGCGCTGGCCCAGGCGTTGCCGCCGGGAAAGAGCAAGCACTGCATGCTGCTCGACCCGCAAGGTCGCGACATCGCCGATCCGATCGGCGGGCCTCGCTCGGAGTACGCCGCGGTGGCCGCGCAGATCGAAGCGGCGATCGCTCAGCGACTCGACGAGTGGGCCTGAGGCGCGCTTCGCCCCCGAGCTCGCGCGTTCAGCGCGCGCCGGGTCCGCCAGCGCCGAGCCCCAGACGCAGAGCGCGTTGACCGACGCTGGTCTCGCGCCAGCGTGGACAGCCGCGCTCGGCGCGCGCGAGCGCTGCTTGCGCCGCAGCTTGTTCGCCGAGCTGCGTGAGGCACGCGGCGACGTACAAGTGCACGTCGGCCCGCTCGGAACGCAGCTCTGCGGCGCGCACGCAGTCGCGCAGCGCCGCTCGCGCGTCGCCTTGTGCAAGCGCGGCGACACCGCGACGCAGCGCGTCCAGGAACTCGGCTTCGGACAGGAACTGCGCCACCTCGGGTTCGGCGCGCGCGCGCGCGAACTCGGCGCCGAAGGCCGTCTTCGCGAGCTCGAGCGCATCGGGCTCGTCGCGCGCGCCCGCCCGGCGGCGCGCTTCGGACCAGGCGGACGCGATCCGCGCTTCGCGCAGCGCGCCGAGGAGCGCTCGCCGCGCGTCGCCCACGCCGTCGGAGGTCCACGGCGGCGGCGCACCGCCCGCAGTGGCGAGTTCGAGGTTGCGGGGCAACCACTCGAGCGTCGGCGGATCCGCGCGTCGATCGCGCCAGACGATCCAGGGATCGTCGTCGCTGAGCGCCCGCGGCCCGGCCGGCCAGTTGGCGAGGTCGGAGATCCAGCGCGCGCGCACCGCCGCCGGCGATTCGCAGCCGACTTCGGCCAGCGCGCGTCGCAGCTCCTCGTCGAGTTCCGCGAAGCGCTGCGAACTGAACTCCGGCGCGGCGTCGGCGCCGAGCAGGACCAACTGCGTGCCCGCGAGCCAAGCTCCCGACCATGCGAACGAGCGCGCGAACGCGTCCACCACGCTCGAGCACACCTCCGGCGGCATGGCGTGCGGAGGAACCCATTGCGCGAACACTCCGCCCGGCGCGAGCGCGCGCTTCACGACCGCGTAGAAGCCCGGTGTGTAGAGGTACACGCCAAACGGCGAATCGGGCAGCAGGGGCTCGATCGTGATCACGTCGTAGCGCGCCTCGTCCGTCGCCAGGAGGCGTCGTCCGTCGCCGATGCGCACTTGCACGCGCGCGCTGCCATCGGCGCGTCGACGCGTCGGATCGGGCGTCAGCGCGCCGCGGTTGACCGCTTCGAACCAGGGCGCGAACTCGACGACCTTCGGCGAGAGCTCCAGCACGTCGAGCGCTTCGACTTCGCGGTGCAACGCCACCGCGCCGACGGTCGTGCCCGTGCCGAGCGCGACCACCGCCGCTCGCGCCGGCCGCGGGTGCGCCAGCACGGGCAAGTGCCCGAGCACGCGCATGTACGCGTACTCGCGACCGTCGCCCGCCGCTCGGAAGGTGTCGGTGAGCAGCGTCCTCTCGCCGTTGACGCCGTCGTCGACGACACTCACGGCGAAGTGTTCGTCCTCGGCGAAGGCGCGCAGGTTGAGCGCAGGGTCGGTCAGCTTGGGGGAACTCAGCGCCGGCGGTGACGCGCGGTGCGCGACGAGCGTGGCGCCGAGCGAGATCGCTCCGAGGAGCGCCAGTCGCGGAAGCAACTCACGCCGAGCGAGGAGCGCGAGCGCAGCCAGCGACGCGAGCAACGGCAACCACGCCAGCGCAGCGCCTACTCCGACGGCCGGCACGAGCCCGATGTGCAGCAGAGGCCCCGCGGCGAGCGCTCCCAGCGCTTCGAACAAGAGCAGGTTGCCCAGGCGCGCGCCGCTCTCACCGCTGGAGGCGCGGTGGAGCACCGGCACGACGGCGCCGAGCGGCGCCAGCGCGGGCGCGACCAGCACGAACGAGATGGCGACGTCGCTGATGGGCGCGAGCCACTCGCTCGAGCGCAGCGCGGGCGCGACGGTGCGCGCGGACCACTCGAGCGCCGGACTGCACCACAGCGGCCAGGTGCTCGCGAGCGCTGCGAGCGTGAGCACCGACACGACACCGCGCGCGTCGCGAGCGACCCAGCGCGGAAGCAGCGCGGCGCCGAGCGCGAGCGCGAGCAGCGAACAGGCGACGATGCGAGTGAGCTCCCCCACCTGACTGCCGACCCACAGCACAGCGATGCGCAGGCACAGCCATTCGAGGGCGAACATCCACAGGGCCGCGACTGCGGCGATCGGCGCGGCGTGCTTCAAGCTCAGCGCGAGCGCTGGCGCGGAATCCTCCGACGTCGCGGACTCACGCACCGAGTTCGCGCCCACAAGGCCCAGCACGGCGCCGAGCACGACGACGCCGTTCGCGGCGAGCAACGCGCCCGTTCGACCGGCGACCGCAACCGTCGCGAGTCCGATGCCCCACGCGCCAGCCAGCGCTCCGAGGAGGTTGGCTACGTAGACCGCCGTCAACTTCGGCGCTCCGTGGCCGCGCGAAACTTCGCGGCACTGGAGCGTGAGGAACATGCCCTGCGGGATCGCGGCCAGGCCGAGCGCGAGGAACGCGAGCGCGCTGTTCATCGGCGCTTCGTCAGCGGAGCGCAGCCACCACGCCGCCGCGGCGGCCACGGCCGGCGCAGCGAACGCGAGCGCGGCGAACGCGCGCGCCGAACGGCCTCGCAGACGACCCGCGAACCACGCGCCCGCGCACCAGCCCGCGGCGAACACGCCGGGCCCGTAGGCCGCGCTCGCCGAGTGTCCGCAGGCCAGTCCCGCGTAAGCGAGCAGCACGCTCTGCAGGCCCATGCCTGCGCCGCCGGTTGCAAACGCCGACAGCACCAGGAGCGACGTAGCAGCGCGTCGCATCGGCGCCCGCTGCGTCAGCGCCGAGCCTCGCTGATCGCGAGCGACTCCCAAGCCTGCTGGGCGCTCTCCGAGCGGATCAAGCGCTCGCGCACCTCTTCGACTCCCAGCACTCGCGCCACGTCGGCGAGGGTGCGGATGTGGAGCAACTTCTGCGAGCGCGGGATGACCAGCAACACCACCAGCCGCGTCGGCTGCGAGTCGATGCTCTCGAAGTCGAGCCCGGCCGGACGCGCGACGACGCCCATGCAGGCGACGACGCGATCGATCTGGTCCACGGCCGCGTGCGGGATGGCGATGCCGCGCTCCATTCCCGTCGACATCGAGCGCTCGCGCGCCAGCACTTGCTCGAGCACGCTCGAGGCCAGGGCTCGCGGAACGCGTCCGCTCGCCACCAGGTGCTCGACGAGTCGGCGGATGGCGTCCCACTTGTCGGAGGGATCGAATCCGACGAGCAGGTCGTCGGGCGTGAACAACTGGCGCATCTCCATGCGCCCCGCATCCTAACCAGTGACGCGCAACGTCTGGCGCGCATCGTGCGCGAAGTGTCGTTGCGCCGGCGCCGTCGACGCGCGCGACCAGCGCTCGAGCGAGCGTTCAAAGGAGCGCGAACGTGCTCTGCGCCGCGTGAGTGCGTGGGAAGTTTCGACGCGCGCGTACGTCTGTGCGCGTCGACGCGCGCGGTCACGCTCACCGTGATCGCGCGCGTTTGACAGCCCCCAGCGGCCTGCCTAGAGTGCCGCCGCGCCTGGCCTCGCCGACCGCGAACGCCGCGCTAAGTTTGGCCGATTCAAAGAGATACATCGCCGCAATGGACCGACGCGACCGCCGCCGATCGTACGCCGCCGCCCTGCTGCTCGCCCCGCTCGCCGGTGTCGCGCCGTGCTTCGCCGCACAGTCCGACGAAGAGATCAAGCGGGCCCAGGAGAACGCTGAACAACAGGGCCAGACGCCCGAAGATCTCGAGCGCGCCGCCAAGGAGCGCGCCGCCGGCGTGCCCGTGACCAATCCGCGCGCCAACCGCGGACCGCAGGACGTCGTGGGTCAGCCCCCCCAGCGCCCGGCGCAACCGGCCAACGTCAACGTCAACCCCGCGGCGAACCGGGGCAACCAACCCGCGCCGCCGGTGCGACCGGCGCAACCGGCGCCGCCCCGCCCGGCCGCCGTCACGGGCGCTCAGGGGTCGTCAGGCGGCTCGCAGGGCGATGGAACCGGCGAGCTGGTGGACATCGGCGACTTCTACCTGCTCAGCATGGACGAGCAGGGCGAGGGCATCGACCTGTTGTGGCTGACCAAGATGTGTCAGACCGCGACCGGCAAGAACCTGACGCCGGACAAGTCGGTGTCGGATCAGCTCGCGCAGGTCAAGGTGCGCATGTTCGGCCAGAAGCGCATCCCCAAGGCCGAGTTCTACGAGTTCTATCAGATCCTGATGTTCATCAACGGCTTCACCATCACCAAGGTGGGGCCGGATCACCTCGCGGTGTACTTGATCCAGGCGCTCGGCGGTCAGCCTGGCGCGCGCGGCGGAACGGCGCTGAAGGACGAAGCCATCTACGTTCTGCCCGACGAGCTCGAGCGCTACGCCGACCAGGTCGCGACGCAGATCATCACCGTGCTGCACCTGCCGAACTACGACGTTCGCACGCTGCAGAGCACGCTGCGTCCGCTGATGCCCAACGATCAGTCGGGCAACGGGATCATGCCGGTCGGCAACACGCAGAGCGTCGTGCTGCGCGGCTTCGCTCCGAACATCGTGGCGCTCGCGCGCATCCTGCGCCTGGTCGATCAAGAGGCCGCGCGGGACACCGGCATCGCGCCGCAGTTCGAGGTGATTCCGCTCGAGTTCGCAGCGGCCGAAGACCTGGCGGACATCCTCGAGCAGTTGCTCGAAGCCCGCAAGCGCGAGAGCCAGGCTCGACGCCAGGCCAACGCGCAGGGAGCGACGGGCCAGATCCAAGGCGCCGGCGGTGAGACCAAGATCCTCACCTACCCGCGCACGAACTCGTTGCTCGTGATGGCGCTGCCGAGCGACATGACGGCCATCAAGGAGCTGATCGCGCGCCTGGACGTCGAGGTGGTCGAACCCGAGCGCACGTACCACGTGTACGCGCTCAACCACGTGAAGGCCGAGGACCTCTCCGAGGTGCTCGAGGACTTCCTGCAGAGCGCGCAGCGCGTCCAGCAGCAAGGCTCCGCGGGTCGAGGCGGCGGCGGACAAGCCGCTCCCGCTGCGACCGGCTTGACCAGCCGCGACAACGAAGTCGTGGTCGTGCCCGACGCCGCGACGAACTCACTGCTGATCGCCGCGAGCCGCCGCCGCTACGAGGAAGTGCTCGAGCTGATCCACCGCCTCGACCTGCGCCAGGATCAGGTGCTGATCGAGACGGCGCTGATCGAGCTCTCCGGGCGCGACAACCTCGACCTGGGCGTCGAACTGGGCGTCGCCGACGTCCCGGGCAGCGGCACCGGCAGCTTCGGGGTGTCGAGCTTCGGGCTCAGCACCTTCCAGGACACCGACGGCGACGGGATCCCCGACATCCGCGTGCCCGCGCTCGGCAACGGCATCACCGCGGGGATCATCGATGCGGATGACTTCTCGCTGCCCGTCCTGGTGCGCGCGCTGCGCGATCGCCAGGACACGAACGTGCTGAACGTCCCGTCGATCCTGGTCAACAACAACGGCAGCGCGACGATCAAGACGCTCGACGAGCAGCCCACCACGCAGGTCACCGCGACTGGGGTCGGCGGCCAGACGCAGGAGAACTTCCAGAACTACCAGGAGGCGGGCATCACGATGCAGATCTCGCCTTCGATCAGCGCCAGCGGCTACCTGCGACTGTCGGTTCAGCTCCAGGTGTCGAGCTTCACCGGAACCTTCAGCGGTCCGATTCCCCCGCCGCGCATCACGCGCGAAATCACCACCTCGGTCAGCGTGCCCAACGGCGACACGATGGTGATCGGCGGCATCATCGTCGACAACAAGAGCGAGCAGCGCACCTCGATCCCCTGGCTGGGCGACGTGCCCGTGCTGGGCGCGCTGTTCCGCCGCGACGTCGACAACGAGAACCGCACGACGCTCTACTTCTTCGTCACGCCGCACATCCTCAAGGACAAGAACTTCGCGGACCTCGCGGAGATCTCCTACAAGATCAAGCTCGATGCTGCGGAGAAGATCGGCGCCGACCGTGTGCGCCTGATCGACCCGGTGTTCGGCGACAAGGAAGGCGCGATCGATCTGCGCGGCTTCGAAGTGCCGCTCTACCGCAGCCCCGGCGGCGGTGAGCAGAAGTCCTCGATGGTCGGACAAGACCCCAAAGCCGCGGCCGACGCGAAGTCTGCGGGGAACCCCTGAAGCCGCGCCAACACCTCAAGCCTTCCTACTCGCCCGACGCCTCGCCGACGACGGACAGCGCTCCGACGTACTCAGGACCTTCCGACATCCAAGCAACCCTTCATGCATCCATGACGAGTTTGGCGGACATGCTGGTCGACGCGGGACTCTCGCGCGAACGGTTGGAGGAATGCCGCAGGCTGGCGGCGGAGAGCGGTGACTCGCTCGATCGCGTGATCCTGCAGCGCGAGTACCTGGCCGAGGACAAGCTGCTGCGCGTCTACGCCCAGCACCTGGGCTACGAGTTCCGCGCCTCGCTCGAGGACGTGGCGGTGCCGAGCGCGTTCGTCAACCGCGTGCCGGTGCAGTTCACGCGCAACTACAACTTGATCGCCCTCGAAGAGGACGACGCGTTGCTCAAGGTCGCGACCTGCGCGCCGCTCGATCCGCACCCGATGGACGACCTCGCCGCGCTGTACGGCGCGGACATCGAGCCCGTCCTGGCGCCGCGCCAGGAGATCACGCAGTTGATCGGACGCGCGTACCGCCACAAGGCGGACGGCGTCGACGAGGCGCTCGCCGACGTGGCGGAGGACGGCGACATCGCGGGCTTGGCCGAGAAGATCGAGGAGGGCGAGGACGTCCTCGACACCTCGAACAAAGCGCCGATCATCAAGCTCGTCAACACGATCTTGTTCCAGGCGCTGAAGCTGCGCGCGTCCGACGTGCACTTCCACCCCTACGCGGACCGGATGCAGGTGCGCTTCCGCATCGACGGCATCCTCTACGACATGGATCCGATCCCGCGCAAAGCGCAGGAGGCGATCGTCAGCCGCGTGAAGGTCATGGGCAAGATGGACATCGCCGAGCGCCGCCTCCCGCAGGACGGCCGCGCGACGATCCGCATCGGCGACGGCGAGGTCGACGTCCGCATCAGCTCGGTGCCGACCACCAACGGCGAGCGCATCGTGATGCGCCTCCTCGACAAGACGGCGCGCCTGTACACGCTCGACGAGATCGGACTCAGCCCCGCCAACGAGGCGTTGCTGCGCGAGTTCTCCAGCTACAACCACGGCATCATCCTCGTGACGGGCCCCACGGGTTCGGGCAAGACCACGACGCTGTACGCCGCGCTCAACGAGGTCGACACGACGCAGAAGAACGTGCTGACCATCGAGGACCCGGTCGAGTACTCGCTGGGCGGCATCAGCCAGGTCCAGGTCAACACGAAGAAGGGCCTCACGTTCGCCTCGGGACTGCGCTCGTTCCTGCGCCAGGACCCCGACGTGATGATGGTCGGTGAGATCCGCGACCTCGAGACCGCGGAAGTCGCGATCCGCGCCGCGCTCACGGGTCACCTGGTGTTCTCCACCGTTCACACCAACGACGCGCCGAGCACGGTGACTCGTCTGGTGGACCAGGGCGTCGAGCCGTACCTCGTGTCGAGCTCGATCGTGCTGGTCGTCGCGCAACGTCTGGTGCGCACGATCTGCAAGCACTGCCGCGTGCTCGCGCCGATGAGCGACGAGTGGGCCGCCAAGTGCAAGAAGCTCGGCCTCACGCCCGCCGATCTCGACCACAAGATCGCCTTCGGCACGGGCTGCGAGGAGTGCTTCAACTCCGGCTACGCCGGCCGCACCGCCATCTACGAGTTCATGCCGATGAGCGAGGACCTGCGCACGCTGGTGATGAACGGCGCCAACGCGACGCAGCTCAAGAAGAAGGCCATCGAGTGCGGCGTGATCACCCTGCGCGCCGACGGCGTCGACAAGGTCCGCCAGCGGCTGACCACGCCCGACGAAGTCCTGCGCGTGACGCAGTTGGACATGGAGTAGCCGCGCGAGGGGCGAGCGAAGCGTGCCGATCTACCAATACAAGGCCTATGTCGCCGGCGGTGGCGTGACCACGGGCGTGATCGACGCGGACACGCCGCGCGACGCGCGCGCGCGCCTGCGCCGCGACAACGTGCTGGTCAGCGAGATCCACGAGCTGCGCGGCGGCAAGCGGACCAAGGTCGCCTCCGGCGGCGAGAAGCGCGCCAGCGGGCCGAGCATCGCCGAGCGGATCAAAGCGCTGCGCAGCGCCGCGTCGAAGCCGACCAACGCGAACCTCGACATCGTCTCCGCGGCCACGCGTCAGCTCGGAACCCTGCTCTCGGCAGGCATCCCGCTGATCGAGGCGCTGCGCGCGCTGATCGAGCAGACCGAGCACCGCCAGGCGGAGACGATGTTCCGCCAACTGCGCGAGCGCGTGAGCCAGGGCTCGTCGCTCGCCGACGCAATGGCCGAGCAACCGGCGTGGTTCAACGACCTGTACGTGAACATGGTCCGCGCGGGCCAGGCGACCGGCAACCTCGACGTCGTGTTCCGCCGCCTCGCCGACTACATGCAGGCCCAGCGCTCGCTGCGCCGCAAGGTGGTCTCGGCGCTGACCTACCCCGCGATGATGGTCGGCATCGGCATCATCGTCGTGAGCATCTTGATGACCGCGGTGGTGCCCAAGATCACCAGCATGCTGATCGACACCGGTCAGACGCTGCCGGGGCCGACTCAGGTGCTGATCATGATCAGCAACGGCTTCAAGAATTACTGGTGGGCCGGCTGCCTCACGATCGCGTTCATCTCGTTCCTGGTCGAGCGCATCTACAACGGCTCGGAGAAGGGTCGACTGTTCATCGACCGCAGCCTGCTGCGCATCCCCGTGATCGGCGAGCTGCTGCGCAAGCAGGCCATCGCGCGCTTCACGCACACGCTCTCGACCCTGCTCGAGAGCGGTGTTCCGGTCGTCTCGAGCCTCGAGATCACCCGCAACGTCGTGGGCAACCGCGTCATTTCGGACGCCACCGAGGTGATCCGCACGCGCATCCTCGAGGGCACCGACATCGGCACTCCCATGCGCGCCACCGGGGCCTTCCCGCCGGTCGTGTGCTACATGGTCCAGGTCGGCGAGCAGTCCGGCGAACTCGAGCAGATGCTCCAGCGCATCGGCGCGGCGTACGACGAGGAGATCGACGTCACCACGAGCCGGCTGACGAGCGTCCTCGAGCCGCTCCTGATCGTCGCCCTCGCCGTGATCGTGGGCTACATCGTGGTGGCCATCGTGCTCCCGATCCTCCGCGTCGGTCAGATCCAATAGACCTGTCTACGCCGTCGCCGCCCGGCCCCACGCGCTCATCGCGGCCGCGCTTTCCACACACCGCCGGCAGAATCCTTAACCTGAGTCGTCCGTACACGAGCCTCCTGAACGCGGCGCGCTCGAGCGCCCAACATCCGTCGCACATGAAGATTCGCACCCACCTCGCGTCGCGCGCGCGCCGCGGCTTCTCACTGGCCGAACTGATGGTCGTGATCGTGATCCTGGGCCTGATCGCGACGCTGGTCGTGCCCGAGCTCTTCGGGCGCTTCTTCCGCGCGCAGTCGGAGAAGGCCAAGATCGACATCACCGCCATCTGCCAGGCGGTCGACACCTACGCGCTGGAGAACAACGGCAAGTTCCCCGAGAGCCTCGAGGTGCTGGTCACGCCGGACGTGAACGGTCGCACCTACTTGAAGGGCCGCACCACGGTGCCCGTCGATCCGTGGCGCAACCCCTACGGCTACGAACCGCCGAGCGCGGGCCGCGACTACCGCGTCTTCAGCCTGGGCAAGGACGGCTCGTCCGGCGGCGAGGGCGAGAGCGCCGACATCGACAACTTCTCGATGCTCAACGAGACGCAGCGCTGAGCGAACGACCACGTGGACACTCCGAGGACAGGCCGGCGCGGATACACCCTGATCGAGCTCCTGCTCGTGATGGTGGCGCTCGGCCTGCTCGCGACGGTCGTCTACGTGACGTGGGAGGCGATCCTCCCGCGCACCAAGCTCAACACCGCTGTCCGCGAACTCGCGGCCACGCTGCAGGAAACGCGCTCCGACGCCGTCTCGCGCGGCGTGGCTTTCACGGTCGAGTACGCATTCGAGGAGAACGAGGAGCACCCGCGCGGCTATCGCGTCGTGACTCCGTTCCGCGCCGGCGGCGCGGGAGGACTCGCGGCGGACGACGAGGATCGCCTGGCGCTCGCGTGGAAGCGCCTGCCGGACAACATCGAGTTCCAGTCGATCACCATCGACGGACAGCTCTACACCAAGGGCGTGGTCGTGGTGCGTTTCGATCCGCGCGGCAGCGCGAGCGACCACAACATCGTGCTCGTGCAGAAGCCCTACGAGAACACCTACACCGTCGAGGTGCAGGCGCTCACGGGCTTCATCCACATGCAGGCCGGCGAGTTCATCCGGCAGCCGCCGAAGGACTCGGACTTCGATTGAAGCTGCTATCGCTCTCCTCTGACCGCGCGCGGCGCGAGCGGCGCTCGAAAGGCTTCACGCTCGCCGAGGTCGCGGTCACGATCGCCATCGTGGGCCTCGCGCTGGCCTGGATGCTGCAGACGCTGAGCACCTCGAAGATGACCGCGGCCTACTCGCGCAACCTCAAGCTCGCGCGGGAGCTGGCCGTGTACACGCTGGGGCGCATCGAGGCCGGGCTGTACGAGGAGGAGCTCGAGAGCGAGCGCATCCAGGGGACCTACGTCGACGAGGGCTACCCGGACTTCCAGTTCGAGGCCGTGATCGGCGACGAGAGCCTCAGCCCCGACCCCAACGACGTGCGCGCCTTCGACAACTGGCGCCACGAGCGCGACCAGCGCGAGCGCCGCTCGAGCAGCAGCGACGACGAGGAAGAAGAGTCGGAGCAGCCCTACGAGAAGGTGCAGGTGCGCGTGACGTTCCCCAAGATCGGCGAGCTGAAGAACGAGTACGTGCTCGAGCGCTGGCTGCCCTGGGCCCAGATCCACCCGGTCGATCCCGAGAGCGCGGAGGGCGAAGCCGCCTCCGGCGCCTCCAGCGGAGGAGCGAGTCGATGAAGTTCGCCCGACAGCTCGGCGCCCGCGCGGCGTTCACCTTGGTCGAGGTCCTCGTCGTTCTGCTGATCGTCAGCGGGATCATGCTGGCCATGACGCAGCTCCTGGAGGCGGCGCGCATCAGCCGCGACACGATCCACAACATCCAGGAGACGCAGCTCGCCGGCCCCGCGATCATGGACCTGATCGAACGCGACGTGCGCGCGCTGGTGGCCTACGACCGCCCGCCCGACCAGCTCCTGCGCATCAAGAACCGCGTGATCCTCGGGCACGACGCCGATCGCATCGACTTCCTGTCCTCCACCGACAGCGTGGTGGCGACGGAGATCGACCGCAACTTCCTGCGCGCCGACCTCAACGAGGTCGGCTACATGCTGCGCGTCAATCCGGCGGACGACGAGTTCCTCGAGCTGTACCGCCGCGAGGACTTCTTCGTCGACGAGGATCCGTTCGAAGGCGGCGCGTACACCTTCCTCCACGACCACGTCAAACACTTCGACATCCAGGTGTTCGAAGAGGACGGCCGCGACGCCAAGCCGATCGAGGAATGGGGCGTGCGCGAAGACCAGGTCGGCCTGCCCAAGCGCATCGAGATCCGCCTGACGCTCGAGATCGCGCCGCGCCTGACGCAGGAGCAGGTGCGCTTCGCGCCGGTCGACATGCGCACGATCACCTACACGCGCATCCTGCGTTTCGGCGACGACCTCCTCGCGCAGGTCGAGATCTCGCCCTCACCGCGCATCCCGGCGCTCGGAACCCCAACCCCGTCCGGGGTCGGCGGAGGCGCCGGGGGAGTTCCGCCAGTTGACCAGAACGGTCAGCAAGGCAGCGGCCCGCCTCCGGGCGGCAGCGGTGGCCGCACTGGTGGTGGCGGCGGCACAAGCGGAGCAGGTGGCGGCCCCGCACCCGGGTCGGGTCGCTGACGCAAGGCGTCCCTGCGCCGTGAGCGGGCCTCCGCCGAGGTCTACCTCGGCCGCCCGAGC
>CALKYE010000058.1 GCA_938003765.1 uncultured Planctomycetia bacterium
CCGCAGGACGTGTGGAAGCTGAGCGCGTTCGAGTTCGAGCGCGGCTCGCAGCTCGAGCTGAAGTGCGGAGCGGCGGCGCTGGTGGTCGGAGCTACCACTGGGGCGACCACCGGTGCGACCACCGGTGCGACCACCGGGGCCAGCGGCGGCGCGGCGATCTGGGCCTATGTCGAGCCCGCCGGCGGAGGCGCGGTGTCCGGCTCGCTCGCGGCGGGCAGTCCAGCGCTGACGTTCGCGCTCGTGCGCTTCCACCCCGCGCAACTGGACGACCTGTTCCCGCCCAAGACGGTGAGCAAGTCCCCGGACGCGCGCGCGTTGCTCGCGGCGCGGCGCGTCGTCGCGCGGCAGCTCACCGAGTCCGGCTATCGCTGGGACCAATTCCCGTCTCCGCTGCCCAAAGGCTCGCTCGTGCTCGACTGCACGTTCGCGGATGGCGCGCGACGCGTGTTCCAGCTCGACGGAGCGAAGGGCGTGCTCGAAGTCGACTCGCGCTTCACGCGCTCGGAGCTGCCTGCGTCGGTCGAGCTCTCGTCCAAGGACGCCGAGCGCGCCTTCGAAGCGGCGTGGGAGGCGTTCGACCGGCAGTACGCGAAGTTCCAGCTCCGCCCCGAGGTCGACTGGGACGCCGTGCGCAAGCAATACGCGCCGCTCGCGCGCACGGCGAAGACGACCTGGGAAGCGGCGACCGCGATCGCGCTGGCGCTCGAGCGGCTGCGTGACCTGCACGTGCACGTCGAGTGCGAGGGCGAACGGCTGCCGTTCTATTGGCGCTACCGACCGCAGAACGGCGTGATGGATGCTGCGAGCAAGTTGATCGGAGAGTTGCAGGGCGGCGCCGAGGTGCGCTGGGCTCGCACGGAGGACGGGTTCGGCTTCCTGCAGGTGAACGGCGTGGGGAGCGACGACGTCACGCAGCGCGTCGATGCGGCGCTCGAGGCGCTCGCGGACACCTGCGGCCTGATCCTCGACATCCGCTTCAACAGCGGCGGCTCGACGAACGTCGCGGCCTCGGTCGCCGGCCGCTTCATCGACGCCGAGAAGGTCTACGCGCAGTCGCAGTTCCGCTCGGGCCCCAAGCGCACCCAACTCGGCGCGAAGCAGCCGCGCAAGGTCGCGCCGCGCGGGCCGTGGCGTTACCAGGCGCCGGTCATGGCGCTGTTCGGTCAGCGCTGCATGAGCTCGGGCGACGAACTCGCGTTGATGCTGGTGCAGTGCCCGCAGGTGACGACGCTCGGAGATCGCACTGCGGGGTCCTCCGCCGCGCCCAGGCTCGTCGACGTCGGCAGCGGCATCTCGGTCAAGGTCCCGCAGTGGAACGACTGCGACGCCGCCGGAGCGCCGTACGAGGACCGCGGCGTGCCGGTGATGGTCGAGATCACCAACGCTGCTGACGCGTTCTCGCTCGATCGCGATCCGGTGATCGAGGCGGCGCTCGAGCGGCTGCGCGCCACGCCGAAGGCCAAGCGCGCTCCGGGCAAGCGCTGAGCGAGTCGCGCACCGACGTTCCCGTCCGCGCGCGGCGCGCGTATCGTGTTCGCCCCATGAGCACGAACACGAGCTTCCTCAAGGAACTGGGCATCGAGGGCACGAACAGCGGCGCGTACAACGGGCGCTGGCTGGCGTGCAGCGGAACGGCGCTCGAGAGCACGAATCCCGCCACCGGCGAGGTCATCGCCCGCGTCACGCAGGCCGGTCCCAAGGAGTACGAGGCGTGCATCGCGGCCGCGCACGAGGCGTTCCTGCGCTGGCGGCTCGTTCCTGCGCCCAAGCGTGGCGACATCGTGCGCCGCATGGGCGAGGCCATCCGCGCCAAGAAGGACGCGCTCGGGCGACTGATCTCGCTCGAGATGGGCAAGATCCTCCAGGAGGGCTGGGGCGAGGTTCAGGAAGCGATCGACATGGCGGAGTTCGCCGTGGGCCAGTCGCGCATGCTCTACGGCCTGTCGATGCACTCCGAGCGCCCGGGCCACTCGATGCGCGAGCAGTGGCACCCGCTCGGCGTCGTGGGCGTGATCACCGCCTTCAACTTCCCGATGGCGGTGTGGGCCTGGAACTCGATGCTGGCGCTGATCTGCGGAGACGCGTGCGTGTGGAAGCCTTCCGCGCACGTGCCGCTGTGCGCCATCGCGCTGACGAACGTGGTGCGCCCCGTGCTCGAGGCGGAGGGCTTCGGCGCGCTGGCGTCGCTAGCGATCGGCTCGATCGAGCACACGGCCGCTCCGATGCTCGACGACGCGCGCGTGCCGCTGGTGTCGTTCACCGGTTCGAGCGCGGTGGGGCGGACCGTCGCCGCGCGCGTCGCGGGGCGCTTCGGACGCACGATCCTCGAGCTGGGCGGCAACAACGCGCTGATCGTCATGGACGACGCCGACCTCGAGCTCGCGCTCCCGGCGATCGTGTTCGGCTCGGTGGGCACCGCCGGACAGCGCTGCACGACCACGCGGCGCGTGCTGGTGCACGAGAAGCTCGCCGACGAGGTCGAACGTCGCCTCCTGAAGGCGTACAGCGGCGTGCGCATCGGCGATCCGATCGAGCCGAGCACGCTGTGCGGCCCGCTGATCACGCGCGCCGCCGTCGAGGCGATGCAGAACGCGCTCGCCCAAGCGCGCAGCGCGGGCGGAGTCGTGCTGTGCGGCGGCGAGGTCCTCCAACTGCCCGGAAGGCTCGCGGGAGGCAACTTCGTTCGCCCGGCGATCGTGCGCGCGGAGAACCACTGGCCGGTCGTGCAGCACGAGACCTTCGCGCCGATCCTCTACCTGATCCGCGTGCGCGACCTCGAGCACGCGATCGAGCTGCAGAACGCCGTCCCGCAGGGCCTTTCCTCGGCGATCTTCACGCTCAACGTGCGCTCGGCGGAGCGCTTCCTGTCTCCCGCGGGCTCCGACTGCGGCATCGCCAACGTCAACATCGGCACCAGCGGCGCCGAGATCGGCGGAGCGTTCGGCGGCGAGAAGGAGACCGGCGGCGGCCGCGAGGCGGGCAGCGACGCGTGGAAGGCCTACATGCGCCGCCAGACCAACACGGTCAACTACTCGAACGCGCTGCCGCTCGCGCAGGGCATCGTCTTCGGTTGAGCCGCGCTGACAACGACGCGCGCCCGCGACAGGTGGAAGCCTGCCGCGGGCGCGCGCGCATTCGGAACGCTCGCGAGCGCGAGCGCACCGCTCACGGATAGACGATGTCGGACAGCGACATCAGCGCCGCCTTGTTCTCCATGTTCATGAACCCGCCCTGCACGGCGGACTGGAACGTGGAGTACTGCGAGCCCGACATCTGCATCGTGCGCTGCAGGAACAGCGGATCGCCGCTCAGCTCCCAGCCGTAGGCGAGCGTGCACCACGACTGGAACTTGTCCAGTCCTCCGGCCGCAGCGCCCTCCACCGGCAGACTGTTGCAGAACATCGGCTGCGACAGGCTGATCGGACCGATGGCGACGTGGTTCCAAGGTCCGGCGCCGATCGGCTCCCAGGCCGGGAATCCGATCATCGTGTACGCCGAGTCGGTGATGACGCGCTTGAGCTTGCCCATGCGCGCGAAGTCGACGCCGCGGAAGACGCTCTCGCGCATGCTCCACAACGCGTTCTCGACGATCGCTTGCTCGATCGACTGCCGCGCGCGGTAGAGCCCGTTGAGGATCTTCGTGTTGACGATGGCCTGGATCATCCCGGTGCAATCGACGCGGCCGTCGTGGACCATGTCCGCGATGCGCTCGAACCAGTTGCGTGCGTCCGCGCGCCAGGTCGGGTGACCGAGCGAGTAGGCCGCGCACATCGCGTCGACCGTCCAGCCTTCGCCGCGGCCGAAGGAGAAGCCCTTGCCCGGGTTGTTGGAGACCCAGTTGAGGTCGCCGAGCATCGAGGAACCCAGCGCCGCTCCGTTCGCGCCGACGGGCGCGTGGAAGTAGCTCATCCGCGCGAGTTCCGCCTGCATCAGGATGTCGTCCTTGGCCACCGAGTCGTTGCCCAGCCACGCGAGCGCCTTGGGAGAGCTCAAGTAGCGGACGAGGTGCTGCAGGTCGATGGGGCGGAACGTGCTCAGCGTCGCCTCGTAAGCCGGCGCGAGTCCGCTCTGCTGAACGGCGTTCACCTGGTGCGTCGGCACGCTGCCCCAGCCGAGCATGTCCGGCCCGGTGATCTGCACCTGATAGAAGTTGCCCGGCATGTAGACGCCGTTGCTGCCTTGGACCAGCCAGCGGTACACGCTGGTCGGCTCGCCGTTCATCTCGAACAGCACGTCGTTCATGCGGTCCGTGTACATGCGATGGCGCAGCAGCGTGTAGCGATAGCCATCGTTCGATGCGGCGAAGGCCGTGATGAAGCCGTCGTACATCACGATCTCGGTGCCGCCGGTCATCCCGCCGTACCCGACGCCCCACGGGTGGGCCCAGCCCAAACGCGGGTAGTGCAGCGGATAGACGTTCATCGAGGCGCCAGCCTCGAAGAAGTCGATCAGGCGATCGAAGTCGGCGCGCAACTTGGCGCGCGTCGTGGTGAAGCCCGACACGTCGCCCAGGTAGCTCAGGTCGGGGAGCTTGTGGCGCTGCGGGTAGTAGCGCGCCGTCTCGGGGTTCCACCACGACCACAGAGCGTTGCCGTGCGAGTTCACGCCGAAGCGGCAGTAGCCGAGGAAGCGCTCTTCGACCAACTCCTGGCCGTAGGCCTCCGAGCCGACGCGCGCGATGGCGACGCGGCGCAGGAACTGGGCCTGCCGACCCAGAACGTGCAGCGTGCCGTCGGCGTTGCCCTTCACCAGCGGACGCATGACGCGCCCGTTGGCGAGCTGGCGCGGCTGTCCGATCGACGGGTCGTCGAAGTCGGGCAGGATCGCCCAGCCCTCGGGGACGACCAGCTCGAGCTGGTCGAAGTACAGCTTGTCCTGCAGGTCGTCGAGCACGGCGCCCGGCGAGCGATCGGAACCGCTGGTTCCGTTGTGCACGCGCAGGTCGAGTTGGACCACGTCGTCGTGCGCCCAGTACGAGAGGTAGGAGTGAACTCCCATGAAGTGGGGGAGCGTCCCCGACGAGCCCGACTGGGGAAGCTCGGGTCGGAGCACGTCGTAGCAGCGCTCCTGCAGCAACTCCGAGCCGTCCTTCAGCAGCTTGCGGCCGAGCGCGCCGGCGCGCAGATCGGACCGGTAGACGTTGCCGTACACGTCGCGGGTTCGCAGCACGATCCCGTTGGTCAGCGAACGCAGGCTCTGCACGCGCGGCGTGAGGGCGACCGGCGTGTCGACGTGCGGCGCGTAGACCACGTCGAAGCGCGTGAACTGACCGGGCGTGAGCGCAGGCAGTCGGCGCACGCGGGCGATGACTTCGACGACGTCGGCGCCGTCCGAGCGCACCGGGTAGCTGCTGACCACCTCGGTCTGCGCCGGCACGAGCACGTTGTCGTGGCTGCGCACCTGGAACGGGTTCAGTCCATCCGCGCGCGGGTAGATGCCCGGCGGAACGGGGAACGTGCCGCGCACGGTGAACTCGAGCGCCGCCGGTGCGGCGAGCTCGAGAACCGCGACGGTCTCGCCGGGCGTTTGCGCCAACGCTGGAGCAGCGTGGACCGCAACACAAGCGAGCCCCATGGCGCCTGCCAGACGCCGTACGGAACTCAACGCGCCGAGCGCGAACTGACCAAAAACCATCGCTGCGCGTCGTGACGACGACGCAGCGCGCGCGCGCGACGGCGCGTTATCCTGCCTGGACATGGGGATCCCCTCGGACAGCGGGCCCAAAGCCCGCCCTTCTCGTGACGGCGCGCCCGTGACGAACACCCCTCGTTATGAAAGCTCGAGCGACGCCAGCAGCGACGCAGCAGCGATCCGCGAACGCGCTTGGCCTCGTCAGGCTCGACGCTCTGGCGTTCGCAACGAATCCGCGGGAGCGAACCGACCGGCGCGGGCGCGCAATCGAGGTCAGCTCACTCGGAGCACTGCGAAGGCGCCGGCGCGCCCTCCTCGCGCCCGACCGCCGCAGCTTCCGCGGAGTGCGTAGGATAGCGGCGACTTTTGAGGTGGGTACCGCGCGAAAGGGTGCGATGACGGAATTGTTCGAGCCACGCGCGCGTGACGCCCAGCGTCCCAGCGGACCCGCCGCAGGCCCGGAATCCCCGGCCGAAACCCGCCGTTGATGAGTCGCTCCGCCACCCGCTCCAGCGCGCCGCGAGGGCGTTACGCGGCGCTCGGCGCCGTGCTCGTCCTCTTCGTGGTCGGGCTCGCCGAACTGGCCCTGCGCTGGCGAGAGAGCGCCGCGCGCGGCTCTCCGCATCCGCTGCTCGGCGTGCGGGAGTACCGCGGAGAACCGTTCGAACGCGAGCGCCCCGAGCGCGGCGTGCGCATCGTCGTGGTGGGCGATGACGCGGCGTTCGGCGCGGGGCTGCCCGAGGAGCACGCCTGGCCGCGTCTGCTCGAGGGCCTGTTCGCGCGCGACGGCCGCGCCTCTCGCGTGCAGGTGGTGAACGCCGCCGAGCGCGGGGCCACGAGCGCGCGCGTGCGGGAACTGGTGGAGTCCCACGTGTTGTCCGTGCAACCCACGTGGCTCGTCATCGCGCTCGGCGCGAGCGACGCCGCGCGCGCTCTCGAAGCGACTCGCGAGCGGCCGTGGTGGTCGAGCTCCGCGCTGGCGCGCGCGCTCTGCGAGCAACCAGCGCCCGTCGGACTCTCGCACGATGAGGCGAGCGAACTCGTGCGCCGCACCCGCTTCGACTTCGGCGTCGAGCTGGCGCGCGTCGTGGAGAGCGCGTGGGACCGGCGCTGCTACGTCGCCGTCGTTCAGCAGCCGTGGATCAGACCGTCTGAGCGCGACGTGCGCGCGACCAGCACGCTCGTAGAGCCGCTCGAACTGGCGCAGCGCGTCCACGCAGCGCTGTGCGAGGAAGCCGCACACGTCGCGCGCGCGCACGACGTGGCGTTGATCGATGCGCGCGACGCGCTTCCGAACGCGGCCTTCGACGCGCAGGGCCAGCTCGGGCTGAGCGGCGCTCGAGCGCTGGCGCAGGCGGTCTACGACGAGTTGCGCAAGCGCATCCCCTGAGAGCGCGCGCTTCCGCAACGACAGCGCGGGCCGCGCCTGGACCTCGATCAGGTCCGACACGGCCCGCGCCTTGTGTTCCGCGCTCTTGTCGAGCGCGCAACGATTCGCAGCGGACTCAGCGCATCACTGGGTCACCGCGATCAGCGCTGCACGCACTTCGCAGTTGGTCAGGCCCTGAGCGCCCATCGCCGCCGGCAGTGTCGGCTGGCTGTACATCTCGAGCGCCTTGCTCAAGAAGGTCGGGTCGCCCGTCATCGCATAACCCCAGGCGAAGCTGCACGGGGTCTGGTACGTGTCGGCGCCCCACGCAGCGTCGGAAGCCGGCAGCGAGTTGCAGAAGGGCGTCATCGTTCCGTTCACCGGCGCGACGGCCAGGTGCGAGGACGGTCCCCAACCCGGTCGCCACGCGAGGGGCCCGATCATCGCGTACACCGAATCCGTCAGCGTCGCCTCGGTCTGAGCGAAGCGCATCGGATTGCGATCGCGGAAGACCGACTCCTTGAGCGACCAGAGCATGTTCTCGGTGATCGCTTGCTCGATCGACTGACGAGCCTGGTAGGCGCCGCCGAGGATCTTGTTGCTGAGGATCCGCTGGATGATGCCGTTGCAGTTCGACTGACCGTTCGCGAGCAGGTCCGAGGCCTTCGAGAACCAGCTGTCCCAGCGCGAGCGCCAAGCCGGATCGGACAGACCGAAGGCCGCGATCGCGCTCACCAGCCCCCAGGACTCGCCGCGGCCGAAGCCGATGCCGTAACCGGGGTTGTTGGTGGCGGCGTTGATGTCCGCGAGCATGGTTGTGCCGCTGACGTAGCCCGAAGACGAGATCGGGTACTCGTGGTACGAGAGCCGGAAGATCTCCGCGCACATGCGCAGGTCGTCCTTGGCGATCGCATCGTTGCCCAGCCACGACAGCGCCATCGGCGACTGCAGGTAGCGCGTGTAGTGCTGGAAGTCGATCGGCATGTACGAGCGCAGCGTCGGCTCGTACGCAGGCGCGAGGTTCTGCGCCGCGACGTAGTTGCGCTGGAACGCCGGCGACTGAGTGAGTCCGAAGGGATCGTTGGAGTTGCCCACGAGCCCTTGGAAGTAGTTCATCGGCGCGAACGAGCCGCTGGCGCCCTGCACGAGCCAGCGCTCGATCGTGGTGTGCTCGCCGTCCTTGTCGTAGAGCACCTGCGGCATGCGCGAGGAGTACATGCGGTGCTTCATCTCGAGCGCGCGGTAGCCGTACTGCGAGCGCGACTCGGCGACCTTGAAGCCGTCGAAGAACCAGATCTCCGTCCCGCCGGTCATGCCGCCGTAGGCCACGCTCCAAGGGTGCGCCCAGCCCAGCTGCGGAGCGTCGTACGGGTGCGAACCGCTGGTCCCGCTGGTCAAGTGACCGAGCGTGGTGGTGTAGCGATTCCACAGCTCGCCGGCGGGGTTCAATCCGATCTGCGCGAGCTTGGGCAGCGGGAACTTCTGCGGGTAGTAACGCGCTGTCGCCGGGTTCCACCACGAGTACATCGCCAGGCCCGTGTCGGGCGAGTCGCCGTACACGCAGAAGGCCAGGTTGGTCTGATCGAGGTACGCGCGCGCGCGCGCCACGGCGGAGTTGCGCACCACCGCGATGCGGCGGTGGAACATGCCCTGCGAAGGCATGAAGTGCAGCGTGCCGTCCGCGTTGGGCTTGACGATGTCGTAGCTCACGCGGCCGTTGTTCGCGACGGGCGCCCCGATCGCCGGGTCGTTCACGTCGAACAGCACTTGCCAGCCCTGCGGGATGTCGATCGCGATGCGCTTGAAGTACACATCGCCGAGCGGATCGTCCTGTGTCGCGCTCGGGCTCTTGTCGGAGCCGCTCGGACCGTTGTTGAAGCGCAGGTCGAGGAGCATGAACTCCTCGTGCGCCAGCGAGGTCATGTACGTGTGCACTCCGAAGAGGTGCGACAGCGCGCCGTTGCTCCCGCCGATCTGCTGCGTCGTCGGCAGCATCGTTCCGTAGTTGCGCAGTTGCACCGCGGCCTGTCCGCGGCGCAGCACGTCCACGTTGCCCGACAAGCTGCGCATGCCGACGAGCGGGTCGACCTTGTAGCTGTGACCGAAGCAGTCCTCGGCCGTGATCTTGATCGTTCCCGGCGCGGCGATCGCCGTCATCACGCTCTTGCGGATCGGCATGCTGCGCGGCGCGTGCGGATGCTCGACCACGTCGTAGCCGATCGGCGCTCCGCCCGCGGCGCCCGCGGGACGGTCGACGTACGCGAGCACTTCGACCACGTCCGCGCCGTCCGAATCGAGCGGATAGCGCGAGACGATCTCGACCTGTGTCGGCGCCGTCAGTCCCGTGACGTTGCGGACAGAGAACGGGAACTTGCCGTCCGCCCGCGGAAACGTGCCCTTGGGCACGGGCAACGTCGCTCGCACGACGAACTTGTCGAGCGAGGTCGGCGGCGCCGGCAATTCGATGCGCGCGACGATGTCGCCGCCCGGCGAGGGCATCTCTTCGCCGCCCGGGCCGGTGGAGAACAGTCCGTTGTCCCCGCCGCCGCTGTCGCCCCCTGTGATGGTCTGATTGGTCCCGCTCGACGGCGCGCAACCCGCCGTGAGCAACATCGCACCCAGCGCCACCAACCCCACGGCCCCCAAGCGGCCGCGGCGCTGGCCGCGGAGGTCCCCTGAACTCCTCATGACTTCCAACTCCTGCTGGTTTACTGGTCCGGACGAACGCCGGACGTGAGCTTCTTCCCCGCCGCCGTTTCGGTCAGGGCCCAGCGCGCGCTGAAGCGCCCGGCCGAAATCGGCGCTTGGGTCCGAGCTCCGCGCTTGCAGGACTTTCCAACTCTGCGAGATCGTTCCGCGCCTTCGTCAGCCCGCGCGGCGAAGGGTATTCTCGCGAGCATGAACCCTACTCCTGCATCCGCACGTCCGTCGTCGCCCGCCAGCACCCTCGACAGCTCCGCGGCGCGCCGCTTCATCGAGGAGACCTGGGATCGTTCGATCGTGCCGACGCTGGTCGAGTACGTGAAGATCCCCAACAAGTCGCCGGCCTTCGACCGCGACTGGAAGAAGAACGGGCACATGGACCGCGCGGTCGAGCTGATCGCCGACTGGTGCCGCAAGCGACCGATCGCGGGCCTGAAGCTCGAGGTGGTGCGACTGCGCAACGAGAAGGGCGAGGAGCGCACGCCGGTGATCTTCATGGAGATCCCCGGACGCGACTGCGACGACACCGTGCTGCTCTACGGACACCTCGACAAGCAACCCGAGATGACCGGCTGGAGCGAGGGGCTCGGACCGTGGATCCCCGTGCTGCGCGAGGACAAGCTCTTCGGTCGCGGCGGCGCCGACGATGGCTACGCGGCGTTCGGCTCGCTCACGGCGATCGAAGCGCTGGAGCGCCAGAGCGCCCGCCGCGCGCGCTGCGTCGTGCTGATCGAGGGCTGCGAGGAGAGCGGCAGCTTCGACCTGCCGGCGTACGTCGACCACCTCGCGCCGCGCATCGGCACGCCGAGCCTGGTGGTGTGCCTCGACTCGGGCTGCGGCAACTACGAGCAGTTGTGGGGCACGACGTCGCTGCGCGGTCTGGTCGGCGGCGACCTGTCCGTCGAAGTGCTCAGCGAGGGCGTTCACTCCGGCGACGCGAGCGGCATCGTCGCGTCGAGCTTCCGCATCCTGCGCCAGTTGCTCGCGCGCGTCGACGACGCGAACACCGGCGCCGTCGTGAAGGACTTCCACGTCACGATCCCGCCCGATCGCCTCGCGCAGGCCAAGGTCGTGGCGCAGGTGCTGGGGGACGAGATCTACACCAAGTTCCCGTTCGTCCCGGGCATGCAGCCGATGACGACCGACTTGGTCGAGCTGGTGCTGAACCGCACGTGGCGGCCCGCGCTGTCGATCGTCGGCATGGACGGCATCCCGCCCACGGCCAGCGCTGGCAACGTGCTGCGCCCCAAGACGGTCGCGCGTCTGTCGCTGCGCGTGCCGCCGACGATGGACGCCGAAGATGCGGCGCGCCGCCTGAAGCTGCTCCTCGAAGCCAATCCGCCGTACGGCGCGCGCGTGCGCTTCGACTACGAGAAGGCCGGCAGCGGCTGGAACGCTCCGGCGATGGCCGCGTGGCTCGAAGGCGCGGTGTCGGCCGCGTCGAACGACTACTTCGGCAAGCCCGCGGTCTACAACGGCGAGGGCGGCTCGATTCCGTTCATGGGGATGCTGGGGGCGAAGTTCCCCGCGGCGCAGTTCCTCATCACGGGCTTGCTCGGGCCGGGCTCGAACGCGCACGGACCCAACGAGTTCTTGCACATCCCGACCGGCAAGCGCCTCACGGGCGCGGTCGCCGGAGTCTTGAGCGCCCACGCTCAACGCCCGCGCAACTGAACGCGGCTGACGCTTCGCGTCACACAATTCGAACGCGCGAACGCCAGCTCGGCAGCCGCGCGATCCGCGGCGGCGTCGTAGTCTGCATCGGGGTTCTCCGTGCGACCATCCGCCGCAACGCGCTGCACCCTCTGACACCAGATTTCCCCTCGCCCTGCTCCGTTGACGGTTCCGCCCCAAACCCTCGACTGCAAACCACTCCGCGCCATTGCCGCGGGTTGGCGGAGCATCTCGCGCCGCTCGTGTGTCGCTCCGCTGGTGCGCGGCGCCGTCGCGAGCGCTCTGCTGAGCGTCAGCGCGCTGGCGCAGATCCTGGGAGTCGGAGATCCCGCGCCGCGGCTCAACGTCGGCGCGTGGGTGAAGGGCGAGCCGGTGGAGCAGTTCGAGCGCGGCCGCACCTACGTCGTCGACTTCTGGGCGACCTGGTGCGTGCCGTGTCGGCGTTCGATGCCCGAGCTGAGCGAGCTGCAGCAGCGCTACGCGCCTCGCGGTGTGAAGGTCATCGGCGTCGCCGTCTGGGAGGACGACGCCGCGCGCGTCGAGCCCTACGTGAAGGAACTCGGTGACGCGATCGGCTACTCGGTCGCCACCGACTCCGTGCTCCCCGGCGCGCGTCCCGAGCAGGGCGCCATGGCGCTGCAGTGGCTGCGCGCCGCGGGCGAGCGGCTGCTCCCGACCACGTTCATCGTCGATCCCGCGGGGCGCGTCGCCTGGATCGGCAGTCCGCAGGAGGCCGCTACGCCGCTGGCGCAGATCGTCGCCGGCGAGTGGGATCTCGAGCGCGCCCGCGCCGCGCATCGCCACCGAGTCGAGGTGCGCCGACGCTTGAGCGCGCTGCAGGAGCTGCTGTTCGGCGCGAAGGGGCCGCGCTGGGAAGAGGCGCTGGCGGAGATCGACGCGCTGCAGGCCTTCGAGCCGACGTCCGAAGCTGAGATCGCCGCCTATCGGGTGTGGGTGCTGTTCAACCTCGGCCGCGACGAGCAGGGCTATCCCTACGCGCGTCGCATCGCCGACGCGTTGATCAAGGACTCGCCGATCGCGCTCAACCTGGTGGCGTGGTCGATCGTCGATCCCAAGGCGCCGCGCAAGCTGCCGCCCGACCTCGATTTCGCGCTGCGGCTCGCGCAGCGGGCCAATCAACTCAGCGACGGACGCAATCCCGCGATCCTGGACACGCTGGCGCTGGTTCACTTCCGCCTGGGTGACATCGACCGCGCCGTGCAACTGCAGGAGCTCGCAGTCGAGCGCGCGCAGAAGACCGAGTGGGAGCGCGAGCTGCGCGAACGATTGGCCGAGTTCCGACGTGCGCAGGCTGCGCGCGAAGCGGCGCGGAGCGCGACCGAGAAGAACAAGCGCTAGCGAGCGCGCGAAGTCGCGGTCGCTTGCTCGCGAGGGCTCACAGACCGCGCACGCGCTCTCCGGCCTCGTAGATCCCGCTCTGTCGCGCGTCGAGGCGGCCGTCGATGTCGAAGCGCTTGCACGGGCCGTGGCGCTGGTCCGCGACGTAGTGAGCTTCCCACTCGAGCGCGCCGTTCTCGTACCACGAGCGCTGCAAGCCCTCGCGCAGGCCGTTGCGTCGCTCGCCCTCGAACCACAGCGCGCCCCCGGGACGCCAACCACGCTCGGGACCTTCGAGGACGCCGGCGCGGTACTCGCCCTCCCAGCGCAGCGCGCCGTCCTCGTACCACATGACCCACGGGCCCTCGCGCAGCCCGTCGACCACGCGACCATGGGCGACTCGCGCCCCGGTGTGGGAGCGCTCCGTGACCCAATCCGCTGAGTCGTCGAGTCCCTCGGGCGGCGCGGCCTCGACCGCGCGCTCGCCGCACGCCGCGAGCAGCAACACCAACGCCGCGGCGAGCGCGGGCGTCGTTCGATCGCTGCTGCCGCGGGTCCGCATGCGTCAGCGCTCCCGCGCCGGGTGGGCGCCGGCCCCGGGCCCGTAGACGACGGCGTTGGCGAGCAGACGCGCGGTCGCGCGGTGGTAGCCGCGGAACGCAGGCTGCGCGGCGAACAGGATCACTTGTCCGGCGCCGAGCGACTCGACCGTGAGGTACGCGCTGTCGGCGAGACGTTCGCGCGCTTCGGGCCACAGGAGTCCCGACAGGCGCAGCCGTTCCGCGGGAGCGAGCCGCACCGCGGTGCGAACGCCGTCGCCGGGCCACAGTGAAGGGCTGCCCTCGAAGAACACCGGCAGCTCCGCGCCCGCGCCAGCCGTGATCCACAGGTCGGTTCGCGCTTCGCCGCGCAAGAACACACCCTGCGGCGAGAAGCGCTGTCGCCAGCGCTCCTCGCGCTCGAGGTCGGGATCGCTCTCGGGCGCGGCCGCGGCAGCTTCGACCGACGCGTTCTCGGGCGCCGTCTCGGGCGCCTCCGCCGCCGCGGGCGTCGGCGTTCCGTCCCAGAGCGCGCCCTCGTCGATGCGAATCTCGCGCGCCGCGCGCTCGCGCCGCACCGCGAAGCGTTGAGCCTCGAGTTGCTCGAGCACTGCGTTGCGCGAACGCACCTCGCTCAACTCGAGGCCGGGAGCGCACAGCGCGCGCGCCGACTCGCCGATCGCGATGAGCGTGCCGCCCGAACGCACCCAGGTGCGCAGCGCTTCGGCGGACTGAGCCAGCACGTCGCCCGTTCGGCCGCTGGGGATCACTAGCACGTTGTAGCGGCGCAGGTCGTAGTCGCCGAGTTCCTGTGCGTCGAGCAACGAAACCGCGAGCCCCAGCTCGCGATCGAGTTCGTGCCAGACGTGTCCGAACAGGTCCGCCGACAGCGGAGCGTTGCTCACCAGCGCCACGCGCGGCCGCTCGAGCAACTGGAAGTGCTGACCGCCGAGATCGTGGCCGACGCCCGGGGCTCGCGCACTGTTGCAGGCGATCGCTTCCGCTCCCGAACGCTGCGCCGCGCGCGCCACGCGCTCGGCCACGTCGGCCCCGTTCTCGTGACGCCGCACGAGAAGGCTGCCGCGCTCGAAGCGTCGCCCCGCACTCTCGAACGGCTCGTCCGCGAGCGACAGCACCAATCCGTCGCTCAGCGCAGCCGCCGCGAAGCGCACCGAATCGTCGTCCGCGCCGTCGACCAGCCAGCCGTAGACCGGAGCGTCGGCGTCGCGAGCCGGTCGCACGCTTCCGGACGCGCGCGTCGGATCCGGCGCGACCTCGAACTCCGCGGAGCGCGCCCACCACGCTTCGAGGTCGAGCGCGTGAGCGAAGTTCCAGGCCGTCGTGTCGTAGATCCGCGAGCGGCCCTTGAGCTCGAGCTCGCGGCGCTCGCGCTCGAGATCGGCCTTGGGGTAGCGCGTGTCGAACTCGAGGAACGCGCGCGCGAGTGCGCCCTGCGGCTGCGCCGCATCGATGACGTACGCCTCGCCTTCGAGCTCGAGCGAATCGGCGCGCTCGCCGTCGCGCGCGAGCACCTCGGTCAGCTTCACGCCGCGTGCGGCGCGGACCTCGATGCCCTGCGCGCGCAACGTGTCGACGAGCCAGCCCGCGCGCCGCGGCTTCGCACTCGCGCGGAACGCGAAGTAGCGACGCTCGGGCGTGCTTCCGCCCGCGCAGTCGTGCCGACGCTGCGCGACATAGCTCTCGAGCGCCTCGCGTCGCTGCGCGGCGAGAGTGCGCAAGTTCGCGAAGCTCGCGGTCGCCTGACGATGGGTCGCCGCGGCATAGGTCGCGATCTCTCCCGAGGCGAGCTTGACGCTCTGCCCGTTGTAGCGCGCCTGCTCGTACAGGATGCCCACCGCGCCGTTCAGACTGCCCCACGAGTCGGAGTAGAACGGGCCCCAGCCGTCGGCCCACTCGCGCGTGTAGTAGCTCCAGCCCCAGCGATCGAAGCTCGCTGCGATGTCCGCGGCGTAGCGCGTCTGCCATTCGACCAGCCGGCGCGGCAGGTGCGGATTGATCGGATCGGCCTGCGGATAGAACAGGTAGCTGTCGTCGCGGCCCATCTCGTGCGCGTCCACGAACAGTTGCGGATGGAAGCGCTGCACCACGCGCCAACGCCCGCGCGTCTCCGGCGCGATGCCCGCGATCCAGTCGCGGTTCATGTCGAACAGGTAGTGGTTGCCGCGCCCCCGGGGCCAGCGGCCGTGCGAGAGCGCCTCGCCGTCGAGCACGCTGGTCGCGCCCGCGGTCTGTTCGAGCATGGCCAGGAAGCGCTCGCGGCCGTCGGGGTTCTGCATCGGGTCGAACACGACCACGACGTTGCGGAGCAGCTCTTCGATCTCGGCGTCGCGGCTCGCGACCAGGTGATGTGCGAGCGCGAGTCCGCCGTCGACGCCGCTCATTTCGTCGCCGTGGATCGAGTAGCCCAGCCAGGCGACCGCCGGCGTGCTCGCCACCAGCCGCGCCTGCTCGGCCTCGTCCAGCCCGCGCGGATCGGCGAGTCGCCCCAGTCGCTCGAGGATCGAGTCGAGGCGTTCGAGGTTCTCGGGCGCGCTGACGACGCCGTTGAACAGCTCGCGGCCCTCGTGCGTCCGCCCGTAGCTCTCGAGCTTGACCCGCGGACTCTGCGCGGCCCAGGTGCGCCAGCACTGCAGCACTTGCGCGTGCGTAGCAGGTCGCCGGCCGAGCGCGTGTCCGAGCTGCGAGTCGGGCGTCGCGATCGCGTCGTCGTAGCTGGCCCCGGGGAAGAACGGCTGCGGGTAGTCGTGGGCCGGGGCGTCGCCCAGACGCACGGTCGCGTGCTCGAGCGAGCGCGCGGCCGGCGGCGGCGTCGACGATTGAGTCGACGGCGTCGAGGACTGCGGCGCCTGCGCTGCAGCGCAAGCGACCATGGAAGCGCACAACAACACCGCGAGGCGCAGGGGGAGCGTCATGGATCTGACGGCGGAGTCTAGCGACGCGGTTGCGTAGACTCGCCGCTCGCTTCGTCATGCAATCGCGCGTGCTCCATCCCTTGATCGCCGGTCGCGAACGCGACGGCGGGCCGCTGGTCGAGATCCGCAGCCCCTTCGACGGGCGCGTGGTCGGACGACACACGCTGGCGCGGGCTGAGGACGTCGAAGATGCGCTCGCAGCGGCGCACGCCGCGCGCTCGGCGGCGCGTTCGACCAGCACGGCCCTGCGCGCCGCGGTGCTCGATCGTCTCGCGGCGCGAGTGCGCGCAAACTCGGATGAGCTCGCGGAGCTCATCACGCTCGAGTCCGGCAAGCCGATCACGTTCGCGCGCGCGGAAGTGACGCGGGCGGCGCTCACGCTCGAGCTGTGCGCCGCGAACGCCCGCACCTTCTGCGTCGCGACCCCGCCGATCGACGTCGACCCGCGCGGCCAGGGGCGCATCGCGCTGACCGTGCGCGCGCCGCGAGGCCCGCTCGCCGCGATCACGCCCTTCAACTTCCCGCTGAACCTGGTGGCGCACAAGCTCGCGCCGGCGATCGCGGTGGGGGCGCCGTTCGTGCTCAAGCCCGCGCCACAGTGTCCGCTCACCGCGCTCGAGTTCGCGCGCTGGATCGTCGAGGCCGAGTGGCCCGCCGAGGCGGTCAACGTCACGCCCTGCGGGCCGCCGCTCGCGCAGAGCCTCGTGACGGACCCGCGCATCGCGGTGCTGTCGTTCACGGGCAGCGACGCGGTGGGCTGGAAGCTCGCCTCGCTGGCCGGCGGCAAGCACACCGTGCTCGAGCTGGGCGGCGCGGCGCCGTGCATCATCGACGACGGCGTCGAGTTCGACGCGCTGCTGGAGCCGTTGGCCCTCTCCGCCTTCGGCTACTCCGGACAGGTGTGCATCAAGACACAACGCATCCTCGCGCCGCGCGCGCGCTGCGAGGAGTTCGCGGCTCGACTGGCGGCCGTCGCGCAGGCGCTGCCGTGCGGCGATCCGATGCTCGCGAACACCGTGGTGGGGCCGCTGATCGACGAGGCGAGCGCGCTGCGGGTCGAGCGTTGGATCGACGAGGCTCGCGCGGCCGGCGCCCGCGTGCTGTGCGGGGGCGAGCGAACCGGCGCCGTCGTGCGCCCCGTGGTGATCGTCGACGCGCCGCGCTCGTCGCGCGTGGTGTGCGACGAGGTGTTCGGTCCGGTGGTCGTGGTCGAGGCCCACGATGGCTTCGACGACGCCCTGCGGCGCGCGAACGACTCGCGTTTCGGACTGCAGGCCGGCGTCTACACGCGCGAGCTGGCGCACGCGCTGGCGGCGCAACGCGAGCTCGAGTACGGCGCGGTGATCGTCAACGACACGCCGACTCTCCGGCTCGACGCGCTCGCGTACGGAGGCGTCCGAGACTCCGGCGTCGGACGCGAGGGGCCGGTGTGGGCGATGGGGGAGTACACGCAACCGCGCGTCCTGGTGCTCCGCGGGCTCGAGTAGCGCGAGCGAGAAGCCTGCGCGACCGCGTGGGCGCGCCGCGGTGCAATCCATCGCACTCTGCGCGTAATTGCGGCTCTTGATTGCTGCGCGCGGCGCGGAACAGCGTTGAAGACGCACTCAGCGCTGGGCTTCGCGCGCGGCGAGTCGCCGCTCGAGTTCGCGCGACAGCGCATCCGCCGGGTCGAGCGCCAGCGCCCGCGTCAGCGCCTCTCGCGCGCGCTCCAGCTCGCCCTGTTCGAACTCGGCGCGCGCGAGCCCACGCCATGCGCTTGCGCGACCGGGCGCCAGCGCAGTCGCGCGCAAGTACGCCGCGCGCGCCTCGTCGAAACGCTCGCGCCGCAGCCGCACGCTGCCGAGGTTGACCCACGCGGTCGAGTTGCCCGGCCCGAGTTCCGTGGCGCGCTCCAGCGCGCGCTCGGCCTCCTCGAGCTCTCCCGACTCGACGAGCAATCGCCCGAGGTTCGACCAAGGCCGGCCGTAGCTCGCATCTCGCTGGAGCGCTTCCCTGTAGCGCTGTTGCGCGAGCGCAGCCTCGCCGCGCTCCTCCGCCGCGAGCCCCAGCTCGTTGTACGCGCGCGCGTCGCCCGCTCTCCAGCGCAGTTGCTCGCTCCAGTAGGACTCGCGCGAGGCGTACACGCCGCTGCGCTGCCACGACAGCGCGACGAGCAACGCCAAGCCCAGCCTGGCGACGATCACGCCGCCCCGGACCTGCACGGCGCGCGACAACGCTGCGCTGGCGAGCGGAATCGCGAACAGCGTCGGCAGGTAGAGCAACCTGGGCGCGAAGACCACGCCCGCTGGTTTGAACTGCATCCAGGTCGCGCACGCGGCGGCGCTGCACAGTGCGGGAAGCGCGAGCGCGCGGCGCTTGGGGTCTCGCAACCCGGCGATTCCCGCGCCAACCGCCACGACGAACGCGAGCCAACCGAGCGTCGAAAGCGCGATCGACGGGCGCGCGCCGCCGTCGCCGAAAGCGTCAGCCGTGTCGTAGTTCGGCGGGAAGCCCAGCGGCGCCGCGAGCAATCGCAGTCCTTCGAGAAACGCGCGGCCTCCGACGAGCATGCGCTCGGTCAGCGCCGCGTCCGCGAGTGGCGCATGCGGCGCGTGGGGCCACGGACTGCCGTACACGTTCCAGCGGAGGCATGCGTAGGCCATCAGCGCCAACACCGCGCCGGTCGACACCCAGGCCGCCAGGGCGCGCGAATGTCGCAGGGCCAACGCGACGAGGAACGGCGCGAAGACGAGCGCGTCCTCTTTGGAGAGGAGCGCCGCCGCCAGTCCGATCAGCGTGAAGAGCAGCGCGCTCACTCCGCGCGAGGCGCTGAGCGCGCGCCACGGAACGGTGAGGTGCGCGATCCAGACGGCGGCGAACAGACCTCCCAGGGCCGACAGCATCGAGGTGCGCCCCGAGATCCAGGCGACGCTGTCGGCGAGCAGCGGATGAACCGCGAACAACGCCAGTCCCCACCACCAGTGCGGGCCGCGGCGCGCCTGGGTTCCCGTGAGCAACAGGAGCAACCCGGCAAGCGTCACGACCGCGGCGTGCAGCGCGAGGTTCGTCGCGTGGAAGCCCCGCGGATCGCCGCCGGACCAGACGCGATCGAAGCGCAGCGAGAGCGCCGCGAGCGGTCGGTAGTGCCCCGCGCGTCCCAGGTGCTCCCAGTAGTCGCGCGCGAACGCCGTGCGCCAGTCGAGCGCGCCCTCGACCAGCGGATTGCCGACGATCGCTTCGGCGTCGTCGAAGGACCACTGCGCGTGGAGCAGCGCGGGGAGGAACGCGGCGATCGCGAGCAGCGCGCAGGCGAAGACGCGGCCGGGGCCCGACGCAGAGCTCGACGCAGGCAGGACGGGCTCGTGGCGGGCTTGCATCGCGGCGCGGGGCAGAATGACCGGGAGCGGGCGCTTCGTCTACGCGCGCCGCGATCGACCGCGCCGCGTGGGACTGCTAGCTTCCGGCGGACCATGAGCAGTTCGAGTGACGCGCACCAAGGCTCGCCGAGCGCCCGCGCCCTCGAACTCGTCGGCTGGATCGCCGCCTTCGTCGCGGCGCGCGCCGTGCTCGTGCTCGCCTACGGCGACGTGTTCGCGTACCTCGAGGAGTTCGAGAAGGCCGCGGCGGGCAAGGCGATGCTCGACGGACTCTCACTCGCGCACCACCAGCTCGCGTACCACCCGTACGAGGGCGGTGGTTTCGTGGTGAGCCACCTCGACGCGCTGATGTTCGCGCTGCTCGGCCCGAGCGTGCTCTCGGTCAAGCTCGTCGCCCTCGCGTTGGGCGCGGCGTTGCTCGCCGTCGGCTGGGGCCTGTGCGCGCGCGCAGCAGGACCGGTCGCCGCGCGGGTCTTCGCCGCGCTGTACGTGCTCGCCCCCGGCAGCATGCAGCAGAACTCGCTGCTCGCGCTGGGCATCCACTACCACGCGCTGATCTTCGTCGGCGCGCTGCTGTGGGCGGTGCTGAGCGTGCTCGACGGGGGCGCCTCGCGGCGTCGGCTGTGGCTCGCCAGCGGCCTGATCGCGGGCTTCGGCGTGTTCTTCAGCTACCAGCTCGGACTCACGGTGCTCGTCGCGCTGCTCGCGGGCGTGTTGGTGGCGCGGCGCGCGGGTCTCGGGGTCGCGCTTCGCGGACTCGGGTGGGCGAGCGCGGGCGCTGCGATCGGCGCGCTGCCGCTGTGGTGGATGGGATGGCGCACCGGCCGGGCCGTGTTCGACATCCACGGCGCCGACGTGCTCGCCACCAAGATTCCGCGCGCGCAGTTGCTCGCCGACTTCGCCGAGTCGTTCTTCCTCAGCCGCACGCCGCTCGACGCGCTCGCGCTGACGCTCGTGTGCCTCGCGCCGCTCACTGCGCTGTTCGCCTGGCGCTGCGGAGGTCGCGCGAGGACGCTCGTCGCGCTGCTCGCGGTCCACGCCGCGCTCTTCTGCGCCGCGTACCTCGGACTGGGCTTCACGATCGGCCGCGTCGTGAGCTACTTCCTCCTGCAGCGTCTGGCGCCGCTGTGGTTCTTCGGCCTGCTCGCGACCGCGGTTGGGTGCGCGGCGCTGTGGAGCGCGGGAGGCGTGCGCCGACGCATCGGACTGGCGCTCGCAAGCGCCTGCGCGCTGGTCGGCGCCTTCGACCTCGCGCAACTCGCGCGCGCGGCGGCGCCGCACGATTGGTTCACGCACGCACGCGTGCTCGCGAGCACGAAGGGCTACGCGTACCCGCAGTACATGCAGAAGCTCGCACCGCGGCTCGGGCTCGACCGCGAGCAACTCGCGCGGACCTTCCTCGGCTTCGACGAGGAGGATCGCGAGCTGCTGCTCGACGCGCTCTCCACCACCGTGTGGGGCGACGGCGCGGTCGATCTCGAACAACTCGAACGCGAGGCCAGCGACTTGAGCCTCGAGCCGCTGCGCGCGCTCCTCGCGGGCCAGGGGATGGCGTTGCGCAATCGCTGGGGCGGTGACATCGCCGCGCGGCTGACGCGCGCCGCCGAACAAGGCGCAGGACGGCGCGAGGCGCTCGAAGAGGCCATCGGTCGCTTCGGCAATCGCTACTTCCCGAGCGTCGATGCGGTTCGTCGCGAACTGGCGCAGGGGCTCGCGGCGAGCGCTCCGCCGAGCTTCTTCTTCGGCCTCGGCATGCGAGCGTGGGCGGCGCGCGGCGATCTCTCGGCGCGCGGCTATCCGGCGCCGACGGCGGGTCCGTGGTGCTTCGACGAACGCGCCGCACGCGAGCTGTTCGATCAGCAGGCCCCGGCGGTGCGCGCTGCGCTCGAGGCCGGCTACGAGCACGCTGGCAAGCTGCAGACACTCGACGGCGTCGATTCGTCGCGCTGACGCGCGCGACTGGCCGCGCAGCGCGGAGAGCGGCCGCGGAAGCGAACAGGCGCGCCGCTCGCAGTGAGCGACGCGCCTGGATTCGTGAGTCCCGCGCCTGCGATCGGGCCGGCGATCAGTCGACGCTGACGGTCGGCACCTGCAGCGCCACGTCGTCGCGATGGTTGCGATCGAACGCGCCGCGCCACTCGCTCGAGCTGACGCGACTGCGATAGGCGGCGCGACGGCGGCGCACTTCGAACCAGTCGCCGATCAACTCGGGGTGCTTGACCATCGCGCGCAGGCGTTCGAGCTTGCGCAGGATCCGCGACTTGAAGCTGCGCGTGACGCGCGCGTGCGTCTTGATCAGCTCCTCGCGCGACGCCCGCAGCTCGTCGAAGGTGAAGTGGGGGTGCTTGTAGGTCTCGGTGCCGTGCCAGTAGTGGAAGTCGATCTCGGCGACGTCGCGGATCAGGTGCGGCTTGAGCTGCTCGTAGATCTCGGTGCCCGGGATCGGCTGGAGCAGGGAGACGCAGATCGAGTCCGGACGCGTGCTGGTGACGATGTACTCCGTCAGCTTGTGGTCCTTCGGCGTCTCCTGCGGGAAGCCGAAGATCAGGAAGTACTTGAAGTACATCCCCACTTCGCGGTTGAGCTTCGCCGCGGCCTGGATCTTCTCGACCGTCAGGCCCTTCTTCACGCTCACGAGCACGTCGGGCGAGCCCGACTCGAGCCCGTAGTAGATCTTCACGCAGCCCGCCTTGCGCATCCAACGCAAGAGCTCGAAGTCCATCGTGTCCAGGCGCGACTCGCAGGCCCACTCGAAGTACAGGCCGCGGCGGATGATCTCCTTGCAGATCGCGATCACGCGCTTGCGCTGGATCGTGAACAGGTCGTCGAAGAACATCATCTGCGGCGGGTTGTAGGTGCGCAGCAGGTGCTCGATCAGGTCGACCGTGCGCTCGGGGCTCATCGCGCGGTACTGGCGCGGAGTCATCTCGGCGTCGCAGAAGGTGCACGCGTACGGGCAGCCGCGCGAAGTGATCAGCGTCACGCCCGGGTTCACCATCAAGCGCATGTAGCGCGGGATGTCGTACAGGTGGTACGCGGGCAGCGGCAGCTCGTCGACCTTCTTGATCAACGGACGGCGCGGCGTCTTCACCTGCTCGCCGTCCTTCATGTACGTGATGCCGAGGATCTCGCCCCACTTGTAGGGCTCGGTGTAGTTCTCGAGCACCTCGGGCAGCGTCAGGTCGCCCTCGCCCTGCACGCAGATGTCGGCCGCGCCGCTCTCGAGGAAGAACTCGGGGTTGGTCGTCGGGTGCGGGCCGCCCATCACGACGAACTTGTGGTGCTCGTTGCGGGCGATCTGCCCGAGCTCACGCGCGCGCCGCGCGTTGGGCGTGAGGGACGAAATGCCGACGACGTCGGCCCACTGCATCGCCTCGCGCAGCGTCTCCATCTCCTCGATGGAGTCGTCGAGCAACTTCACGTCGTAGCCGCCGCGCTCCAGGAGCTGCGCCGCGAGGATCGCGATCCCCAGCGGCGGGTAGATCTCGTCGCGGGCGAGCTCCCCCTTGACCGCCTTCTCGTCGGCGAACACGGCGGCTGCGCGTTCGCGCAGGACCTGGCTCTTGGCGTAGATCAGAACGACCTTGAGCGTCATAGGGCGACTTCGTGGATTCGGCCTTCGGGAGAAACGGTCGAGGTGCGGATCACAGGGTGGGGAGCAGGCCGCGTGCGCAGAACCCGGTTCCGAGGCGCGCTCCGGAACCGATGGCTCTTCCCCTCGCCGCGCAACCCGGATCGTCGTTTCGCAGGCCGCCGCTCCAGGCCGAATTCTACCGTGAACGGAAGGGTGCGCAAGCCAGCCGACGTGACGAAGGGCTTTCCGCGCTGCCGCTCGGCCCTAGACTTCCGCCATGTCTTCCAAGGCGCCGAAGCAACCCGCGACCGACGTCGAGTCCTTCGATCAACGCCTGGAGCGCCTCGAGAAGATCGTCGCGGAGCTCGAACAGGGCCGCATCGGCCTCGAGCAGGCGCTGGACCGCTACCAGGAGGGCGTCGTGCTCCTGCGCGGCTGCCGCGCGACGCTCGACGGATTCCGCAAGCGCGTCGAGGAGCTGGCCGAGAGCGGGGCGCTCCAGCCGTTGGCGAACGACCCCGACGCCGGCGCGCAGTCGTGAAAGCGCTCGCGAGTTCCGCGACCGCCGAACGCTGGCTCGAGGACAGCCGCGCGTGGATCGAGCCCGAGCTCGCGGCGGCGCTGTCCGAACTGGATCGCGCGCCCGCGCGACTGGTGGAGGCGATGCGCTACGCGACGCTCGACGGCGGCAAACGCCTGCGGCCCGCGATTGCGCGCCTGGCCTGCCACTGGTGCGGCGGCGATGACGAGGACGCGCGCGGCGCGGCGCTCGCGGTCGAGTTCATCCACGCCTACAGCCTGATTCACGACGATTTGCCCTGCATGGACGACGACGCGTGGCGTCGCGGACGCCCGAGCTGCCACGTCGCGTTCGGAGAGGCGCTCGCGCTGCTCGCCGCCGATGCGCTGCAGACCTTGGCCTTCGACCAGCTCGTGCGCAGCCCGCGCGGCGCCGCCGGACCGATGGTCTCGGCGCTCGCCTCCGCGGCGGGCGCCGCCGGAATGGTGGGCGGGCAGGTGCTCGACATGGCGCTCACCGGCGTGAGCGGCTCGCGTGCGCTGCAGCTCGAAGAAGTGAGCTCGATGCACGCGCTCAAGACCGGAGCGCTGATCGCGGCCGCGGCGCGCCTGGGCGCCCTGGCAGCCGCGGCGCCGCCGGATCAGTGCGCGCGCATCTGGACCTGGGGGCAGAGCCTGGGGCGGCTGTTCCAGGCCATCGACGACGTGTTGGACGTCACGGCCGACCGCAACAGCCTCGGCAAGACCCCGGGGAAGGACCAGGCCCAGCTCAAGCCCACCCTGGTGGCGGCGTTGGGGCTGGAGGCGGCGCGGGCCTACGCCCAGGAGCAAGCGGACCAGGCCCGGGCCCTCGCGCGGGACATCGGCGGCGCCCACGCGGCCACGGCGCTTGGGTTCGCGGACCTGCTGCTCGATCGACGTTCGTAGCAGCGCAGATCCGGCCCGGCGTCCCGGGGGTAATTGCATTGCCGCCCGACATCGCCAAGGATGATCCGTCGCCCCCAGGGAACACAGCCATGCCCGACTCGTCTGCGTCTGCTCCGCGCCCGGCCGTTTCCCACCCAGATTTGCTCTCGCGCATCGACGGTCCCGCGGACCTCAAGCGCCTCACCCTCGACGAGCTCCCGATCCTCTGCGCGCAGACGCGCGAGTTCCTGCTGAACTCGGTCCAGCAGACAGGCGGACACCTCGGATCGAACTTGGGCGTCGTCGAGCTCGCGACGGCCCTGCACTACGTCTTCGATCTCGCGCGCGACCGCTGCGTGTGGGACGTGAGCCATCAGTGCTACCCGCACAAGCTGTTCACCGGGCGCCGCGCGCGCTTCTCGTCGCTGCGCCAGACCGACGGACTGTGCGGCTTCACGCACCCCGATGAGTCGCCCTACGACCTGTTCCACACCGGGCACGCGGGCACGAGCATCAGCCTTGCCACAGGCCTCGCGCTCGGCGCCGCGCACGAGCCGCAGCCGCCGCATTCGATCGCGGTGATCGGCGACGCGAGCCTCGGCGCGGGCGTGGCCTTCGAAGCGCTCAACTTCGCCGGCGCGAGCAAGCAACGCGTGCTCGTGATCCTCAACGACAACGAGTGGTCGATCTCGAAGTCGGTCGGCTCGTTGGCGCGCTACCTCTCGCGCATTCGCTCGGCCAAGGTCGTGCAGCGCGCGCAGGAAGAGATCCACAAGCTGTTCCACGCCATCCCGGTCATCGGCGAGAAGGTCGACCGCACGCTCGAGGACATGGCCGAGGTCGTGCGCCACACGCTCGTCCCGGGCCACGTGTTCGAAGAGCTGGGCGTGACCTACGTCGGCCCGATCCCCGGACACGACGTGAAGTACCTGGTCGAGAACCTCCAGCGCGTGCGCGAGTTGGAAGGCGCGGTGCTGCTGCACGTTCTCACCGAGAAGGGCAAGGGACACCCCAGCGCTCCGACTCATCCCGAGCGAGTGCACGGAGTGAAGGGCGCGCCGCGTGTCGCGGGCGCGGAGTCGTCGAAGTTGCCGGGGCCCGTCGCCGCGCCTTCGAAGACGCCGGGACCGGCCTACACCAAGGCCTTCGCCGATGCGTTGCTCAAGATCGCCGAGCGCGATCTGCGCGTGCACGCGCTCACCGCGGGCATGCCTTCGGGCACGGGCCTCGAGCAGTTCGCGGAGCGCTTCCCTGCGCGCTTCCACGACACCGGCATCACCGAGCAACACGCCGTCGCCATGGCCGCCGGAATGGCGAAGGCCGGGCTGCGACCGGTGGCCGCGATCTACTCGACCTTCCTGCAACGCGCCTACGACCAGGTGTTCCAGGAAGTCGCGCTGCAGAACCTCCCCGTGCTGTTCTGCATGGACCGCGCGGGGCTGGTGGGACAGGACGGTCCGACTCACAACGGCGTGTTCGACATCGCGATGCTGCGCACGCTGCCGAACTTCACGCTGTGCGCGCCGCGCGACGCCACCGACATGCGCCGCATGATCGAGATGGCGCTGGCGCTGAACGGGCCGGTCGGGTTGCGCTACCCGCGCGACAACTGCCCCGGCCAGGAGCGCATCCACACCAGCGAACGCCGCGAGATGGCGCCCGGCAAGGCCGAGCTGCTGCTCGACGTCGCGCCGGACGAGCGCGCGGGTGCGGTGTGCCTGTGGGCCTACGGCGCGCTCGTGAATCAGGCGCTCGAAGCGGCCGACAATCTGCGCCAGCGCGGAGTGCGCGTGGCCTTGGTCGACGCGCGCTTCGCCAAGCCCATCGACGAGGAGTTGCTCGGGCAGCACCTGGCCGCGTACCGCGCGGTGTTCGCGATCGAGGAGCACCAACGCGCCGGCGGTTTCGGCGCGGCGCTGCTCGAAGCGGCCAGCCGCGCGCTCAACGTGCGCGCGCAGGTGAAGCTGCTGGGCGTGCCCGATCGCTTCATCGAGCACATGACCACGCGCGAAGAGCAACTGACCGAATGCGGTCTCGACGCCGAGGGCATCGAACGCGCGGTGCGCGGATTGCTCTCGCCGCAGCGCGTCGCCTAGCGCGCGCTCGAACCTTGGTTCGCCACCCCACCCGCGCCCCAATGCCCCCGAGCGAATTCGCCAAACGCGCGAGGGCGGCCAAGCAGCCCGGCGCACCGAAGGCAGGCGCCGTCAAGCGCGTGCTGGTGGCTGCCGACATGGCCAAGGACGGCGTGCGCGAGTGTGCTCGCGAACTCGTGCCGTGGCTGCGCGAGCGCGTGGCGGAGGTCGAGCTCGTCGAGGACATCACGACCTTCGTGGCGAAGCGCTCAGCGCTCACTCGCGCGCAGCGCGAAGTGAACCTGCCCGACCTGGTCGTCGTGCTCGGCGGCGACGGCGCGATCCTCGGCGCGGTGCGCGGCTTCTCGGAGTGGCCGCGTCCGACGCTCGGCATCAACTTCGGCCGCGTCGGCTTCCTCGCCTCGACGCCCGAGAGCGATTGGCGCGAAGCGCTGAGCGGAGTGCTCGCGGGCGAAGGCATCGTCGAGCCTCGCATGCGACTGAACGCGGAGATCGTCAACTCGAGCGGCGCCCGCACGCGCGCCATCGCGCTGAACGAAGTGCTCGTCTCGCGCCGCGCCGCGAGCGGCATGCTTTCGCTGGCGGTCGCAGTCGACGGCGACTGGGTGGCCGACTACCGCGCGGACGGACTGATCCTCGCCACGCCGTCAGGTTCGACTGCTCACTCGCTGTCCGCCGGCGGTCCGATCCTGTTCCCGTCCATGCTCGGGCTGATCGTCACGCCGGTCTGCCCGCAGGGACTCTCGTACCGCCCGATCGTGCTGCACCCCGACAGCCGCATCGAGTTGCGCGTGAAGGAGTCCAGCGGCGGAACCCAGCTCGCGATCGACGGACAGGCCTTCCACGATCTCGCCGACGACGACGTGGTCGAGGTGCGGCGTCACGAGGTCGCTTACCCGCTGCTGGCGTGGGCGAAGCTCGATCCGTATCGGCGTCTGCGCGACCGGCTGGGCTGGAACCAGACGCGCTACCGCGGCGACGTCGAGTAGCTCTGGGCGCCTCAGCCGCGGCGCGAGAACGGCACTTCGACGCTCGGCCACTGCGGGTCGTCGAGCTCGATCACGAGCACGCCCTGCAGCGCACCGTCCAGCGGCGCGCCTGGCTCGATGGCGATGCTCCAACGCGCAGCGCGTCCCTGTTCGTCGGGAGACAGCGGAGTGATCGCGACGCGCAAGTCCACATTCTCCGCGCCGCGCAACGAGTGTCCGAGGACCTTGAGCCGATGGCCCGGCATGTGGGTGATCAGTTCGGCGCTCGCGAGTTCGCCGCCCTTCTCTCCACCGCGGAGGAACAGCATGCGCGCCGGCGAGACTTCGACGTCGTTGGCGCCCGTCCAGCGCAGCTTGACCTCGAGCGGCCGCCCTTCGCCGACGCCGCCGGGCCCGCTGGTCTTCACGCGGATCCACTTCTCGTGGTAGCCCGCTTCGACGGGAGGATCGAGCCGCGCGTACAGACGCCA
>CALKYE010000059.1 GCA_938003765.1 uncultured Planctomycetia bacterium
GCCCAGCTCGCGGCCGAGAGCCCGGCGACGCCACGCGCGACGCGACCTCTCCACCGCCCCTCGGCGGCGCTCGCAGCCAGTCGCAGCTCGCAGAACTGCTAGAGCAGCCTGAGCGTGCGCATTCGCCTGCCCGGTCACGCGCGGCGCGGCCGTGCGTTGAACCTCGGCGCGACCTTCGCCGGCGCCCGTCGGCCACCGCGGCGCGCGAGTTTTTGCGCGACTCGCGGCTCGCGGCGTGAACGTCCACTCTCGCAGGACGTTCTGCGCGAACCCCGGAGGCGCTCTCGACGAGTCAGGCGTCTCCGTCGTCGTCCCCGGTCTCTCCCCAGTCTCTCACCGATGTCCCACTTCAGCGTTGCTCTCTCCCTGCTCGCGCCGTTGCCGAGCGCAGTCCAGGAACCGGTCCCTCCCGCGAACGGCGACGTCGTCGGCCAGACGATCGTGATCGCGCCGCGCTCCGAGCAGCCCGCCACCGCCACCGCGATCTCCACTCAGGTCATCACCTCCGAGGAACTCGCGCGCACCGGCGAGCGCTCGCTGCCGCGCGCGATCGCGAAGGCGACCGGACTGTTCGTGCAGGAGACCAACCTGGGCGGCGGCGCGCCGATCGTGCGCGGAGTGATCGGCAACCAGATCCTGATCGTGATCGACGGGGTGCGACTCAACGACTCGACCACCCGCGGCGGGCCCAATCAATCGCTCAACGGCGTCGATCCGGCGAGCGTCGAGCGCGTCGAGGTGATCCGCGGCCCCAACTCGGTGCTGTACGGCTCCGACGCGCTCGGCGGGGTCATCCTGATCTGGACCAAGAATCAGTCGGCGCTCGGCGCGCGCGCCGAAGGTCAGCCCGGCACGGTCGTGAGCACCGGCTGGGACGCCGAGTACAAGAGCATGTACAACGGCTGGAACGCCGCGCTCGACCTGGGCGTCGCGACTGCGAACGACGGCTTCTTCGCCGTGGGGTCGCTGCACGACTGGGAGAACGTCGAGGCGCCGGACCGCACGATCTCCAACACCGGGTTCCACGGCCAGAACTGGTTCGGCTCGTGGGAGCACGCCTTCGGCGACCAGCGTCGACTGCGCTTCACCGCCAGCCGCACGCGCGACTTCGACGTGCCGCGCACGGACCGTCTGAACGCCGGCTTCGGGCAGAGCCAGCCCTCGGACCTCGAGCACCTCTTCAAGCTCCAGGACCGCGAGCGCTACCAGCTCACCTACACCGACGAGGCCAGCGGCTTCGCAGACTCGATGCAGTCGCGCTTGTCGCTGCGGCGCTACCGCGAGGACCGTCAGATCCGCGGCTTCACGTCCTCGACGCGTCGCCTCGAGACCGACGAGACGCAGACCGTCGGACTCGGCACGGACTGGAAGAAGATCCTGGGCGACGGACACATGCTCACGTGGGGCTTCGACGTCGACTACGACGACGTGGACTCGACGCGCGACAACCTGAACGTCAACACGGGCGTCGTCACCTCCGCGACGGGCGCGTTCGCGCCTGAGAGCGAGTTCCTCTCCTCGGGTCTGTTCCTGCAGTACGAGATGTTCGACGTCGGGCCGCTCGATGTCACCGCAGGCGCGCGCTACTCGTACTTCGATTTCGAGTTCGAGGACCCGGGCACGGGCGACCCCGTCGATGGAAACCTCGACTCGCTCACGGGCAACATCGCAGTCGCGACGACGCTGACCGATGGCGTGCGACTCGTGGGCACGGTGGCGAGCGCGTTCCGTGCTCCGAACCTCGCCGACGTCGCGCGCACCGCGACCTTCGCGGGCGGCACGGAGTTGCCCAACGCCGACCTCGACCCCGAAGAGTCCTTCTATCAGGAGCTGGCGCTGGACGTGCAGCGCCAGCGCTGGAACGGCGCCATCGGCGTGTACCGCAACGACATCGCCGACACGATCGGACGCCTGCTGCTGAGCGACCCGGACGGAACGCCGGGCACGGGCGACGAGATCTACCAGCGCGTCAACGTGGGGGACGCCGAGTACTACGGCATCGAGGCTCGCGGCCGACTGCGGCTGGGCCAGGACCAGTCGCCCTGGTTCGCCGGCGCCTACATCGAGTACACGCGCGGCGAGTTCACCGAGACGCTCGATCCGACGACCGGCAACCCGCTGACGGACGTGCCCGCCACGCGCGTGCCGCCGCTGCACGGCAACGTCTCGCTGCGCTACGAGCCGCAGACGCCGCCGGCGGCGCTGCGCGCGCAGAACGGCGTCGCGCTCGGCTTCGCCGAACTCTCGCTGTGGTGGGCTGAGAAGCAGGACCGGCTCTCGCCGTTCGACCTGGTCGACTCCCGCATCGACAACAACGGCACCGACGGCTGGGTGCGGCTCGACCTCGACCTGGGCGGCCCCTTCGGACCGCCCGAGAGCGGCGCGAGCTGGCGCCTGAGCCTGCTCAACATCACCGACGAGGAGTACCGCGTGCACGGTTCGGGCTTCGACTCCGCGGGCTTCGGCGTGGTGGCCGGCGTCAATTTGCGCAGGTAGCCCGGCTGTGCGCTCAGACCCTGCGCTCAGGCCCAGTTTCCCCGGTACAGTGAGTTCCATGGCGCCCTCCAGCGATCGATCCAGCCTGCCGCTCCGCGCGCGTGCGCGCGTGGACGCCCGGCGGTTCGGCTCGAGCGCCTTCCTGCTCTCGGTCGCGCTGCACGCGACGGCGGTGGGGGGCATGGTGTGGGCCACATGGTTCCACACTCGCCCGGGCGACGGTCGCGCGGCCATGGCGTTCTCGATCGCTCCGGCGCAGGACCTCGACCTGGCGCACGCGCCGGCGCCCGAGCCGCTGCCGCCGCTCGACTGGCAGGAGCCCACCAGCGCGGAGCTGGTGGAACTGCCGGTCGAGGTGCAGGTCGCCGACGAGTCGCGCTTCGATCCGCAGTTGCGCGAGGTGCGCGAGCCGGCTCGCGCGATCGCGCGCTGGATGAACACCCCGTGGTCGGCGCCGGCCGGCGGAGAGCAGATCAGCGCGCCGGAATCCGGTGGAGCGGGAGAGCTCGCCGTCGCCCCCGCGCCTCCCAGCGAACCTCAGCCGCCCGAGCCCGCGGTCACGACTCCTCCGGCGCCGGCGGAATCGCAGCTCGCGCACGCCGTCCTCGTTCACAACCCCGCGCCGCAGTATCCGCGCGCTTCGCTGCGCATGCGCGAGGAAGGCGCCGCGCTGCTGCGCATCCACGTGAGCCCTCAGGGCGTGGTGCTCGACGTGGAGATCGTGCGCAGCAGTGGTTCGCAGCGACTCGATCGCGCTGCAGCGGAAGGCGTGAAGGTCTGGCGCTTCGAGCCCGCGCGCCGCGACGGCGAGGCCATCGCGACCAGCGTGCTGCACCAGGTCACGTTCACGCTCGGCTAGCGTTGCGCGAGCGCCGACCGCTCGCCGCTGACGTCGTCACGAGCTTGCGCCCGGGCCGCGCAGCACCAGATGCGCGCCGCGCACGACGCTCGCGCTCCAAAGCGGCGGGACGACGGTCGCGCCCGAGAACTCCTCGATGATCGCGGGGCCTTCGATGCGCACGCCGTGGCCGAGGTGTTCGCGCTGGAGCACGCGCGCCTGAACGGCCGTGGCGCGTCCGCTCGACGACGAGAAGAGCACGCGGCGCGATTCGCCGGAGTCAGCGCGGCTGCGGCGCGGCGCGCGAACGGGTCGCGCGACGCTCGGACGCGCGACGGAGCGCACGACCACGTTCACCAGTTCGAGCGGCGAGTCTTCGAGCGCGTAGCCGTACAGCTCGCGGTGACGTCGGTGGAACGCGCGCGCGGTGGCCTGGGGCGTGCGACCCGGCGCGAGGCGCAGCTCGAACGACTGGCCTTCGTAGCGCAGCTCGAGGAAGGTCTCGCTCTCGATCTCTCGCGCCGACAGGGCCTGCTCGAGCAGCTCGGCGCGCGTCGCCCGCACGAGTTCGCGCTCGATGCGCGCGAGTTCGCGCGGCCGCAGCTCCGACCAGCTCGCGAGCACGCTCTGCGAACGCTCGGCCAGCGCTTGCGAGGTCGCCATGCCGAGCGCCGAGAGCACGCCCGGCGCCCACGGCACGAGCGCGCACGGCATTTCGAGCGCCTCGGCGAGCGCCGCTGCGTGCAGTCCGCCTCCTCCGCCGAACGCCACCAGCGGCGTGTCGTGCGGGTCCTCGCCGCGTTGAAGCGTCATCACGCTCAGCGCGCGGCGCATGGCCGCGTTCGCAGTGTCCACCGCGACCAGCGCTGCTTCGCGCGACTTCAGGCCGAGCTTGCGCGCCAACTTCTCGAACGCGCGCTCCACGGCGTCGAGGTCGAGGCTCAGTCGGCCCCCGAGGAACGCGCCCGGAGCGATGCGGCCGAGCAGCACGTGCGCATCGGTCAGCGTCGGTGTTTCGCCGCGGCCGTAGCACACCGGGCCGGGATCGGCGCCGGCGCTCTGCGGACCGACGCGGAGCACGCCGCTCGAGTCGACGAAGAGCAGCGAGCCTCCGCCGCAGCCGATGGTGTGGATGTCGAGCGCCGGCGCGCGGATCGCGTGGCCCGCGACGGTGCTCGAGCCGACCGGTTCGCCGCGCGCGCCGCGCGTGCGTTGGAAGGCGACGTCCGCGCTCGTGCCGCCGATGTCGACGCTGACCATCGCGTCGAGTCCGGCTTCACGCGCAGCGCGCGCGGCGCCGATGACGCCGCCGGCGGGGCCCGACAGCAGCACGCGCACGGGCTCGCGCGCGGCGCGCTCGGCCGCGATGCGTCCGCCGCTCGAACGGAGCAAGCTCAGGCGCGCGCCCTGCAGCGCTCCCGCGAGCCGGTCGAGGTAGCCGCCGAGCACGCCGCTCAGCGCCGCGTTCACGACCGCGGTCGAGAAGCGCTCGAACTCGCGATGCTCGCGCACGAGGCTGGCCGAGGTCGTGATGGGTACGCGCAGTCCGTCGAGCGCGCGCGCAACACGCTCTTCCGGCGCCGGATCGGCGTACGAGTGCAGCAGGCACACGGCGATCGCCTCGGGCGCCGCCTGCGCGAGCGCGCGACGGAGTTGTGTGAGCTCCTTGGCGCTCGGGGCGCGCACCTCGAGGCACGCTCGACGCGCGGGATCGGGGTCGGGCCACGAGCGCTGAGCGATCGCGAAGCGCAGCTCGCGCGGCACGAGCGGCGCGACCTTCTCGGGGTGCAGCGCGTACAGCTCGGGCCGATCCTGGCGGCCGATCTCGATCAGGTCGGCGAAGCCGGCGTTGGTGACGAGCGCCGTGCGCGCGACGCGACCGGTGAGCAGCGCGTTGAGCGCCACGGTCGTGCCGTGCACGACGTGCAGTCCCGCGCGATTCTCCGCGCCGTCGAAACCCAGGCGCCGCAGGCCTTCGACCAGGGCCTGCTCGGGCGCGTGCGGCGTGCTCGCGAGCTTCTCGATTCGCAGCTCGCCATCCTCGAGCGCCACGAGGTCGGTGAAGGTGCCGCCGGTGTCGACTCCGACGGTGCGCGTGCGCTGGGCCATCTGAGCGGCAGTGTACGGTGCTACCCTCTGCGCCCCTCCATGCCCGACGCGGACACGAGCTGGATGAGCATTGCGGCCGTGGGCCTGTCGTACCTCGTGGGCTCGGTCCCGTGGGGGCTGGTGCTGGTGCGCCTGATCAAGGGCATCGATCTGCGCCAGGTCGGCAGCGGCAACATCGGCGCGACCAACGCCATGCGCGTCGGCGGCAAGCCGCTCGGACTCGCCGTGTTCGCGCTCGACTTCGCCAAGGGTTGGGCGGCGATCGCACTCTGCGCGCAGGAACTCGCGCACGCGCCGGCGACGAGTTGGCTGGCGATGGCGTGCGGAGCGGCCAGCGTGCTCGGGCACTGCTTCCCTCTCTGGCTGCGCTTTCGCGGCGGGAAGGGTGTCGCCACCGGCTGCGGAGCGCTGGTCGCCGTCGACCCGCTGATCTGGGTCGTCGGCGGCGCCGTGTGGCTCATCACCCTCGCGCTCTCGCGCTACGTCGGACTCGCTTCGATCGCCATGGGGTTGGCGTTCCCGCTCGCAGCGTGGTGGCGCACGAACTCGGAAGGACCGGCGACGACCGCGGGAGCGGCCGCGCTCGCACTCTTGATCCTGATCCGCCATCGTTCGAACATGCGGCGCATGCTGTCAGGGGAAGAGCCCAAAGTGTTCTCGCGCAAACCCAAGGTCGAGCAGAGCCGTGGCTGACGCGCGCCGCTCGCCGCCGCCGTTCCAGCGCGCCGTCGTCATGGGCGACGGCGGATGGGGGACGGCCCTCGCGCTCCTGCTGCACCACCGCGGCGTGCAGGTCACGCTCTGGGGCCACTCGCCCGAGCACGTCGACGAGATGCTCGAGCAGCGCGAGAACCGCCGCTACTTGCCGGGGATCAAGCTGCCCACGGCGCTGCGCATCAGCGCGGATCCATCGACGGCGTGTCACCGCGCGCAGCTGCTCGTCAGCGCGGCGCCGACCCAGTTCCTGCGCTCGGTCGCGGAGCGCTTCGAGGACGTGCTCGACGGCGCGGCGCCGATCGTCTCGGCCACCAAGGGCCTCGAGATCGAGACGCTCAAGCGCCCGACCGAGATCCTCGAGGACGTCTTCGGCGAGCGCCCGATGTGCGTGCTCTCCGGTCCCAGCCATGCGGAGGAAGTGGCGCAGTTCAAGCCCGCCACCGTCGTCGCGGCGAGCTTGGACGAGGAGTTCTCGCGCGCGGTGCAGGACGTGTTCAGCGGCGAGTCGTTCCGCGTCTACACCAGCACGGACTCGATCGGCGTCGAGCTCGGCGGCGCGCTCAAGAACGTGATCGCGATCGCCGCGGGCATCAGCGATGGACTGGGCCTGGGCGACAACGCGAAGGCTGCGCTGGTCACACGCGGCATGGTGGAGATCGCGCGCGTCGGAGTGGCGCGCGGCGCGCGGCTCGAGACCTTCTTCGGGCTCGCTGGCATCGGCGATCTCGTCACCACCTGCTGCTCAGGCCACTCGCGCAACCGCGCGCTCGGCGAAGCCATCGGACGCGGCGAGAGCCTCGAGTCGATCCTGGCGCGCACGCGCACCGTCGCGGAAGGCGTGTGGACCACCAAGGCGCTGTTCGGACCCGAGTCGGAGCTCTCTGGCGTTTCGATGCCGATCGCGGCCGAGGTCCACGCCGTGTTGTTCGAGGGCAAGCACCCCCGCGATGCCGTGAGCGACCTGATGCGGCGCGAACCTGCGCCGGAGATGAAGGGATTGGCCTGAAACGATGCTCGCGCCGTTCGAAGGGTTCGTGGCGTTCCTGTCGCTGACCGTCGTGCTCCTGGTGGCGGTGGTCGTGACGGGGTTCACGGCGCGGCTGCGCGCGCACCTCACGCTCGTCGCCTGCACGGTGATCTCGCTGGGAGTGACGATCTGGTACGCCGAGCAGTTGGGCAAGCAGTACAACCTCGCTGCCGCGGGCGTGATCATGCCTGTGCACCTCGCGCTCGCGAAGATCGCGACGCTGTCGTACCTCGCGCCGCTCGCGAGCGGATTCGCCACGCTGCGCAACCGCGGACGCAAGAAACTCCACCTGCGCTTGGCGCTGACCACGGTCGCGCTGACGGTGTTGGCTGCGGGGACGGGCGCCTGGATGCTCGCCGCGGCGGAACCGCGCTAGTCGACCGCACTCAGCGCAGCTTCAGCGCCAGCCACGGCAGCACGAGCATCATCCCGTTGGCGAACAGCGGGATCGACGCAAACAAGAGCCACGCGGCGCGCGCTCGCAGCGAGAGGAACGCGAGCAGGAAGCCGGGCGCGGTGAAGGCGGCCGAGATCATCCAGGTCGCGCCCAGGCTCGGGGCGCTCTGGGGTTCGACGCGGATCCATAGCAGGGCTGCGCCCCACACCGCCGCGCCGAACGTGGCCAGCGTCATCGAGAGCATCCAGGTGCGGTGGCGGCGGCGTGCGCTGGCCGGGGCGGCGTAGAGTCGTCGGAGCGGTCGCGGCATCGCGCGCGCATTGTGGGCCTGCGCTCGACGCGCTTCCAAGCGCCGCTCGCAGGCAATGGCGCCGCGCCCGCCCGCTCCGTAGAATCTCCGCCCCTCCACCGCCCTGGGTGGAGCTTCCATCGGGTCGGGGCGTGGCGCAGCCTGGCTAGCGCGCTTCCTTGGGGTGGAAGAGGTC
>CALKYE010000060.1 GCA_938003765.1 uncultured Planctomycetia bacterium
CAGCGTATCGCCCGGCGCAACTCCCAGCGCCGCGAGGCGTTCGCGCGACCATTCGTGCCGGATGAACTCGTCGCACGTCGAGAGGCCGGTATCGATGCGCTCGGTTGCGAGCAGCACGCGGCGCTCGCCCACGCACAGGTTCGTGAGTCCGAGCGGATTGGACACAGCCGCTGTTCCGACGACGAACAGTACGCGCGAGCCCTGCGGCACGCACTCGGCGGTCGAGACCAGTCGATCGCCCACGTTGAGGCTCGTGCTGCCCGTCAGGGTGTGCACGAACTCGTAGGTCCCCGGTGGAGGAGGCGGAGGCGTGCAGCTCGCGATCGGAGCGGGTTGACCGAGAAGCACCGCGCGGACTCGCGAATAGCCGTGCGTGGTGATCACTCCAGCGCTGCCGATGTCCGTCCAGCCGTCGTTGTTCACATCGCCCAGTTCGAACACGCTCGCGGGGAACGTCCCGAGATTGCCCAAGTTCGCATTCGTGGCGCTGGAGTAGATCGGCCAGCCGCCGGGACCGCCGAGGAACACCGCGTAGTCGTTGGCGCCGTCACGGTCGATGTCGCCGCAGCATGTGGCCGAGCTGCTCCAACTGGCCGGGGCGCCCGATGGGAACACGGGCGCGATGGAGTGAAGCAACTGCGCGGTCGAGCTGGAGAAGATGTTCCAGCGCACCGTGCCGGGCGATCCACCGTCCGACAGAACGACCGGCTCTGGAAAGCCATCGGCGTCGTGGTCGCAACCGTTGTAGACGAGCGTCCCCATCCACGCACTGCCGGGCGGCATGACGAAGTCCCGCAGCACCGAGTCATCCGCCCCGCTGTGGACGCGAGTGCTGGTCGCGCCGCCGAGCAGCAAGTCGCCGTGGCCGTCGCCGTTGAAGTCTCCGAACGCTCGCGCCTGATCCAGAGTCAGGCTCGGGTAGGAGCGCATCGGCGCGCCGTTCGCACCCGAGTGGATCCGGACGAAGCGCGGCAGGCCGGGACCGTAGCTGAACTCGACGATCAGATCCGTCCGGCCGTCGGCGTCGATATCGCCCGCGCACACTGCCCGCGTCGGTGCGGTGAGTTCCCCGATCGGAGGGCCGAACTCCAAGAGCGGCGTTCCGGTCCTGCCGGAAAGCAACCGCACGAGTCCAGAGAGAGACGGCCCGCCGGCGATCGTGAACACTAGTTCCTCGACGCCATCCCCATCTGCATCTGCGACGGGAGCGACGTACAGGACGAAGAACATGCCGCTGGTGAGCGGCGCATAACTCTGCAGGACGGTCCCGAAGTCGCGCGAAGACTCCGCCCACGCGCTCGTGGAGTCGCGCAGGATCAAGTCTCTCCTTCCATCACCATCCAGGTCCGAGATCGACTGCAGTTGCACCAGCGTTTGGGTGCTGCTCATGTGGACACGGTCCACCAGAGTCGCCTGCCCGGCGGAGATCGAGACAATCAGCGAAACGGCGACGACGACAGAGCACAGCGAGCGCATGGGGGACCTCCGCGCTCAACCTGAATCAACGCTCATGCCGCGACGGCGACTCGCCGCTGTGCGGGCGTGAACGCGGCGCGACCGTGCGGGCCCGCACGGCGCCGTGCGCCAACGCTCACACGATCGGTCGCCGCGCCAGGCCCAGCGGGCGCAGCATCGCGCTCTTCTTGCGCTGGTGGCCCTGCATGCGGCGCAGGATGTCGTCGAGCGCGCTGAGCGCCGAATCGATGTGCGGCCCCTTGTTGAGCATCACGCACTCGGCGCGTTCGGCGCTGGCGGCGTCGGTGATCTCGGCGCGCGACGGGCGGCCCTCGCGCGCCAGCGTCTCGAGCACCTGCGTGGCCCAGATCACCGGCACGTGCGCCGCTTCGCACATCCACAGGATCTCTTCCTGCACCTCGGCGAGACGCTCGAAGCCGCACTCCACCGCCAGATCGCCGCGCGCGATCATCACGCCGTCGCAAGGGCTCTGCATCGATGCGAGCAGGAGCTGCGGGAGGCGCTCGAAGGCGCGCCGCGTCTCGATCTTCAGCACGATGCCCAACTCGGGCCGGCCGAGCTCCGCCAGGCGCGCCTCGAGCTCCTGCACGTCCGCGGGCGAGTGCACGAACGAGAGCGCGACCGCGTCGGCGTGCTTGACGACGAACGGCAGGTCGGCGAGGTCCTTGGCCGTGAAGGCCGGCAGCGCGAGGTCGGTGTCGGGCAGGTTGATGCCCTTGTCCGCGCGCAGCTTGGCGCCCGACGCGCGCGCGGAGCTGATCTCGAGCTCGAGCGCGTCCGCGCTGGCGGCCACGACGCGAGCGCCGATCTTGCCGTCGTCGAGCCACACGCTCTCGCCGATGCGCACGTGCTCGAAGACCTCGGGCAGCGTGCAGCCGATGCGCGCCGGCGACAGCACGCGGCCGCGGCGGTCGAGCTGGGCCGCGCGTCCGGGTTCGAGCGAGCGCGTGAGCACGAGTCGATCGCCCTGTCGCAGGCGCAGCTCGCCCGGAAGCGCTTCGAGCGGACCGATGCGCGTCGACGCCGCCGCGCCGCGTGCTCCGCGTCGACGCAGCGCGAGTCCCGGGACGAAGTAGCTGGTCGATCCGCACTCGCACAGTGCGCCGCCGCGCGTGCGCTTGACGACGCTCAAGGTCCGCACCGCGTCGCGCGCATCGCTGAACTCGATCTGCGTTCCCGCCGCGAGCGCGGCGAGCCAACTCGCGTCCACCGGCAGCGCCACCTGACACTCGGCGGGGGCCGCTGCGGGCGCCGACTGCGCCGTGAGCCAGATGCGAGCGGGCGCGAGCACGCGTCCCAGCGCATCGCGCTCGGGCCGCGCCTTCACGACCGCCGGTCCCGCCTCCACGGGGCCGGTGCGGAGCTTGGGGCCCGCGAGGTCCATGAAGATGCGGCACGAACGCCCGGTGCGTTCGGACCCGCGGCGCACGTTGTTCACGATGCGCTCCCACTGCTGCGGCGAGCCGTGCGCGCAGTTGATGCGAGCGAGGTCCATGCCGCGCGCGATCCATTGCTCGACGCGCGCCGCGTCCGTGGCCGCCTCGTCGGGCATGGTGAGCAGGATGCGGACCCGTCGCTCCACGCGGGACTGGCCGAGCAGCGCGTCCGCGTGCCGCTCGAGGATGCGATCGCCCTGGCCGATGCCGACGCACTTGGAGCGCGGCGCTGACGCCAACGCGCCGTCGCCGCTCAAGCGCGCCACGATGTTCGCGAGCGCGTCGATCGAGGCCATCGCGTGCGCTTCGCAGCGGCCGAGCGATGACAGGCCCAGGTGGCTGAGCTGCGTCTGCAGCGCGCGCAGATCGCGCGAGCGCAGCGCCAGGTAGTGCAGCAGATTGCGCGCGCTCAGCTCGTAGGACGGGTGGATCTTGGGATGACCTCGAAAGCCCCGCTCCTCGAGCTGCTCCATGTCGGAGCGGATCTCGGCCAGCTCGGCGGCGATGTCGGACAGAGTGCGCTCGTCGAGCGAGCGCGGCGCTGCGCTCGGGGACGGCGGCGAACGACGACGGGACGCAGTGTTGCGCTTCACTGAACTCTAGATTGGAGCACAGCCCGCGGCGCCGCGCACCGGAGCGCGGGTTCATGTCGAACCATGATCCTCTTCACAATCGCAGCCTGTCTTCAGCTCGCTCCTCCCGATGCGTCTCAACCGACTCAGGCGCCCGCGCAAGAGCGTCGCGGACTGCTGCGCAAGAGCGATGGCGCGAGCGCGGGGTTCACGTTGTACGCACCTCTGCGTTCGCACTCGACCTACTTGATCGACGCGGACGGAGCCGTAGCGCACGAGTGGAAGAGCGACGCGCCTCCCGGGCAGTCGGTCTACCTGCTCGCCAGCGGCAACCTGCTGCGCTGCGAGCGCGTGTCGAGCGAGGTGTTCGAGGGCGGCGGCCAGGGCGGGCGCGTGCGCGAGTACGACCCCGACGGCAAGCTCGTGTGGGAGTACGTGTGCGCGGACGAGCGACGGCTGCAGCACCACGACATCGAGCCGCTGCCCAACGGCAACGTGCTGCTGATCGCCTGGGAGCTCATCAGCGAAGAGGAAGCGCTCGCGGCGGGACGCAACCCGCGGCTGCTGCCCGCGAAGCAGTTGTGGCCCGACATGGTGCTCGAGATCGAGCCCACGCGACCCAGCGGCGGCAAGATCGTGTGGCAGTGGCGCGCGTGGGAGCACCTCGTGCAGCACTTCGATCCCGAGCTGCCGAACTACGCGGAGATCGCCTCAGCGCCGCAGCGCATCGACGTCAACATCTCCACACGCGAGCCCGAGCCGACCAAGGCGGAGTTGGAAGCGCTCGAGAAGCTGCGCAAGCTCGGTTACGTGGGCGACGAGCCGCGGCCGCGCGGGGCCAACCGCGGCGGTGACGGCGGTCCTGGTCGCGGCGCTGACTGGCACCACTGCAACTCGATCGACTATTCGCCCGAGCTCGACCTGATCGTGCTCAGCTCGCGCGAGCTGTCGGAGCTGTGGTTCATCGACCACTCGACCACCACCGAGCAGGCGCGCGGCTCGAGCGGCGGACGCTGGGGGCGCGGCGGCGACCTGGTGTTCCGCTGGGGCAATCCGCGTTGGAGCGGACAGGCCGGCGAGCGCACGCTCTTCGGTCAGCACGACGCGCAGTGGATTCCCGCCGGCTGTCCGGGCGCGGGGAACCTGCTCCTGTTCAACAACGGCGAAAGCGGCGTGCGCGAGTGGTCGAGCGCCGACGAGCTGCGCATCCCGTTCACGCGCGAGGCGCTCGCCGACTTCGCGAAGGTCGAGGTCGAACTCGTGGGGAGCTGGCGCTCGCCGGACTTCTGCGGCCACATCAGCGGCGTGCAGCGACTCGCCAACGGCGACACGCTGATCTGCGCGGGCGAGACCGGACGCGTGGTCGAGCTGACCTCGAGCGGCGAGTGCGTGTGGGAGTACCTCAACCCGCACGGCGGCGACGTGGCGCCGATGGGCGGGCCGCGCGGTCGACGCGGACCGGGCGGAGATGGCGAGCGTCGCGGGCCGCCTCCTGCTGGACCCCAGGGTGGACCC
>CALKYE010000061.1 GCA_938003765.1 uncultured Planctomycetia bacterium
GCGCGGACGAGAACCTGTTCATCGACAAGCTCGCGACCTGCATGCCGTGGTTCGTCAACTCGCGTCTCGACCGCCATCGCCCGGCGCCCGCGAGCGAGCGCTACCGGCCGCTGGTCGAACGCGTGCTGGCCATGGACCTCGCCGAGTGGGAGCGCTTCAAGCCGCAAGTGCGCAAGCTCGACGCCGAGCTCTCCGCCGCCGCCGTCGCCGCGAACGAGCTGCACTACGCGATCAAGTACAACGCCTTCATGGGCGTGCGCAGCGACTACTACCTCGCCGAGGAAGCGGGCATCGAGTGGCACACGGCCGCGGCCAAGCCCGTGCCCGAGCGTCTGGCGGAACTGGCGCTCGCCGCGGCGGCCAGCGAGATGTGCTGAACCGAATTCCGGCCGCGGGCAGCTCCGTCGAGCGCCGCGGGTTTGGCGCGGCGCGGCCCGGCTCGGCTCTCGACGCGCGCTGCGCGCCCCTCGCGAACCAGCTCCGCGCTGCGGTTTGTGTTCCGAGGCCCGCGGCGCGAGACTGGAGCGCGTGAGCCCCCACGTTCCCGACTTCACGTCGCTGCGCGTTTCGGTGATCGGCGACATCATCGCCGACCACTACCTCGTCACCCAGCCGCGCTCGCTGTCGCGCGAGGCGCCCGTGATGGTCCTGCGCTACAAGAGCGAGGACTTCCAGGCCGGCGGCGCCGCCAACGTCGCGCGCAACGTGCGAGCGCTCGGCGCTGCGACACGTCTGCACGGCTGCGTCGGGCGCGACGTGCGCGGGCGCGAGCTGATCGAGCTGCTCGAGGGCTTCCGCATCGACACCATGGGCGTCGAGACGATCCCGGAGTGGACCACGCCCACCAAGACGCGCATCGTCGCGGCCGAGCCGCGGCGCAGCCTTCAGCAGGTGTTGCGCGTCGACCGCGAGCCGGCGCGCGCTGCCGCGCCCGAGGTGCGCGCGAAGATCCGCGAGCGCGTCGTGTCGCTCGCGCAGGCGATCGACGTCCTGCTGATCTCCGACTACGACTACGGGATGGTCGACGTCGAGCTGGGCGCGCTGGCGGTCGAGCTGGCGGCGCGCGGCGTGGTGGTCGTGCTCGATCCGCGTTCGCACATCGCCGGCTTCGAAGGCGTCACCGCGATGACGCCCAACGTCGGCGAACTGGCGCGCTTCACCGGCCGCGAGCTCGACGAGCTGGCGGACATCAAGGACATCGCGAGCGCCGCGGGCGAGCTGCTCGCGCGCTGCCCGATGCGCTGGTTGCTCGTCACGCGCGGCAACAAGGGCATGGCGCTCTTCGGCGAGGGCTGCCCCGAGCGCGGGATCGCCGTCGACGCGTCGGGCTCGGGCGACGTCACAGACGTGACCGGCGCTGGCGACACGGCGGCTGCGGTGTTCGCGTTGGCGCTGGCCGCCAAGGTCGACGCGCCGCGCGCGATGCAGCTCGCCAACGCCGCTTCGGGCGTGGTGGTGATGGAGCACGGCGCCGCGGTGTGCACTCCGGATCAACTGCACGAGGCCAGCGAGAGCACGCCCGCGCCGGTCCGCATTGCATGAGCGTCGCGGCACGGGTGCTGGCGCGCGAAGAGTTGGCGGTCGAGCTCGCGGCGTTGCGCGCGCGGGCGCCGGAGCTGCGCGTGGTCCTGGCGAACGGTTGCTTCGACGTTTTGCACGTCGGCCACGTCCGCTACCTCGAGGACGCGCGCGCACGCGGAGACCTGCTGGTCGTCGCGCTCAACACCGATGAGTCGGTGCGCGCGCTCAAGGGGCCGACGCGCCCGCTGACTCCGCTGGCGGAGCGCGCCGAGCTCGTCGCGGCGTTGCGCTGCGTCGACTTCGTCACCGTGTTCGGCGAGCGCGATCTCGAACTCACTTTGCGCGCGCTGCGGCCCAGCGTTCACGCCAAGGGCACCGACTACACCGCGCAGGACGTGCCGGAGGCCGCCGTCGACCGCGAGCTGGGGATCGAGATCGCGATCTGCGGCGACGCCAAGCAGCGCTCGTCGAGCGCGATCATCGAGCGCGCCGGCGCCGCCGGGCGGCCGCGGGAGCGAGCTTGAGCGAGTCGAACCCCGATCGGACGCCCGTGTCGCCCTCCGTGCTGACGGCGCTGTGGGGACCGCTGGCGTTCCTCAGCGCCCTGTGCGGCATCGGCGGGGGACTGTTCGCCGTTCCGCTGCTGCACTACCTCGGCGCGATCCCGATCAAGCGTGCGGTCGCGACCTCGACCGTGCTCGTGTTCACGCTCAGCGTGACCGGGACGATCGCGGAGGCGTTGCAGGGGCGCCCTGCGTTCATCTGGCCGGCGATCGCCGCGCTCGCTGCGGGCGGCTGGGCCGGCGCGCACGTCGGCTTCTGGGCCTCGAAGCGCATCGACGCGCACATCGTGAAGCGCGCCTTCGTGGTGGTGTTGGCGTTCTCCGCCTACCGCGTCTTCGCCGTCAACTCGGTCAGCAGCCTCACGGGCGTCGCCGACGTTCACGCGCTGGGCGCGCTGGAGGTCGCGATCGTCGCGTTGATCGGCTTCGCGGGCGGCTTCATCGCGCCGATCCTCGGCGTGGGCGGCGGCCTGCTGGTCGTCCCCGCGCTGTACCTGAGCTTCCCGGCGATCACGATCCTCGAGGCGCGCGCGTGCAGCGTCGCGATGACGATCCTCACCTCGGGTCAGTCCGCGTGGCTTCACGCCCGCGCGGGTTCAGTGGATCGCGCGCCGCTGCGCTGGCTCGCGCCCGCGACTGTCGTCGGCGCCGTCGCGGGCGTCGTCGCCGTGCACCAGCCCGGCTGGGCCGAGGTGGCTCGCCTCGGCCTGGGCATCGTGCTGATCTTCGTCGCCGCGCGCTTCGCCTGGGACGAGTGGGCGCCGCGGCGACCGGAGTCGTCGACTCAGGCGTAGATGCCGCGCGTGCGGTCGGCGCTGGCCACGCGCGAGACCGCGACGATCTGCGCCGCGGTGCGCAGCGTGACGTCGCGCTCGTGGTGGACGCGCACGACGTCGGTCCAGGCCTCTTCGAGGAAGCGGCGCATGCGCTGCAGGATGTCGCCCGACTGCCAGGCGTAGCCCATGCGGTTCTGCACCCACTCGAAGTAGCCCGAGAGCGTGTCGCCGCCGCGGGCGAGCATGTCGGGCACGACTTTGATGCCGCGGTCGCGCAGCGTTCGGTAGGCGGGCGCGGACACGGCGCCGTGCTGGCCCTCGAGGATCACCTTGGTGTTGATCGCGCCTGCGTTGCTGAGCGTGACGGAGTTCGACGTCGCGCAGGTCGCGTACACGTCGCACGGCTGGCGCAGCAACTGGTCGTGAGCGATGCGGTCGAACGAGCCGCGCACTTCCGACAGCCCGCCGTCGGGCGTGCGCTGCGCGAGGATCGCGGGAATGTCGAGACCGGCCGGGTTGTAGAGCCCGCCGTCCTTGTCGCTCAGGCCCACGACGCGGCAATCGCCCTCGTGCAACAGGCGCGCGAGGTTGCCGCCGACGAAGCCGGCGCCGACGACCGTGACGCTCGGACCGGTGCGCTCCGTGCCCAGCCCGAAGTGCTTCGTCGCCAGCTCGAACAGGATGCGCAGCCCTTGCGCCGCCGCGTCCTGGTGGTGGCGCGAGCCGCCCATCACCAGCGGCTTGCCCGCGACGATGGCGTTGGTCGTCGAGCGGCGGTGCATGGAGTAGGTGTCCATGATCCAGCCCATGACCTTCTCGTCGCGCGCCTTCTCCGGCGTGAACACGTCGCGCTCGGGTCCGATCACGTCGACCATGCAGGCGACGTAGCGGCGCACGGCGCGCTCCATCTCCGCCGTCGAGAACGCGCTGCGGTCGAGGTTGATCGCGCCCGCCGCTCCGCCGAACGGAACGCCCAGCAGCGCGCACTTCCAGGTCATCCACGCCGCCATCGCGCGCAGGTCGTGCAGGTTGACCGCGGCCTCGATGCGCAGCGGTCCGCAGTAGGGGCCGAGGCCGGCGTTGTGCTGGACGCGCCAGCCGTCGAGCACCGCGACCGAGCCGTCGTCGCGCAGCACCGGCAGCGACACCAGCACCTCGCGGTCGGGACGGCGCAGGATCTCGAACTCGCCGGGATCGATCGAGGCCAGGCGCGCGGCCTCGTCGAAGTGGCTCATCATCGTCGCGTAGGGCGACTCGTCACTGGCGGAATGCGGGAGGGCGGCGGCTTGCGTGCTCATCTTCGTCGGCGCGTGCGGCTGGGCTGCGCGAGCCCGCGGCGGGGCGGGCTCGCAAGAGGGTCGGCGGGCGGATGCGACTCAGGCGTAAGTGCCGCGCAGTTGGTAGACGTTGGCGACGCGGCCGACGGCCAGGATGTACGCGCCGATGCGCAGCGAGCAGCTGTGCTTCTTGGCGGTCTCCTCGACGGCGGCGAAGGAGCTGGTCATGACCTGCTCGAGGCGCGTGTTGACCATCTCCTCGGTCCAGAAGTAGCCGGCGCGGTCCTGCACCCACTCGAAGTAGGACACGGTCACGCCGCCCGCGTTGGCCAGGATGTCCGGCACGACCATCACGCCGCGGCGATCGAGGATCTCGTCCGCCAGCACCGTGGTCGGCCCGTTGGCGCCCTCGATGATCAGCTTGGCCTTCACGCGCTCGGCGTTCTTCGAGGTGATCTGGTTCTCGGTCGCGGCCGGAACGAGCACGTCGCAGTCCAGCTCGAGCTGCGCGCTGTTCGGAAGGTGCTCGGCCTTGGTGTAGCCCTGCAGCTTCTTGTTGGCCTTGAGGTACGCGAGCACCTCGGGCACGTCGAGTCCGGCGGGGTTGTGGATCGCGCCGTACATGTCGCTCATCGACACGACCTTGAGGCCCTCGCGCGCGAGCAGCATCGCTCCGATGCCGCCGACGTTGCCCGAGCCCTGCACGACCACGCGCGCGTTCTCCGGGCGCATGCCGAGCTTCTTGAGCGCCTCGCGCGTGACGATCATCACGCCGCGACCGGTCGCCTCGGTGCGACCCTTCGAGCCGCCCAGCGCGAGCGGCTTGCCGGTGACGATCGCGGTCTCGGTGCGGCGCACGTGCATCGAGTACGTGTCCATCAACCACGCCATCGTCTGCTCGTTGGTGTTGACGTCCGGCGCGGGCACGTCGCGGTCGGGCCCGAGGATGTCCATGATCCCCGAGGTGTAGCGGCGCGTGATGCGCTCGAGCTCGCCCTTGGAGAGTTCGCGCGGATCGCAGATCACGCCGCCCTTGCCGCCGCCGAACGGCACGTCGACGACCGAGCACTTCCAGGTCATCCAGGCCGCCAGCGCGCGCACTTCGTCGAGGTGCACGTCGGGCGCGTAGCGGATGCCGCCCTTGCACGGACCGCGCGAGAAGTTGTGCTGGACGCGGTAGCCGGTGAACACGCGCAGCTTGCCGTTGTCCATCTGCACCGGGATGGAGACCGTCAGCTCCTTGTCCGGCGTACGCAGCACTTCCTTGAGGCCCTCGTCGAGGCCGAGGCGATCGGCGGCCACGTTGAAGCGGTGCGCCATCGCTTGGAAGGGATTGAACTCGTCGATCGGGGCCTTGCCGGCCTGGCTGGCGGTCGCGGTGGACATGAGGGGCGGCTCGCGACGCGAGCACGGGCCGCTGCGGCGCCGCTGCGTGCGAGGTGGGGTCGTGAAGAAGGAGTGGGGTGGGACGGTCCGCGCCGAGTCGCCCGTCGCGGGCGCTCGTCGGGCGCGGGTTCGGGCCAAAGATTGGACCCGGCCCCGGGCCCCGTGGGAAGGGCCCACTGTCGCCGCGCGGCGGCGTTGCGTCACGACCGGCAAACGGTTCCGATGGATCGCGTGGGAGCCCGGCAGCGCACTTCTGACGACGCCCCGCCGGCCGATCACGACGCCGGCGGCTTGCGCCTGTGGCGTTCCGGCGTGCTGGCGGGCGTTTCGAGCGCCCCACAGGAGGCCCTGGCCGCGGCGTTCGCCGTCGGCCACGAGGCCGCGCTGCGCCGGGTCCATCAGCGCGCCACGCTGCTATGGCCCGGGGCCTCCGGTGTGATCGTCAAGCGCTACGAGCGCGGCGTGTGGGGCGACGCCCTGCGCGATTGGCGTGCGCGCGGCAGCGTGCGTTCAGTCGCTCGCCGCGAAGCCGAGAACCTCGAGGAGCTCGCGCGCGCCGGAGTTCCGACGCCGCGAGCCCTGGGTTGGTGCGGCAGCGACGGCTGGCGCGGCGTGACGAAGCCGAGCGCGCTGTGGATGGAGCGCGTCGAGCACTCCCGCGACCTGCGCGAGGAGCTGGCGCGCGATCGGGGGGCCGCCGAGCGCTGGCGCGATGAGTTGGCGCGCCTCGCCGCGCGGCTGCACGCGGGCGGCTGGCGTCACCGCGACCTCTACCTGCAGCACTGGCTGGTCAGCGCGCGCGGCCTGGTGCTCATCGACGTCGGTCGCTGCGAGCGCGAGCCGGGCATGCGCGAGCGCTGGTTCGTCAAGGACCTCGCCGCGTTGGAGATGTCGTGCCCGGCGAACGTCACCGTGCGCTCGCGACTGCGCTGCGCGGCGCGCTACTTCAAGGAGCGCGGCCTCTCGAACCGCGCGGCGAAACTCGAGCTGCTGGCCTCGGTGCGCGCCAAGGCCCGGCGCATGGCCTCGCACGCGCCGCGCTACGTCGACCCGCACGAGCGCTCGGCCGCGGTGGGGCGCGAAGCGTGATCGAACGGCTCGAACACCTCGCCATCGCCGCTCCGAACTGGGTCGGCGACCTCGTCATGGCGACGCCGATGCTCGAGGCCGCGCTCGCCGCGCCGCACATCGCGCGCGTGAGCGTGCTCGTGCGCGCGCACTTGGCGCCGCTGCTCGCCGACGGGCCTCTCGCCGAACACCTGCACCCCTACAAGGGCGGTCGCGACGAGCGCGAGCAGCTCGGACGGCTGCGCCCCGACGCGATCGCGCTGCTCTCGAACTCGTTCGGCGCCGCCTGGCGCGCGTATCGGGCCCGCGTGCCGTTGCGCGCCGGAGTGGCGCTGTCCGCGCGCGGCGCGCTGCTCACGCACCGCTTCACGCCTCCGATGGTCGACGGGCGGCGCTATCCGATTCCGACCGCGCACCTGCACCGCGACGTGCTCGGGCTCGTCGGAGTCAGCGTTCCCAGCCTGCACCCGCGCCTGCACGTCGCGCAGAGCGTGATCGACGCGCAACGCGCGGAGCTCGCCGAGCTCGGACTGCGCGAGCCGTACGCGCTGTGCTGCCCCGGCGCGGCCTTCGGCGCCGCCAAGCTCTGGTCGCCCGAGCGCTTCGCGCGCGCGCTCGACCTGCTGCACGCCGAGCGCGGGCTGCGCCCCGTGGTCAGCGGCGGGCCGGGCGAAGAACCGTTGATCGAAGCGGTGGTGAAGGCCTCGCGCAGCGGCGCGATCTCCCTGGCGGCGCGCGCGCGCAGCCTGTCGACGCTCAAGGCGCTCGTGAAGGACGCGGAGGTCTTGCTGGTCGGCGATTCCGGACCGCGCTGGGTCGCCGCTGCGTTCGACACGCCCTGCGTGTGCGTGATGGGGCCCAACCTCCCGTCGCTGACCGCGAGTTCGCTCGAGCTGTGCGAGCTCGTGCGCGTCGATCTGGAGTGTTCGCCCTGCGCCGAACGCACCTGTCCGCTCGGCCACCACCGCTGCATGAGCGCGATCACTCCGGAGCGCGTCGCCGCGGCGGCGCTGCGCGTCATCGAGCGCAAGTCGCGCGCGGGAGCGGCGGCGTGAGCTGGCTCGCGCGCGGCGTACGCCTGGCGGTGCGCACGCCGGACTGGCTCGGCGATCTCGTGATGGCCGAGCCCGTGCTGCGAGCGTTGCACGCGCGCGTCGAGCAACTCGGCGGCGCGCTCACGTTCATCGGCGACGAGCGTCTGCTCGAGGTCTTCGACGGCGCCTTCGAGGGCGTCGACCGCGCCAGCTCCGCCGACCCGCGTTCATGGCGCGGGCACGACGTCGCGCTCCTGTTGGTCAACTCGTTCCGCAGCGCGTGGGCCGCGGCTCGCGCCGGTGTGCGCGAGCGCGTCGGCTACGCGCGCGACGTGCGCAGCGCGCTGCTGACGCTGGCCGTCACGCCTTCGCGCGAACACGGCGGGACTCCGATCGGGCTGGGGCTCGCGGGCCGACCGCCGCGCTACTTGCCGCGACCGTACGGCGCCACGTGCGCGGAGCTCGCGGCCGCGCTGGGAGTGTTCGTCGACGATCCGCGGCCCAGGCTCGCCCCGAGCGCGCGCGGTCGCGAGGAGTGGGTGCGCCGACTCCGGCGCTTCAAGCTCGAGCCCGATGCGACCTACACGCTGATCAACGTCGGCGCGCGCGCGGATTCCGCCAAGGCGTATCCCGCGGCGCAGTGGGGCGCGGTGCTGGCGGCGCTCTCGCCGTGGCGCGAAGAGCCGCTGATCATCGTGGGCGGGCCGGGTGAAGAAGCCTCGTTGCGCGCGGCGCAGGAGCACGCCGGACAGGCGAAGGTCCTCGCCTGCCTCGATCCCGTCGCGTCGCTGCCCGAACTCGTCGCGCTGTGCGCGGGCGCGCGCGTCGTGCTGAGCGCCGACGCTGGGCCGCGCCACGTCGCCAACGCCGTTGGCACGCGCGTCGTGACGGTCTGCGGACCCACCGACCCGCGGCACACGGCCGATGCGCTCGAGCGCACCAAGCTCCTGCGCGTTCCGGTCGAGTGCGGGCCGTGCCACCGCGAGCGCTGCCCGCTGGACGGCGCGCGACGTCATCAGTGCATGACGCGCATCGAGCCCGAGCGCGTGGCGCGCGCGGCGCTCTGAACATGAGCCCTCGACGCGTCGCGCTGGTGGTGTTGCTCGCGGCGCTGGCCGCGCTCGCGTGGTGGACGCGCTCCACGCAGCACCGCAAGGTCGAGCTCGCGGGCTACTCGCACTGGATCTCCACCGATCCCGACTCGCTGCACCAGTTGCGCCGCATCGAGCGCATCTTCCGCGAGGGTCCTCCGGCGGCGGAGTTCGACGCCACGTTCAATTGGCCCGACGGGAGCGCGATTCCCGCTCCGCCGTACTACCCGCTGGTGGCGTGGGCCGCGCTCGCGCCCTTTGCGCCGGCCGAGCGCGAGGCGCGCCGCGGCTGGCTCGAGGAGGCGGCCTGCACGTTGCCTGCTTTGTTCGCCGTTCTGGCCGTGCTCGTCGCGGCTCTCGCGGCGTACGAGCGCGTCGGACTCGCTGCCGGCGTCTTCGTCGGCGTCTGCGTGGCTGTCGCGCCCGGCGCGATCCACTACTCGTGCGTCGGCAACGGCGACTACCAGAGCTGGTCGCTCCTGCTCGGCCTGGCGCAGCTCGCGCTCCTGTCCACAGCGCTCGCACGCGGCTGGCTCGCACGTTCACGCGCTGCGTGGATCAGCGGTGCGCTGCTCGGCGCGCTGCACGGCCTCGCGATCGGTTCGTGGACGCCTGCGTTGATCCAACTGGTTCTCGCCGACGTCGTGCTCGCGCTCTGCATCGTGCTGCACACGCGCCGCGGCGAGTGCGTCAAGCTGCCGGAGTTCGGCGTCGCACTGCACCTCGCCGCGTTGCTCGTGCTCGCGCCCGCGCTCGCAACGAGCCCGTGGCGTGCGAGCACGCCGTGGCAGATCGTCAACCTCTCGTGGTTCCACGCGCTGTACCTCGCGCTCGGAGCGCTGGTGTTCGCGCCGTTGTTCGCGCTGCGGGGCGAGAGCGCGTTGCGGCGCAACTACGCAGCGTTGACGGCGGCTGTGTTGTTAGCACTCTTCGGCGCAGCGTGGCTCGCGCCCGTCGGCCCAGGTGAGGCTCTGCGCGAGGCCTTCTCGTGGGCGCGCGCCGAGAACACGTTCATGGCGCAGGTCGCGGAGTCGACGCCGCTGTGGGGCGCGTGGCCCAAGCTCGCGCTGTACCTGGGTTACGGCGCGTTCGCGGCGCCGCTCGCGTGCGTCGCGCTGGTCGCGATCGCGTGGCGCGAGCGCGCGCTCGCCTGGGCGCCGTGGTGCGTCGCGTTCGCGGTGTTCGGCGTGATGGCCGCGGCGCAGATGCGCTTCGCAGAGCTCGTTGTCGCGCCGCTCGCGCTCGCGTTGGCGCTGTGCGCGAGTCGTCTGGTCGCGCGAGTGCGGTATCCGCAGGCAGCGCGCTGGCTTGCGACACCGCTCGCGGCGCTCGCGGCCCTCGGACTGCACTACGACGGCTTCTCGAGCACCGTTCGCCGCGCGCGAACCGATCCGCCCTTCACCGATTCGCTCGCCAAGCGCTCCTCGCGCCTCATGGCGGACTGGTTGCGCGAACATTCGCCCGAGGGAAGCGGCGTGATGGCGCTGTGGGGACAGGGCCAGACGATCCAGTGGGCCGCCGAGCGCGGCGTGGTCGCGTCGAACTACGGGCACTACGTCGGCGAGGAGTCGTTCCTCGACTCGTTCCGCTTCTTCGCTGGCGACGATGCCGCACAGGCCGAAGCGTTGCTCGCGCGCCGGCGCGTCGACTACGTGCTCGTCACGAGTGACTTCGAACGTCAGTGGGGCTCGATCGCAGCGGCGGCGGGCGTTTCGAACAGCGCGGAGCGACTGGCGCGCTCGATGGGGGCTCGGCTCCTCGGCGCAGGCGCTCCGCTCGAATTCCTGCGCGTCGTGCACGCCGCGCCGCTCGCTGATCCTCGCCGCAGTTCGGCTGGCGGCGGGGCGGCAGCGCCCAGCGGATGGGTGCTCGAGCGCGTGAGCGGCGCGTGGATCGAAGCGCGCGGTTCGCCCGGCGCGCTGCTGGAATTCGAGGCCGAGTTGCGCCTGCGCGGCCAGCGTTTGCGGTACTCGACGAGCGCTCGCGCCGACGCGGACGGCCGCGCCCGCGTGCGCACGCCGTACTCGAGCGAGCGCGTCGGCGACCTCGAGCCCGCCTCACCGATTCGCGTGCGATTCGCCGGGCGCGAGCGCGTGCTCGAGGTGCGCGAGGCCGACGTGCGCTCCGGCGCGACGATCACGCTGCCGTGAGGGCCGCTACGATGCGCGGCTCGACCACGCCACTCACGAACACGCCATGAGCTACTCGCCCGACCAGTTCCCCGCCGACATCCCCGACAGCCCCGAACTCGTCGCCTGCGAGCGCGAGGGCGACATCGTGACGCTCACGATCCAGCGGCCGGAGGTGATGAACTGCCTCTCGTTCCCCACGCTCAAGCGGCTGCGCAAGCTGTGCCACGAGCTCAAGAGCGATCTCTCAGTGCGCGCGATCCTCATCACCGGCGCGGGCGAGAAGGCCTTTTGCGCCGGCGCGGACCTCAAGGAGCGCAAGACCATGGCGCCCGAACGCGTGCCGGTCTTCGTGCGCAACATCCGCGCGACCATGGACGACGTCGAAGCGCTCCCGCAGCCGACGATCGGCCTCATCAACGGCTTCGCCTTCGGCGGCGGGACCGAGCTGCTGCTCGCCTGCGACATCCGCATCGCTGCGCCGCACGCGCAACTGGGCCTCACCGAGACGTCGCTCGCGATCATCCCCGGCGCCGGCGGAACGCAGCGCCTGCCGCGCCTGATCGGCCGCGCGCGCGCCAAGGAGCTGATCCTCACCGCGCGCAAGATCGACGCGAACGAAGCCGAGCGCATTGGCCTGGTCAACCGCATCGCGCCGGCCGGCGGCTTGCGCGACACGGGTCTCGAAGTCGCGCGCGCGATCGCCGCCAACGGCCCGGTCGCCGTGCGCGCCGCCAAGCAGGCGATCGACGTCGGCTGCGAGCGGCCGATGGCCGAGGGCCTCGAAGTCGAGGCGCGTTGCTACGAGCTGGTGCTGCCCACCAAGGACCGCCTCGAAGCGCTCGCGGCCTTCGCGGAAAAGCGCGCGCCGCGCTACGTGGGGGCGTAGCACGGCGCGCAGAGTTGTCCGGGAGCTGAGGCGCTCAGGGAGCGAGCGTCAACTCGAGCCCGTCGGACAGGTTGGTGGTCTTCGGCGCGGCGGGATCGCGATACCACAGCTGCGCGTAGGCCTTGTCGCCGACCGCGAAGGGCGTCCCGAGCGATCCGGGGAAGGCCGTCTGGAACGCATTCCAGTCCTGCGCGAACGAACCGTCGCACTGGCCCGGCGTGCCGCCCGAGGACTGCGACGGCATGCGCTGCGTCGGCGGCTTCACGCACAGGAAGCTGGTGTTGCCGCTGCCCCACGGGAGCGGGCTGAAGCCCGAGTTGTCGACGCCGTAGAACACCAGGCCCGAGCGCTGGCCCTCGACGCCCGCGACCTGGATCACGCAGCTCGTGGCGAGGCTCGCGCTGGGCTGCGCGGTGGCGCTGATCGAAGGAACGCAGCCGTTCGACGACGTGCCCGCGGTGCAGAACGCCGTGGGTGTCGTCGCGCCGACCAAGTACGGAGTGATGTAGTTCGCGTCGATGCTCGGAATCACCGCGCTCCAGGTCGCGAGCACGCGGTCGTACAACCACAGGCCGTTGCCGGCGCCGACCAGGATGTTGCCGTTGAGCAACTCGTGGACGCCCTGAGGAGTCGACAACACGCCCGTGCCATCGAAGTACGCGAGCTGCACGCCGTTGGGGTCGTACTCGAACGCGCCGACCGGAGTGACGAGGCTCGCCGCGAGGATGTTGCCGGCCTGCGTCTTCGACAACTGACCGGGGAAGTCGATCCCGGTGACTCCGTCCGAGTCGTGGAGGATCCCGATCACCGCGCCGGTCGCGGGGTCCATGCGCACGAGGTCGTCGTTGGTCGAGTCGGAGACCAGCAACTCGCCGTTGTGCGAGATGATTCCGAACGGGCTGCCGGGGAGCGAGTGCGAGGCGATGAAGCTCGTGGCGAGGCTGTACTCCTTGACGGCCAGCCCGTAGCCCGCGCCGCCCGTTCCGAAGTTCGCCAGCCACACGCGACCGAAGTCGATGTGGATGCCGCGGATGTTGTCGCGGCCCGTGCCCCACTGACCGAGGAACGTGGTCCCGTCCTCGCTCCAGCGGAACACGGTGTCGGCGGTCTGGTCGGTGACCCAGATTTCGCCGGCGCCGTTGCAGAGGGCCTGGATCGGCAGTCCGGGCGCCGACCCACTCGAGCCGCTGAGCGCGATGAAGTTCGAGTTGGTGACCGTGCCGTCGACCGCGCTGACGAGGACGATGCGATCGTTCGTGGCGTCGACGACCATCAGCTCTTGGGCGAGCGCGGTCGGACTGAACAGGGCGGTGGCGACGAGGATTCTGAGTGTCGTGGTGCGGGTCATCGGGAGTCGGGCTGGTTGGGTGAGAGAGGTGGCCTGGCGCTGGGGGCGCTCGCTGAGTGTAGTTGTCCTCGCGCGCGTGGGGGCGATGCACCCGTAAGGTCTCGCGCGGCGGCTGCTCGCGGGCGCGGGCGGGGTTTTCTCGCTCGGTTGCGCTCGGGGGGGAACACGGTGAGAATCGCTCGGCGATGAGCCAGAGCGAATCGGTCGAGCCCAATCCGAGCGCGCCAGCTGGCGATGTCACGGAGTTGCTCGGCAGGCTCGCGGCCGGAGATGGCGGCGCGGAAGGCCGGTTGTTCGAGCTGCTCCAGGGGGAGCTGCGCTCCATCGCGCGCGCGCAACTCGGACGCGGCCACGACGACCACACGCTGCAGCCCACGGCGCTCGTCAACGAGGCCTGGATCCGTCTCGCCAAGGCCGGCGGAGTGCGCGCTGGAGATCGACGGCAGTTCTTCGCAGTCGCCGCGCGCGCGATGCGCACGGCGCTGATCGACCACGCGCGGCGCAAGCAAGCCGCCAAGCGCAACGGGTCGGCGCTGCGCCTCGCGCTGGAGTCGGCCGAGGTGGAGAACTCCGCCCTCGATCGCACGCTCGATCTGTGCAACCAGCGCGGCTTCGACGCGCTCGACCTCGACGCTGCGCTCGAGCGAATCGCTGTCGAGGAACCGCGCCACGCCAAGCTGGTCGAGCTGCGCTTCTTCGGCGGGCTCTCGCGCGAGGAAGCCGCCGAGGTCCTCGGTGTGTCGCGCGCGACCGCGGCGCGCGACTGGGAGCTCGTGCGGCACCGGCTGATCTGGGAGCTGGGCCTCGACGAGCAGGACTGAGCGCGCGTTCAGTCCTTGCGGTGGTAGTGCAGCTCGACGGTCTGCGGGTCGTAGACCTCGGACGTGTTCGAAGGTTGGTTGTTCCCGCCGTATCCGCCGGCGATTTGGAGCGCGCCGTCGACGAACGCTGCGACGGCATTGGTCCGCGACTCGAGCAGTGAGGCGCGGTACGCCCAACCCTGCGGAGCCGTGACGTCGTACTCGAGGACAGTGGAGGTGCGGCACGAGTTCGTCGTGCAGGTTGCGCCCCCGAGGACGAGGACTCGCCCGCCGATCGACGCCACCGTGTGCGCGTAGCGCGGTTGCGGCAGCGGCGGCAGGTCGCGCCACGTGCTCGTCGCGGGCAAGTACTCGTACGCGGCCTCCGTGGGCTCGCTGCTTCCCGCGCCAAAAGGAATTCCGCCGACCACGAGGATGCGATCGTTCACGCTGACCGCAGCTTGACGGTGGCCGAGCTGAAAGGCGGGCTTCGAGGTCCACGCGGCGCCGATCGGGTCGTACTCCCACACTTGGCTGGTCGAAGTCGGCAGGCCGCCGAACACGTAGATCCGTCCGTTCGACGCCGCTGCGGAGCACCAGTACGCCGGCGAGGGCATCGTCGAGACGACGCCCCACGCGCCGGACGCCGGTTGGTACTCGAGCACGTCGGGCGTCGGCGCTGCGCCGTCGAAGCCTCCGATGATGTAGATGCTCGTTCCGACGGCCACGGCGACCGCACGCGAGCGCGCGCCCGTCGGCATCGGCGCCAACAGGGACCAGGTCGAGCTCACGGGGTCGAACTCCCATGCGCCGTCGGAGTAACCGGAGCCGAGCTCGCCGCCGAACACGTACCACTTGTCGTTCACGACCGCCGAGCACGAGCGCTGGAGCGCAAGCGGAGTCGTCGGCCCGGCGCTCCAGGTGTCCAGTCCAGTTGGAGTGCGCGTCGACCAGCCCGTGCTCGAGAAGCCTTGGGGCGGCGTCGCCGACTCGGTGAGCACGAGCGCGCCGCTCGGCAGCGAGGACGCGGCGCTCGTCTGCACCGATCCGTCCGGGAACTTGAAGCCGCCGTTGGTGGCTTCGATCGTGTCGCTGGCGCGCACCGCACCGTTCACGTCGAGCTTCATCGCCGGATCGGGGGTGCGGTCGATGCCCACGCCGCCGGAGGCGCG
>CALKYE010000062.1 GCA_938003765.1 uncultured Planctomycetia bacterium
TGCGACCGAGCGCGCTCGAGGACCGCGCCTTCCTGCAGTCGCTGCGCCTCGCCGCTGAGAAGTGCAAGATCGAGCTGTCGAGCGCGCCCGAGGCCTACATGCACCTCGCCATGCCCGAATCGGGCGTGCAGTGGCGCCGCAACTTCACGCGCGCCGAGGTCGAGGCGCTGTGGGCGCCGCTGATCGAGCGCACGCTGCACTCGTGCCAGCGCGCGCTGGCCGACGCCAAGCTGAAGGTCGCGCAGATCGACGAGGTCGTGCTCGTCGGCGGGTCGACGCGCATCCCGGCCGTGCGCGAGCGCGTCGAGCGCTTCTTCAACCGCAAGCCGCACGTCGAGCTCAACCCCGACGAGGTCGTCGCGCTCGGCGCCGCCGTGCAGGCCCACGTGCTGATGGGCGGCACGCGCGAAGTGCTGCTGATGGACGTCACGCCGCTCTCCCTGGGCCTGGAGACCATGGGCGGCGCGGTGGCGAAGATCATCAGCCGCAACTCGACCATCCCCTGCCAGGCGACCGAGGGCTTCACCACCTACGCCGACAACCAGACCGGGATCGAGTTCCACATCGTCCAGGGCGAGCGCGAGCTCGCGCGCGACTGTCGGACGCTGGGTCGCTTCAAGCTCAGCGGCATTCCCCCGATGCCGGCCGGCATGCCCAAGGTCGCGGTGCGCTTCCACATCGACGCCAACGGCATGTTGACCGTGACCGCGAAGGAAGAGTCGACCGGCAAGAGCGCCCGCATCGAGGTGCAGCCGATGAACGGCCTGACCGACGAACAGGTCGAGGGCATGCTCAACGCGGCCTACCGCCACGCGCGCGACGACTTCGACGCGCGGCGGGCGGCGGACCTGCGCACCGAGATCGGTGTGATGGTCCGCGCGACCGAGCGCGGCCTGACCCACGCCGGCAACGGGCTCGACCGGGAAACCGGCCTGGACATCACCGAGGCGCTGACCAAGGGCCGCGCCGCCCTCGAAGGGCCCCTCCCGGACGCCACCAGCCTGCAGCGCGTGCGCGACGAGCTCGAGCGCGCCACCCTGCCCCTGGCCGCGCTGCTGATGGACTCGGTGGCCAAGTCCGCGCTGTCGGGCAAGAAACTTTCAGAGGTGTAGCGTGAGCCGCAGCCAGATTCACTGGAGCGACGTCCGGCGCATCGCCGAGGCGCTGGAGACGGCTCACCCGCACGCGGAGCTGCTCAGGCTCCGCTTCACGGAGCTGCACCGCTGGGTCACCGAGCTGCCCGGATTCGCGGACGATCCTCAAAAGTCGAACGAGAAGATCCTCGAAGCCATTCAAATGGCGTGGCTCGATGAGCGAGACTGAGCGTTCCGTACGCCCCCCCCAAGAGGACTCATGGCCAAAGCCCCCCCGATTCGTTGGATCACCGCAGCTGACCGCAAGTGGGACACCAACGCCGTGTGGAAGGCGTTCGTCGAGCTGATGAACGGCGCCGATCCCGACGAGCTGTCCTCGATCCAGCGCATCGCCTGGCTGGCGCACCACTACGACAACGAGGCGCGCTCGAAGGGCCACGCGCGCTTCTTCGCCGACCGCGACAAGAAGACCATCAACGCCACAGTCCGCGCCCTGGAGTCGATCGGCGCGCTGGCGCACGCTCAGGTGCTGCGCGACGCCCACGCTGCCAAGGTGGCGTCGCAGCACGACCGCAACCTGCTGGCGCTGGACCGCGTGGAGAAGCACCTGCGCGGCTACCTCCAGACCTTCGAGGCGCACTTCGTGCGCGAATCGCCGGAGAGCTGCGGCCGCTGACCTCGTGGGCTGCGCCCCGGGCGCAGCCGCACTACTTGGCCTTGCCCTGAGCCGCGACGGCGTGCTGCGCCGCGGCGATCTCGCTGTCCGAGGCGAGGTAATAGCTCTTGAGCGGCCGCAGGCTGTCGTCGAGCTCGTACACCAACGGGATGCCCGTGGGGATGTTGAGCGCGACGATCTTGTCGTCGGCGACGGAGTCGAGGTGCTTCACGAGCGCGCGCAGCGAGTTGCCGTGCGCCGCGATGATCAGTCGCTGGCCAGCGCGCACGCGCGGGGCGAGCACCGCGTTCCAGTACGGCACGACGCGCGCGACCGTGTCCTTGAGCGACTCGGCGAGCGGCCGCTCGCGCTCGGAGAGCTTGGCGTAGCGGGCGTCGTTGGCCGGGTTCTCCGGATCGCCACGTTCATTCGCCGGCGGCGGGATGTCGTAGCTGCGCCGCCAGACCAGGACCTGCGCCTCGCCGTGGCGCGCGGCGGTCTCGGCCTTGTCGAGCCCGGTCAGCGCCCCGTAGTGGCGCTCGTTGAGCCGCCAGTCCTTCTCGACCGGGATCCAGTGCAGGTCGAGCTCGTCGAGCGCGAGGTTCAGCGTCGTGATCGCGCGACGCAGGTACGAGGTGTACGCGACGTCGAACCCGTAGCCCGCCTCGCGCAGTCGCTTGCCCGCCTCGCGCGCCTCCGCGACGCCCTTGTCCGACAGGGGCACGTCCTTCCAACCGGTGAAGCGGTTCTCACGGTTCCACTGGCTTTCGCCGTGACGCAACAGGACCAGCTTGATCATGACAGGGAGGGGCGCGGGTGCGAGTTCGAAGGGCCGTAGAGGGTTGGGTCAGGCGGGCAGGTGTGACGCGAGCGCCGCTCGAGCACGGTCCGCGGCGGCCAGCGCTCGCACGCGGAGCGCGGCGGCGTCGGCCCGCTTGGCGGCGACGTAGGCGGCGTCTTTGATCGATGCGGCGTTGATCGCGACGTTGGCCTGCGCCGCGTCCAGCCCGGCGACGCAGCACGCGACGCCGCTGCCGAGGTCGCTCGCCAGGTTGGGATTGATCTGCGCCGCGCTGTCGGCCGCGAGTTCGAGCACCTCCGCCGCCGCGCGCATGGTTTCGAGCGGAACCTCGAGCGCTCCCTTCATCGCCGCCTGGATGCCGGCGGTGCGAGCCGCCTTCTGCTCGTCGTTCGCCTTCGGCGCGCCGAAAGCGGCCGTGACGCCGTCGTAGGCCGCGCTGTCGGCGTTCACGTACTCGAGCGATCGCGCGCGCAGCGCATCGAGTCGCGTCGCGCGGGCCGACATCGCGGTCTCGACCGCCGCGTACTTCTCGCCGCTGGTGAACCGGCACGCCATACTCACCGTGGCAGCGCCGCAGGCGACGACGTACGCAGCGAGGCTGCCGCCGCCGGGCGTGGGGGTCTTCTCGGCGAGAGCCGCTGCGAAGGCGGTCAAGGGCAGATCGGTCAGCTTCGATTCGGAGGGCATCGCGATGACGTGGAACCGGGCGGAGGGTCAGGAAACCCGCGGAGTGTATCGCGGCGCGCGGCGCGTTCTCGCCGCATGGCTGGCGCTGGTCGCGGTGCTCGCGACGCTGGCGCCGAGTTGCCAGACGGTTGCGGTCACGGGCCGCCGCCAGTTCAACATGTTCTCGCTCGAGCAGGACAAGCAACTGGGCTCGGAGGCCTACGCGGACGCCATGGCCGAGTCCAAGCGCATCACGTCCGGTCCGCAGTACGCGCAGGTCAAGCGCGTCGTCGAGCGCTTGATCCCGGTGGTCGACGACCCCGGCTTCCAGTGGGAGTTCAACGTCATCGACGACCCCAAGACGGTCAACGCCTGGTGCATGCCGGGAGGGAAGATCGCGGTGTTCACCGGCATCCTCCCGGTCGCCCAGGACGACGCCGGCCTGGCGGTCGTGCTCGGGCACGAGATCGCGCACGCGGTGGCGCGCCACGGCACGGAGCGCATGACGACGCAAGGACTTGGAAGCGTCGGACTCGCGGTCATCGCCAGCCAGTTCGAGACGGCGGCCAAGCATCACGACGCGCTGCTGCTCGCGACCGACCTGCTGGTGTTCAAACCCTGGGGCCGCGACAACGAGCTCGAGGCCGACGAAATCGGCCTCATGTACATGGCGAAGGCCGGTTACGACCCGCGCGCGGCCAGCGAGTTCTGGAAGCGCATGGCGGCGCTGTCCGGCGGCGGGGCCCAAAGCGGCATCGAGCAGTACTTCTCCACGCACCCGTCGAATGCCGAGCGCATCGAGCGTTTGGAGCGACTGCTCCCCAAGGCCCTGGCGCTGCGGCCCGCCGCCGCTCCCTGACCGGCCGGGGCGGCCTTCGGGCGCGCCGCCAGGGGCCCGCAAGCGTATTTCTTGCAGGCCGTAATCCATTGCGTGACAGAGCCTTGGGCACATCCGTCCAGTCGCGGGTACGCCTCGGCACAGTGGTTTCCTAGTTTCCCGCAGTGCTGGACGGGAAGCATCGAACCGTCCCACCTGAGCGCCGCAGCCCCACTGCTGGTGCGAAGGACGTCGGGATCGCCCCCACGCTGGAGAAACCGCTCAATCGTCAGAAGGCAGGGATGAGCCAACAAGGCCCCGATCAATCGCGAGGCTGCGCGTGAAGGTCGCCTTCGTAGCACCCGAGTTCGACCCGCTCGTGCGGCGGACGCCACTGGCTGAGATCGCGGCAGCCCTGCCTCGAGCGATCCGCGCCGCGGGCGCCGACGCGCGCGTGTTCATCCCGTTCACGCAGCCGATCCACTCGGCGCACCTGCCCGACCTGCAACCGGTGGGCATGGTGGACGTGCGCGACATCGACGGCACGACGCGCTTCGAGATCCACCAGGCGGAGGTCGGCGGCGTTCCCGTCTACCTGTTCGACCACCCGCGCTTCTTCGGGTCGCGTCAGCCCTACGGCAGCGACGAGGGGCCCTATCCGGACAACTGGCGGCGCTACGTGCTGTTCACGCGCGCGGTTCTCGAGAGCCTGGGCGTCGTCGGCTTCGAGCCGGACGTTCTGCACTGCTTCGACTGGACGTGCGGGCTGTTGCCGCTGCTCCAAGAGCTGGAGTACGCCGAGAAGCGCCCCGACCACCCCGCGGCCAAGGCCGGGACCTTCTTCCAGATCCACAACCTCGCGATCCAAGGCGCCTTCGAACGCGAGATCCTGCCGCAGCTCGGCATCCCCTACCGCGTGTTCCAGGCGACCGGCGGCATCGAGCTCAACGGCAAGGTCAACTTCCTGAAGGCCGGCGCCGAGTTCGCCACGATCCTCGGCACACACTCGCCCGGTCACGCCGAGCGCATCCAGAAGCTCGACCGCGGCTACGGACTCGAAGAGGTCTTCCGCCGCCGCACCAAGGAACTGGTCGGCATCACCAGCGGCATCGACTACAGCGCGTGGGACCCTGCGAACGACCCGCTGATCGCGCGCTCGTTCTCGCACAAGGACAAGACCCTATCGGGCAAGGCCAAGTGCAAGGCGGTGCTCCAGCAGACGCTCAAGCTCGAAAGCGGCGCCCGCACGCCGGTCGCGGCCATGATCGGACGCTTCGACGCCGACTCGGGGGCCGAGATCCTCGCCGAGGTGCTCACCACGGTGCTCGAGTTGGGCGTCGAGGTCGTGATGATGGGCGCGGGCCGCCCCGACATCCACGAGCGCCTCAAGACCATCCAGACCACGTTCTTCGGCCGCTGCCGCGTGATCGAGGGCTACCAGCTCGGCCTCGCGCACCAGATCGTCGCCGCGGCCGACATGCTGCTGCTGCCCGCGCACTACCACCCGGGCAACGCGCTGTGCGCGATCGGAATGCGCTACGGCGCGGCGCCGATCGTCTACGCCAGCGGCGGGCTCGAAGACTACGTCACCGACCTCGAGCGCAACGCTCGCGGCGGAACCGGCTTCACCTTCGCCAACTACAGCGGCGAAGGCGTGCTGGGCGCGATCGACTCGGCGCGCAAGCTCTACAAGAGCCAGGCGGCCTGGAAGTCGGTGGTCACGCGCTGCATGCGCCAGGACTTCTCGTGGGACGCCACCGCGCAGGAGTACCTGAAGGCCTACCGACGCGTCACGCGTCGCACGAAGCGCTCGCAGTCGGCCTGAGCGCCGCGAGCCCGCCACGCCGCGAGCCCTCTGCGACGCGCCCGAGAGTGCGTCGTCGCCGCGCAGCTCATTCGACGCGCGCCAGCGCGTAGTCGCCGCCCTCGCCGCGCACGAAGACGAGCTGCAGCGTTCGCGCGAGGCTGCGCGCGACCAGCCGGATCTCGTCAGGCTTCTTCAGCGCGAGCTGCACTCCCGCGTTGGCGAAGGTCAGCGCGATGGAGTCCTCTTCGATCACGTGGCGCACCGCGCCGCGGTCCTCGACCTCGTCGAAGCGCTGGTTCGAGAACTCGAGGCGGAACAGCGGCCCGAGCGCGAGGAACTCGCGCGGAAGCTCCACGCGCACGTCCTGCGACAGCAGTCCAGCCGTGCGCAGGTTCACGAGCTGCGGCTGCGTTCGCACGCGTTCCAGGGCCTGCTCGAGCCGCGCGGGGAGCGACACGCGCGGCAAGCTCGGGTCGCTCGTGTAGCGCTGGATGCGTTCGTTCTTGTAGCGGATCGTGTCGACCCGGAAGACGGCCTCGTCGGTGAGCAGGATGGCGCGCACCGGCTCGATCAACTGATCGATGGTCTTGGTCTTCCCACCCCACGGCACGTTCACGTCGAACGAGTCGTAGGCCGTGGTCGTCCGCGCGGGCAACACCGGCTGGGTCGGCGGAACGGCGAACGCGACGTAGTCCTCGGGGTGCATGTCGACGAAGCGCAGGCACAACACGAGCGCCGCGTTGCGCAGCGTGACGTCGCTGCGGTTGGCGATCGAGACGGCCACGTCGTCGCCGAACATCGGTCGCTCGATCACCAGGTCGAGGTACGAGACCTCGGGGAACTGAGCGGCGAACTCCTCGCGCAACAGTCCCTCGCAGAATTCGAGGTCGTAGAGCACCAGACTCCACTGACCGTCCGCGCGCCGGCGGTGGAAGTGCTCGCGGATCTGGCGCTTGCCGCCCTCGCGGTCGCCCGCGTCGAACAGCGTTCGCGCGAGCTGCAGCTCGGGACTGAACCACCCCGCGCCGAGCATGCTGGCCTCGAACATGCCGGTGATCGAGCGCCCCGCCGAGGTCTGGCGCAGGTAGGAGCGCGCGCTGTACGGGTCGAAGCGCTCGCGCAGACGCGACGCCTGCTGCGGATAGCGCGTCGAAGCGAGCTCGAGATCCTCGCGCGCGCCGCTCGGGTCCCCGCTGCGCGCGCGCCAGACTCCGCGCAGGAGCAACGCGGGCGCGGCCTGGTCCGGATGCGCCGAGATGAAGCGATCGAGGTACTGGCGCAGGTCGGAGACCTCCGGCGGCAGCGCGACGCCGCCCTCGACGTGCGCGAGCGCGACGAGCAGGTGCGCCTCGGACTCGCTCGGCGCCTCGGCGATCGCCGCCCGCGCGTGGCGCGCGCACGCCTCCCAATCCAGCCGCGCAGCGGCCAGGTATGCGGCGTCGCGCGTCAGGCACAGTTGCTCCCACTCGACCAGCAGTTCGCGGAACAGCGGCGCTGAGTCGTTGGAGAGCTGGATCAGCTCCGCCTCGATCGGTCGGACGCGCGCGAGCAGTTGCTCGCGCTCGGCGAGGCTCCGTTGCAGCTCGCGCGCGGCCGCCTCGCGCAGGTCCGCGCGCGGCGTGTTGCCCAGCCCGCCGGGCATGCCGACGATCACCGAGTTGGCGGCCTTGAGCGCGTGCAGCACCGCTCGATACGTCGACCACGTCTCGTCGTGGTCGTCGAGCGCGTCGAGCTGCCCCGCCAGGCGCGAGAGCAGCTCCAGCGTGCGTTGGCGCACTTCGAGCGCCTTCGGCGCGACGTTCGAGTAGTCCTGGCGCACGAGCCGGTCGACCCACTCGCGCACCGAGCGCGCCTCGAGCGTGGCCGTGTCGAGTTCGCTCAACACCGCGATCGTCCGATCGATGTCGTAGCGCGCGGCCGGCGCCTCACCGGCCGCAGGCGCGGCCTGGGGCTGCGCGCTCTCGACAGCTCGCGCCAGCGCCTCCGACGCGGGGGCGAGCTCCGCGCGTGCGGCCGCCGCGCGCTCGTCCTGACCGCTCTCGCGCGCGGCGCGCCAGGCGGTGAACAGCGCGACGGCTGCGAACATCACCACCAGGCCCAGCCCGAAGGCCCACGCTACGACGCGCGAAGACTTGGAGGCGACAGGATTGGGCGCAGCTTGGCTCATCGCGCTGGAACGTTACCCCTCGCGCGCGCCGGATGCAGCGCCGAGCTGGCGCTGTCCATGCGGAGTTCCACGCTCGAAGGTTACCTGCGCCAGTCGCGAAGCCCCGCGCGCAGCTCTCGTTCCGCGCGCAGCAGCGCGAGTCGAGCCCACTTGCGCGAGCGACCGAGGCGCCGAGCCGCGCCCTGCAGCGACTCGTCGCCCAGCGCGTGGCGCGCGAACAGGTCGCGCTCGGGCCGCTGCAGCGCCGCGAGCGTCGAGCGCGCGCGATCGAGCAGCTCGCGGCGCTCGCAGCAGAGCTCGGGTTCGAGCGTGACCGGCGCGCACATCTCGCTCAGCTCGCTCTCGTCGAGCGCAGCGCGCAGCGCACTGCTGCGAGTCGCAACGCGTCGCTGTCGACGCACCGCGGTGACGTAGAACCAAGCGCGCGGCGGGAGCGCCGTGCATGTCCTGATCGCGGCCAGCCAGGTCTCCTGCACGAGGTCGTCGAGCTCCTGCGCTGCGAGGCGAAAGCGACTCCGCAGCACGCACCGGAGCCAATCGTCGAGTTCGTCGATGGCGTCCGGACTCCAGCCCGCGGAACACACCGGACAACCCTCGGCGCTTCGCACTGCGGCCGCTGCGACGACGGCCGTCATGGAACGTGACTCGCTCATGCTCACGACTCCTCGGACTGCGCCTTGGCGAGAGCGCGGTCCTCCTCCCTCGGGGTCAAGAGTACCTGGGGCCGCCACAGCGGCAACCCCGCAAAGCGGCGCGCCGATGGGCGCATTTGAATTTCGCCGTCTGCGCGGGGCCAGCGCTGCTTGGAGCGGGCTCTATCTCGTCAAGTCGGGCCGACACGTCGTCGAATCCCGTATCCCGCATTCGAGACAACTCATGAATCGATCGAAGTCTCGCCAGATCGTGTTCCTCAGTGTGACTGCGCTCGGATTGACCGCGACCGCCGCCGCCGTCGGCCGACGAGCGGGCTGGTTCCAGCAAGTGGAGTCGCGGCAGGTCTACGAGAGCCACGCCTACGAAGTGCGCTCCGATCTGGACGCGAGCCAGATTCCCTTCGACACGATCGTCGAACTCGATGACCGACTGACGGCGGGCTTGCCCCCGCCGCCGGGATTCACGGTCATGCAGAGCCTCGGAAGAGTCAAAGGCACGTTGACGGGGCTGATGCTCGCGAGCGGCGAACAACAACTCGTCGTCACCATCGTCGACGAGGCCGAGGACCTTCAGTCAGCGGAACTCTATGTCGACGGCGCGCTCGAGTTCAGCGCCAGCCTCGCCAACGGCTCGATCATCGAACGCAACGGGCTGCGAGTCGCGACGATGTCGACGTTCGTCGCGGACTCCAACACGAAAGTGAAGGCGGCCTGGACCGACAGCAGTGGTTTCACCTTCTCCGACGAAGTTCGACGTCCCTGATCGGACTGTGGAGTTCTCTCATGTCGCTCGCAAGCATCCGTACGACACCGAGTGTCGTGTGTTCGACGCTCGCGCTTCTCGTGGCGCCGTTGACCTGTGGCTCTGGAGCAGGTCCGGACTGCAAGACCAAGGAAGTCAAGACGCGGCTGTTCAACGATCAACAGACGATGGTGAATTGGACCATCGAAGTGTGCGTGACGCCGGGCGAGCCGCCGATGGTGACCGTCAACGTCAGCGGGAAGACCGTGCCCGGCGGCGATCCCGTCACGCCTTCGAGCGTTGTGGTCGTCGAGCGCAACAGCGCTGACCAGCGCGTCGAGTCTCACGGAGGCCACAACAACTCGACGGTGACCTTCGACGCCGACCCGCAGACCGAGAAGCTCTCGGTCACCGTCGGCCGGCACAACGGCCATACCGCGACCACGACGTTCAGCCTCAGCGAATAGAGCTTCGCGCTGGAACTGAAGGCGCGCCGGATGGAACGTCGCTCCGCGCCGCACGCAGACTCCGTGCTGCGCGAGCGCTTGGTACGCTGCGCGCCTTCATGAGCACTCCGGCGACGCCTCGCGGCGAGTCCTCCGCGCCCAGCGCACACGGCGCGGTTCAAGTCGGCATCGACCTGGGCGGGACGTCCGTCAAGGCCGGTGTCGTGACGGCGGACGGCCGCATCCTCGAAGAGCGCACGTACGACCCGGGCTTCTCGCGTGGGCCGGCGGCGGTGCTCGACACGCTGGCCAACATCCACCGAGAACTCGGCGGTGGCGCGCGGTTGGGCATCGGCGTTCCCGGACTTCTCGATCGCGCGCGGGGCCACCTGATCGCGAGTCCGAACCTGCCGGGTTTCGTCGACCTCGACATGCGCGGAGAACTCGCGCGCCGCGTCGGGCTCGCGCCGGAGAACGTCCACGTCGAGAACGACGCCAACGCCGCCGCGGTCGGTGAGCTGTGGCTCGGCGCGGGCCGCGGCGAGCGCGACGCGCTGATGGTGACGCTCGGCACCGGGATCGGCGGCGGGTTGATCCTCAATGGCGAGCTCTACGCCGGCGCCGGCATGGCGGGCGAGGTCGGCCACATCGTCGTCGACCCCGACGGACCGCCGTGCGGCTGCGGAAAGCGCGGCTGCGTCGAAACGCTCGCTTCCGCCACCGCTGCGAAGCGTCGCGCGCTCGCCGCTCAACTTCCGCCGGACGCTCCCGGCGACCTCGTGATGCTCACCGCGCGGGCGCGCGCCGGTTCGCTGGCCGAATCAGCGCTGCTGCGCGAGATCGGACGCGACCTGGGACGCGGCCTGGGCCCGGTGCTGTGCCTGCTCGACCTGCGCGTGTACGTGTTCGGCGGCGGGTTCTCGGCGGCGCTCGATCTGCTCGAGGGCGGCGTCCGCGAAGGACTCGAAGAGCGCAGCTACGGCGGGCGCGCGCCGGAGGTGAAGCTCCTGGGCGCGACGCTGGGCCCGGCTGCCGGCTGGATTGGCGCGGCGCGCGTCGCCATGCTCGCTCGCTGAGCGCGCGCGCGAGCACGCTACGCTCCGTCCGTCGATGAATTCCTCCCCCGCCATCTCGGTCCGCGACGTCAGCAAGGTCTACGGTCGCGGATTGTTCGGAGCCCAGGGCGTCACCGCCGTGGACAGGGTCACGCTCGATGTCGCGCGGGGCCAGGTCTTCGGCCTGCTCGGACCGAACGGCGCTGGCAAGACGACGCTCGTCAAGATGCTGCTGGGCCTGGCGAGCAAGAGCTCCGGCGAGGCGCAGTTGCTCGGCCAACCGGTCGGCGATCCGGCGGTGCGACGCAAGGTCGGCTACCTGCCCGAAGGCCATCGCCTGCCGCCGTACCTCACGGGCGTGCAGATGCTCGAGCTGTTCGGCCAGATGTGCGGCTGCGAGCGCGAGTGGCTGAAGCGCCGCGTGCCCGAAGTGCTCGAACAAGTCGGCATGCGCGACGCGGCCAAGCGCAAGATCCGCGAGTACTCCAAGGGCATGACGCAGCGCGTCGGACTCGCGCAGGCCATGATCCACGAGCCCGACGTGATCATCCTCGACGAGCCCACGGACGGCGTCGACCCGGTCGGGCGCGCCGCGGTGCGGCAGATCGTGCAGAGCCTCAAGGAGCGCGGCGCGACGGTGTTCATCAACTCGCACCTCCTGCAGGAGGTCGAGCTGGTCTGCGACCGCGTCGTGATCATGGTCCGGGGCCGGGTCGTTCGCGAAGGCGCGATCGACGAGCTCACGCCGCGCACCGGCCGCTACCGCTTCGACCTCCACCCCGTGCCGCCCAACTTGCGCGTGATCCTCGGAGACCTCGGCGCGGGCTTCGAAGCGCACGCCGGCGGCTTCGAGCTGCAGCTCGGCGATGCCGAGCTCGATCAATGCGTCGACCGGCTGCGCGCCGCGGGGGTGTCGATCCGAGGCGTGCTCGCGCGCCGGCTCAACCTCGAGCAAGCCTTCATCCAGCTCGTGAAGTCGGGCCAGACGGGGACGAACTCGTGAAGGGCACGATCGCTCGCTCGCTCTTGCGCGACGCCTACTACCAGGTCGTCGACAACCTCGGCTTCCGCATCCTCGCGGTGCTGTTCCTGCTGCCGGCGCTGTTCCTGTTGCTGGTCGGCTTCCGCGACGACGGCATCTGGATCGCGCGCTTCTGGCGCTGGGACTACGCCGACTGGCTGCCCGACGTCGCTGGCGCCGCGCGCGCCATGACGCCCTCCGACATGTCGCAGCAGCGCCTGAAGCTGCTCGAGAACCTGGTCGACGTCGTGCTGTTCGCCGCCGATCAGTACGGAACGCTGTTCGGCATCGCCGCCATCGCGTTCTTCGTGCCGCAGATGCTCGAGCGCGGCGCCGCGGACGTGGTCTTCAGCAAGCCCGTTTCGCGCCTGGCTCTGCTGCTCTCGCGCTACGTCGCGGGGCTGGTGTTCGTCGGACTGCTCACGCTCGTCCTGGTCGGCGGGATGTTCCTCGGACTGTGGGTCAGCTCGGGCTACGTCGAGTTCGGCCTTTTGTGGAGCATCCCTGCGCTGCTCTACAGCTTCGCCGTGTTCCACGCCATTTCGTGCGCGATCGGCGTGTTCACGCGCAGCTCGATCGCCGCGATCCTGCTCACGATCGTGTTCATGCCCGTGAACTGCGTGATGAACCTGTGGTACGAGAACAACGCCTTCGACCAGCACCGCGCTGCGCTCCGCGTGGAGAAGGGCGACTCGCCGCGCGAGCGCGACTGGACCGGAGTCGCGCTCGACAGGTTCGTCGACGCCTACCACCTGGTGATGCCCAAGACGCTGGACGGCGGCCGGATCGCCAAGAAGCTGCGCAAGCGCGTCGAGCGCAAAGAGGCGGAGTTCGTCGACGAGGAGCTGGGCGTGCAGGTCTCGCAGGCCCCGGCCGGGTTCACGCGCGACGTGCGCAGCTCGTTCCATCGCGACGGCGTGGTCTGGATCGCGCCGCACCCCTCGGGCGGCGGCGAAGCTTCGTGGCGCTTCAGGCGCGACAGCGTCGAGCGCGTCGGCAAACGCACCGAGCTGGTCAAGCAACTGCGCAAGGAGCTGGGCGTCGACGCCAAGCTCGTGACGCTCTCAGCGGTGAGCGCCAATCGCTTCGAGTGGCGCGAGAAGCGCGGCGAAGAGGAGCGCCTGCGCCGCAGGTGGATCGCGCAGCTCGACGACACGATCCTGTTCATCGACTACGACGCCGAAGCCAAGTGGGCCGAGGATGCGGCGAACGAGCACACCGCCCGGGTGTTCGCCGCGGGCTGGAGCATCCAGGCGCCGTTCGATCGACGCCAGGAAGCCGAGAGCTACGAAGGTCTGTTCGCCTGGGACGCGCCGTGGCGCTTCAACGCCGCGCTGTCCGTCGGCACGACGCTGCTGTTCGTCGTCGGCGTGCTCGCGCTGGGCTGGTTCCGGCTCTCGCGCATCGACTTCTGATTTCCGTGACGCCCGGCGTGGATGCCTCGTTGCTCGAAGGGTTGCGCGCGATCACCGGCGACGCCGGTTTGATCAGCGATCCCACGCGCCTGCTCTCGTACGAGTGCGACGGCCTCGCGCTGCTCCAGCAGCGCCCCGCCTGCGTCGTGCTGCCGCGCACCACCGACGAATGCGCGCGCGCCGTGGCGTTGCTGCACCGCGCAGGCGTGCCGATCGTCGGACGCGGCGCGGGCACGGGCCTCTCGGGCGGCGCCACTCCGGTCGCCGGCGGCGCGATCGTCGGGCTCGCGCGCATGCGCGACATCGTCGCGCTCGACGTCGAGAACCGCACCGCGCGCGTGCAGGCCGGGCTCGTGAACGTCGACTTGAGCTTCGCCGCCGAGCAGCACGGCCTGTTCTACGCGCCCGACCCCTCGAGCCAGCACGCCTGCACGATCGGCGGCAACATCGGTGAGAACTCGGGCGGTCCGCACTGCTTCAAGTACGGCTCGACCAACCGCCACGTGCTCGGGCTGGTGATCGTGCGGCACGACGGAAGCGTGCTCGACCTGTCGCGCGCGCACCTCGATCCGCTCGGCTACGACCTGGTCGGGCTGTTCGTCGGAAGCGAAGGCATGTTCGGCATCGCCACGGAGATCGTCGTGCAGCTCATGCCGATCCAGCCGGTGGTCGAGACCGTGCTCGCGATCTTCAAGGACCTCGACGGCGCGTGCGATTCGGTGAGCGACGTGATCGCCGCCGGACACGAGCCCGTGGCGCTCGAGATCCTCGATCGACTGACGATCGAAGCGGTCGAGGCGAGTGTGTTCGCCGCGGGCTATCCGCGCGACGCCGAAGCGGTGCTCCTGATCGAGTGCGAGGGCAGCGAGGCCGAGGTGGCCGCGAGCCTCGACGAGATCCTGGCCGTCGTGCGCCGCCGCGGCGCGATCGACGTGCGCCGCGCGCGCAACGCGAGCGAGCGCAAGAAGCTGTGGGCCGGCCGCAAGGGCGCCTTCGGAGCGATGGGCCGCATCGCGCCCGACCTGTACGTCGCCGACGTGGTCGTGCCGCGCACGAAGTTGCGCGAGCTGGTGCTGGGCTCGACGCGCATCGCGCACGAGCACGGACTCAAGCTCTCCAACGTGTTCCACGCCGGCGACGGCAACCTGCACCCCAACATCAGCTACGACCGACGCGATCCCGCGGAGGTGAAGCGCGTGCTGGCCGCCGGCGACGAGATCATGGAGCTGGTGGTCAAGGCCGGCGGCTCGCTCACCGGCGAGCACGGAGTCGGGCTCGAGAAGCAGGCCGCGATGACGCAGGTGTTCGACGAGTCGAGCTTGCGCGCGATGTGCTCGGTGCGCGACGCGTGGGACCCCGAGCGCCGCATGAACCCCGGCAAGTTGATCCCCGTGCACGCCTGCCGCGAGATGCGCGGCGCGCTGAGGCCCAAGGCGTGAGCACGGCGCAACTCGAATCCGCGCTCGCGCAGGTCGTCGGCCGCGAGCACGTGCTCGCGCAGCGCACACGCTTCGACGCGCCCGAGGCGCCGCTCGCTTGTCCGGGCTCGGTCGAGCAAGTGAGCGAGCTGCTGAAGCTCGCCACGCGCGATGGGCTGCGCGTGGTCCCGATCGGGTTGGGCTCCAAGCTCGGCTGGTGCGGCGCGCCCGAGCGCGTCGACTTCCTGCTCTCGACGCGTCGCCTGGTCGGCGCCGTGTCGCACGAGCCCGCCGATGGAACGATCGCAGTGCGAGCGGGCGAGACGATGGCCGCGCTGGGCGAACGCGTCGCGCGCGGCGGACACCGTCTGACGCCTGACGTCGCGCACCCTTCGCGCTGCACGGTCGGCGGCGTGGTCGCCGCGGGCCAGTCGGGCATCGACCGCCTGCGCTTCGGACCGGTGCGCCATCACGTGCTCGGCGTGCAGGCCGTGCTCGGCGACGGAACCATCACGCGCAGCGGCGGACGGCTGGTGAAGAACGTCACCGGCTTCGACCTGCACCGGCTCTACACGGGCTCGCACGGAACGCTGTGCGTGCTCACGGAAGTCGCGCTGCGCCTGTTCCCCGCGCCTGATCGCGACGCGTGGGTCGCCGCAGCGCCCCGCGATCTCGCGCACGGACTCGACCTCGCGCGGGCTGCGCGAGCCCTGCCCCTGCGCGCCGTGTCGATCACGCTCACCAGCATCGATCCTCCGACCGGGGGCAGCGCGTGGGCGCTGTTCGCACGCCTGTTCGGCAAGAGCGCGGCGATCGAGGCCGAGCTCGCGGCGCTGCGCGCGGCGTGGCGCGGCGCGGCGGTGCTCGAAGGCGACGAGGCGCGCCGCCACGCCGACGAGCTGCGCGACGCCACGAGCTTCGACGATGGCTCGCACGCATCGCTGGCGATCGGCTGCGAGCCCGCGCTACTGGCGGGCGTGCTGCGCGACGAGCTCGAGCTGCTCGACGCCGCGACCTGGCCGCGGCGTGTGGCCGTTCAACCGCTGGAGGCGCGCATCGACGTCGGATTGTCGCCGCACGCCACGCCCGAGCAGCTCCGCGAGTTCACGCGGCGCGCGCGAGCCGCAGCGCAACGTCACGGCGGATCGGCGCACTTGCGCAACGCGCCGCTCTCCGCGCTGGACGGGCTCGATCCGTTCGCCGACGAGATCACCGGCCTCGAGTTGATGCGCGAGCTCAAGCGCATGCTCGATCCGGGTGGAGTCTTCGCGCGCGGCCGCTTCGCGGGAGGCCTGTGATGGAACCGAACGCGCTCGTCGACTACGTCAAGAGCCTCGACTGCATCCACTGCGGGCTGTGCCTGCGCACGTGCCCGACGTATCAGCTCACCGGCGCCGAACCTTCGAGCCCGCGCGGCCGCATCTACCTGATGCGCGCCGTGGCCGAGAACAAGCTCGACGCGAGCGATCCGCACTACCGCGAGGAGCTCGACTTCTGCCTGGTGTGCCGCCACTGCGAGAGCGTGTGCCCCGCGGGCGTGCGCTTCGGCGAGATGATGGAGACCGCGCGCGCGGGCGCGAATCGCGCGGCGCCGCGCGGAGCGCTCGAGCGACTGGCGCGCTGGTTCGGATTCGGGGTCGTGCTGCCCAGCCGCTTCTGGCTCTCGCTCTCGATCTCCGCGCTGCGCTTGGCGCAACGCACGGGCCTGATGCGGCTCGCAGCGACGTTCGCCGGCGCGCGCAAGGAAGCGCTGCTCTCGATGCCGACGGCGCCGCCCGCGAGCGAACGCCGAGCGCTGCCCGAGCGCACGCCCGCGCGCGGCGCGCAGCGTGGAGAAGTCGCGCTGCTCGAAGGCTGCGTCATGCCCGAACTGTTCGGGCGCGTGAACCGCGCCAGCGCCGCGGTGCTCGCCGAGATCGGCTACTCGTGCCGCACGGCGAAGGACCACGTCTGCTGCGGCGCGCTGCACGCCCACAACGGCGAGCTCGAGGGCGCGCGCGCCCTCGCGCGCACGACGATCGAGAGTTACGAGCGCCTCGGCGACGCCCCCATCGTCGTGAACAGCGCGGGCTGCGGCGCTCACATGCGCGCCTACGCGACGTTGCTCGAGGACGACTCCGCCTGGCGCGAGCGCTCCAAGCGCTTCTCCGCGCGCGTGGTCGACTTCAGCGAGTTCGTCGCCGCACAGGCGCCCGCCGACTGGCGTCCGCGAGCGGCGCCTGAGCTCGGGAAGCTCACGTACGACGATCCCTGCCACCTCTGCCACGGCCAGCAGATCCGCTCGCAGCCGCGAACGCTGCTCGAGCGCGTGAGCGGCGCGCAGTGCGTGGAGCTCGCCAACGCCGAGTCGTGCTGCGGGTCGGCGGGCATCTACTCGCTCCTGCGGCCGCGCGACAGTCAGGCCGTGTTCGAGCCCAAGGCGCGCGCGTTCGTCGCGAGCGGCGCGGACACGCTCGTCACCGCCAACCCCGGCTGCCACTTGCAGTGGGAGTCGGGCCTGGCGCGCCTGGGCGTGAAGGCGCGCGTCGTTCACATCGCGGAAGTGCTCGCGCCGCGCGAGTCGGACGCTCCGTCCGGCGGCGTCAGATGACGACGGCCGTGCCGCTGGCGCTGACCATCAGCATGCCGTTGGCCGCGCCGAGCACTTCGTAGTCCAGGTCGATGCCGACCACCGCGTTGCCGCCGAGCTCCGAGGCGCGCTGCGCCAGCTCGTCGAGCGCGATCTTGCGCGCGCTGGCCAGCTCACGTTCGTACGTGCCCGAACGACCGCCGACGATGTCCCGCACGCTGGCGAACATGTCCTTGAAGACGTTGGCGCCGAGCACGGCTTCGCCGGTGACCACGCCCAGGTACTGACGGATCGGATGGCCTTCGAGGGTCGGGGTGGTGCTGAGGATCATGGGGTTCTCCGCCTGACTCTTGGATGGAAGCGACACGCGCGCGCACTAGCGCGGCTCGAGGGCGGCCAGCAACTCGGCGATGGGCTCGAACGAGCCGGAAACTCCGCGGCCGAAGCGCGCGGTGAGCAGGCGCGGCTGGCCCGGACGGCTGAGGTTGACGCGCACCACGTCGCGGAACGTGCCGCCGCCTTCGAACTCGCGCTCGAGCACCGCGGCGCACTCGAACTCACCCCAGTCGACGAGATCGCGGCGCAGAACGCGCTTGGCGCCCTCGAACGGAATGGACTTGAAGTCGCCGCTGAACTCGAAGCCGCCGCGCAGCGATTGCTCGAGATCGTCCTTCGCGCTGTGGAGCGGCAGGTCGATGATCGCGACCTCGCGCGGCGCGGCGCCCGTCGGACCCCAGTCGACGCCGCTCCAGTCGAAGCGCGGCTGCTCGCTGCCTTCCTTGCGCTCGGGCGTCTCGGCCTTGGGCGGCTCGGGCTCGAGACCTTCGCGCTCGAGCAGCAGCACGACGTCGCCGCGCGCGAGCAAGTCCGCGCGCGCGATCTTCCAGCCCGCCGGCAGCTCGCGCGGCTCGAAGCGCTCCTCGAACGCCGCGAGCGGATCCAACGAGCGGGCGCTCGGAGTCGCCATCCACCACAGTGAAGCGATCAGGAGCGCCAGCGCTCCCAGCGCGCCGAGCACGTGCGTCGTGCGCGCGTGCGTCGCAGGCGACTCGGCCGTCAACGCGGCGCTCGCGCTCATCGGATCTCGCCGAGCTTGAAGGGCGCGAGGAACTCGACCACGGCCTTCTCGTCGACGGGGGCGAGCGACTTGGTCACGTCGTACTGGAAGATCACGGCCGTGTCGCTGCCGTCCTTGGTCAGGTCGACCGCCAGTGTGCTCTTGTGCATGGGCGAGAGTTCCTTGTCGTCGCCCTCGGAGCGCTCGTGGCTGGTGAAGCGGAGCGTGCGCAGTTCGCGGCCCTGCAGGTTGAGCACGCCCTCCTCGACGTTGAAACGTCCCATGTTCCCGGCGATCGGGCCCAGATCGATCTTCTTCTCGCCGTCGAAGTACTGCGCGCGGAAGTCCTCACCCTCCGGCCCCGCCGCGATCAGGAACGCGCCGCTCACTCCGTTCTCCTGCGGCAAGGTGAAGAATTGGATGTCCTGGAACGGGATCTTGAAGCCCACGATGTTCCCTTCCGGCCGCGTCTCGTAGGGCACGACCTCGGCGAGTCGGGCCCACTGCGTCTCGGGGTCCGCGGCGTCCTTCGCGAAGTTGAAGGCCAGCACAGCGACCACGCCTGCAGCCACAATGGCGAGCAAGCAACCGCCGCCGCAGAACCAGGCCCACTTCGGCACGCGGCTCTTCTTCTTCGGCGCTTCGTTGGCTTCGTTGCCCCAGTCGACTTCAGCCATGTTGATGCTCCTTGTGAGCGCGCGAGGGCGCTCAGGCCTTCCAGTCGTAGAAGCCCTTGCCTGACTTCTTGCCCAGCTCGCCCCGCGCGACCTTGTCGCGCAGGATCTGCGGCGGTTCGAAGCGCGGACCGATCTCGCGCGTGAGGTGCTCGGCGATCGCCAGGCGCACGTCGAGCCCGACGAGGTCGGTGAGCTTGAGCGGCCCCATCGGGAAGCCGTAGCCCAGCGTCATCGCCTTGTCGATGTCCTCGGCGCTGGCGACGCCGGCTTCGCACATGCGCATCGCCTCGAGGCCGATCACCAGTCCCAAGCGGCTGGAGGCGAAGCCCGGCGAGTCCTTCACGTCGATGCCTTCTTTGCCGATGCGCGCGCTCAACGCGAGCGCGAGTCGCGCGGCCTGTTCGCTGGTCTGCGCGGCGCGCACGACCTCGACCAGCTTCATGATGTGCACCGGATTGAAGAAGTGCATGCCCACGACGCGCTCGGGGCGCTGACACGCCTGTGCGATCGAAGTGATCGGCAGCGACGAGGTGTTGGTCGCGAGCAACGCGTCCGCGGCGCACACCGAGCCGAGCGTGGTGAAGATGCGTTGCTTGAGCTCGAGCTTCTCCGGCACGGCCTCGATCACGACGTCGACGTCGCGCACGGCGCTCTCGAGCTCGCGCGAGCCCTTCAAGCGCGCCAAAGCGGCGTCGCGCGCGGCCGCGGTGACCTTCTGCTTCTCGACGCCGGTGTCGAGGTTCTTCTTGACCGCAGCGAGGCCCTTCTCGAGCGCAGCCGCGTCGAGGTCGACCAGCGTGGTGTCGATCCCAGCCAACGCGAGCGCATGCGCGATGCCATGGCCCATGGTTCCCGCGCCGATCACGGCGGCGCTGGCGATCTGTTCAGCGGTCTTCATCGATGGAGTTGCAGCAGGAAAGCAGTTGGGGGGCGTCGTTTCGCTCGAATTCACGGGGTGAGCACGATCTTGCCGGCCACTTGGCGCGACTCGAGCAGCTCGTGCGCCGCGCGCGCGTCGGCGAGCGGCATCACGCGGTCGACGACGGGCCGGTAGCGACCGGCGGCGACGTGCTCGAAGATCTCGGGCAGCGCGCTGCGCGGCCCCATCGTCGAGCCCAGCACCGAGAGGTTCTTGATGAACATGTGCGGCAGGAGCACCGCGACCTTGGCGCCCGTCGTTCCGCCGCAGGTGACGAGCCGACCCAGGCGCGCGAGGCAGCGCATCGACGCGTCCCAGGTGGCGGGCCCGACGTGCTCGAACACGACGTCGCAGCCGCGTCCGCCGGTGAGCTTCTTGACCTCCTTGTCCCAGGCCTCGCGCGAGTGGTCGACGACTTCGTCCGCGCCGAGTGATCGCGCGAGTTCGAGCTTCCGCTCGCTGCCGGCGGTGGCGATCACGCGCGCGCCGAGCGACTTGGCGATCTGGATGCCGGCCGAGCCGACTCCGCTGGCGCCGCCGAGCACGAGCACGGTCTCGCCGCGTGCGAGCTTCGCGCGCGTGACGAGCATCCCCCACGCCGTGAGGAACACCAGCGGCACGGCTGCCGCTTGAACGGGATCGACTCCGGCCGGCAACGCGAAGACGTACTTCGCGGGCAGCACGACGTACTCGGCGTGAAAACCGTCGCCGTGCTCGCCGCGGATCGAGTAGTCGGGCGCGAGGTGATCGTCGCCGCGCAGGTCCTCGGGACTGCGCCCCGAGCTGTAGCCGGGCTCGAGCACCACGCGCTGGCCGACGCGCAGACCGCTGACGCCCGGCCCAAGTTCCGCGACCTCACCGATGCCGTCGCAGCCCAGCGTGCGCGGAAAAGCCACCGGGAAACCGGGCATGCCGCGGCGCACCCAGATGTCGAGGTGATTGATCGAGGCGGCCAGCACCTTCACCAGCACCTCGCCGGCGCCCGGGCTCGGTCGCGCGATGTCGTCGACGACGAGCACCTCGGGCCCGCCGTGCGCGTGGATCCGCAACGCCTTCATCGACCCTACTTGCCCTCGAAGCTCGGGACGCGCTTCTCCACGTACGCGGCGATGCCCTCGCGCGCGTCGGCCGAGGCGAACAGCTTGGCCTGCAGCTCGCGTTCGAGCGCGAGTCCGGCGTCGAGCGGCAGATCGATTCCGCCGTGCACCGCGGCCTTGATGTGTCCGACGCTCATCGCGGCCTTGCCGGGCGTCGTGAAGCTCGCGGCGAACTCGCCCAGCGCCGTCATGAAGCTGGCGTCGTCGCTCTCGGCGCGCACGTGCGTGACCAGCCCGAGCTTCTCGGCCTCGTCGTAGTCGAAGGTGCGCCCGCTGGCCATCAGCTCGATCGCGCGCGCGCGGCCGACGAGGCGCGCCAT